>JBOGEA010000037.1:0-23739 GCA_050743205.1 Egibacteraceae bacterium | reverse complement strand
ATCCAGCACACAACACTTTCGTCAACCCGCGCGCTGCCGTCCGACCCGTCCATGGCTCGTCGGGCCGGGGCGCAGCCCCGCTAGGATGATGGGCTCATGCGGCGACATCTGCGGCTGCCTGTGCGGCGATGCCCTTTTCTGTCCATGCTCTTCGTCGTTCCTTTGGCTGTCGCGATCGCCCTGCCCGCTCAAGCGGTCAGTGAAACGTTTGTCACGCGTCTGCGGGTGGGTGTCACCCATGGCCAGTACTCCGTGGATCCATGGGGGAACCCACGCGCGAACGATCGGGCAATAGGTGTGCTGCGGGCCGCCGCCGACCTGCAGAACCAGCATGTGATGGGCTGGGGAGCATCGAGTCCTCAGCCGAGCCCAGGCCGGTTTCAATGGGCGAGCTTAGATCAGCGCATTGCCCTCATCCGCAGCTCCGCCGGCGAGCCAGTGCTCACGTTGTGCTGCGCGCCCGACTGGATGAAAGGCGGCGAACCGGGAGTCACGGACTGGGGCAACTTGGAGAGAGCACCGGCGAGGGCCCACTATGACGATTTCGCCGCATTGGCCGCTCGAGCAGCGCTGCGCTACCCGCAGGTGCGGCACTTCCAGGTGTGGAACGAGCTGAAGGGTTTCTGGGATCCAGCCAGGAATCGGTGGGATGCCGCCGCCTACACGGATCTGTACAACAAAGTCTATGCGGCGATCAAGGCAGTGCGGCCCGACGCATTGGTCGGCGGGCCGTATGTGACGATGGACAGCTGGTCGCACGCCGCCACCGCCAGCCACCCCTCTGCGATAGCAGGACCTTGGGGCGTTCTTGACCAGCGGCCACTCGACGTATTGGAGTATTGGCTCACCCATGCGCGTGGGGCCGATTTTGTCATCGTGGACGGAGGAACAGCAACGCGCGATCGCGGTCTCGTCACAGATCCTTTTACGGCCACTGCGAAATTTCAGGCAGTCAACACCTGGCTGCGCGCGCACAGCGCTGCCGATCTGGTGGGCCGAGTGGTATGCGGAACTCCCCGAGGAGCGGGATGACGTCGTCTATCAGAACGCGGTGGGGGCGGCGGCGCTGAGACAGTTCGCCCTCAGCGGTGCCGCTGTGGCGCTGCTGTGGCAGCCACAGGCTTATGGCGCAGGCTGCTTCGGGTGTCTGTGGAGCGACACAACGACGGGCGAGGGAGGACGGCCCACGCCGTTCGCGGCCACGCTGGCGGCGTGGCGGCGAGCATTTCCTCCAGGAACGCAGCTGCGCGACTCCACGCAGTTGCCCGACGGCGTTCTCGGGCTGGCGTCACGAACTGTGCAGCTCCTCATCAATACACGGCAGGTCCCCGTTCTCCTCCCGGGCGACACCGCGCCGCTCGGCCCTGGCGAAGTGCGCTTTCGGCCTGTGCGGCACTGACGACTCATACCGGCTGGTCGCCCCGCGCATTCAGGTGAACAACACAAAACGCAGCAGGATGCTGGTGAATGCAAGCACCGCCAACGGGGGGATGGGGATCATGCACCAGCGCATGATCCGCCTGCCGCGGTCGTCAGGCAGTGCCACCCGGACGACCTCCCGGGCAGCGAGCAGTACGAGGAGCAGAACGGTGACCATCAGGCCGGGCAGGCCCGTGAACACGGCGGACAGCCAGGCAGGTGAGGGCGGAAGCGCGGTCATCACCGCCTCCGAAGGCAACGTTGCAGCAGCCGTGCGGCGGTGCCGATGAGCGTGATGGTCACGACGCATGCGAGACCCAGCGCTGGCGACCAGCTGTCCGACCAGAGCATCGCCATGGAGACCGCGACGTCGAGGCTGAGGCTGAGCGCGACGGCCAGCGCGAGCAGCGCCGCCTGATCATCGCGCGTCAGCAGGCGGGCGAATGGCAGGCCAGGCATGACCATGAAGAACACCACAGTGAGCGCCGTCCGGAGCCAGTGGTGAGAACCCAGCACGAACGCCACGGATACAACCACGGCAAGCACTGCCGGCAGGACATCCAACGCCAGTTCACGTGACCGTGCCAGGGTCTGCTCCATTCACGTCACCTCGCCTATGAACAGGAGCGCCAGGGAGTCCTCCGTCTGCCGCACGAGTTGGAACTCTCCAGAGGCGAGTAGCTGCTCTGCCAGCTGATCCGCCCAACCGCGGGGATAGCCATAGACCGCCTCCACATAGGCCACCTGCCCCCGTGTGATGAGAAGGTACGCCGGCTGCTGCGGCACCTGCCGCATCAGCTGGCGGATTGACAGCGGATCGGACAGAACGAAATCGTCAAGCGATGGCTGGTAGTGGAAGCGCTCGATATCCCGGTAGCGCCAGGGCAGGTTTGGCGAGACCGCCACCAGCGTCGCTCCTATGGGCGCCTGCGCATAGACCTCTTCCACAACCTGCAGCTCTCCATAGGAGATGTACTCGAAACGCTCGTTGCCATAGCGGGCGACGAAGAAGGCGGCCAGAAGCGCCAAGCTCGCGGTTGTGAGCAGCAACGGTTCATGCCGCCGTTCGATACCGCCGGCCGGCCAGAGCGCGAACGCCGCAAGCAGCGCCAGGGCAGGCAGAGCAAAGAGGTAGGCGCGCAACAGCACCTCCCCTCCGTAGCTCTGCAGACCGAGTACCGCAAAGGGCATGCCAGCCAAAAGGATCGTGGTGAGGTCCAGCCGCCCCGCGCGCCACCGTCGCAGGATGCCGAAGCCCGCGGCAAGTCCTACGGAAGCGGACAGCCCGAGCCGCACAGCCACCACGACCAGCCTGCCCGGGCTGCCAGCGAAGCGGTTGGACAGGTTCGCGTCGACCGTGCTGCCGACGCGGCCAAGGTTGCCGATGATCGAGTCGAGATGGCCGAGCCAGAACGCCGTGGCGCCATAGCTGACCCAGGCAGCCGCAAGCAGGCCGAACAGGACCGGCAAGCCTCTCGGAATGATGCGGCGTGCCGCGACCAGCGCGCCGGTCACCAAGACGAGGATGAACGGCGTGAGCTGGTGGCTGATGGCGATCGCCGCGGCGATGACGACGATCGCAGTGATGAGCCCACCGAGCTGTGGGGCGGTGGTCGGCGGCGCCAGGGGCTGGGCGAGTCGCGTCTTGCACCGTTCGACTGCGCCCAGCCACCGGCTCGTCGCGGTCGGCAATGCAGCGGCATCGCGCTGCTCTGCCAGCAAGTACCGGCAGAGCAGCGCGATGACAGTCAAGTACAGGAGGTAGGTGAAGGCCTGAGGCGCGAAGTAGTCCTGGCCGATCCAGTTGGCGACGACGAACAGCCACAAGGCGGCCCAGCGGGGGCGATCGTCGTCGGCAAGCGCCCGGAAGAGGACCGAAAGCGGCAGGAGGGCGAGCGCGTTGACGACGACAGGGGTCCAACGGAGGAACGCCAGCGCGCTGTCGACCCCAGAGACCTGTGCCAACAGCGCGGCGGCAGCGAAGAAGCCTGGCCAGCTGAACCGGGCGTCGAAGCTGGGCAGCGTATGACCGGTTCGGGCGATGTGCTCCACAAAGCCGCTGTGCAGCCAAGCCGTGGCGAAGCGCGGCAGCGGCTCGACTAGAGCGGTCACGCCGTGGAGCATGAAGACCGCGGCGATGAGAGAGAACACCATGACCGCCGGACGTCGGCGTGGCCGGGCCAGCTCCCACCCCATGCCAGCCGTCAGCAGGGCGAGACCGGCGAACGAAACAGGATGCAGGACGGAGATCAGGCCGAGGTCATCGACACCGTCGATCTGCGTGCCGGACAGCGCGAAGAGCCACAGCCCGAGCGCGAGAAGCGTGAGCGTCGCCGGTCCCAGCCGGCCCAGGAGACCCCGGCCCGGATCCCATAACCGCGCCGTGGCCGCCGGATCCCGGGTGATCAGTGGCAACCCGCTCATGGGTGCCTCTGCGCAGTCCGCAGGATGGACCACACCCGCGGGAAGACCGCGAACGCGACGAGCGTCTACCCCATGAGCACACCGGCGGCAACGCCCGTCAGCCCGAGATGTCGGCCGAGGACGATCGCAGAGGCGAGCACGAGCAGGCAGTGGGCCGCCTCCACTCGGGCGATCCTTCCAGTAGTCCGTTGAACCCGGCAGGCAGCCAAATAGAGAATCGTCACCGCTTTGGGCAGCGTCGCGATCGCCAGGAGCCGCAGGGCTGTGGTGCCGTTGGCGGCGTACTGATGACCGAAGATGCGCAGAACCGGCGTAGCGAAGGCAATGACCAGCGCGACGCCCAAGATGATCAGTCCGAGGCCGCGCCGGCTCATAGCCCGCGCATATTCCTGGAAGCGCGACCGGTCGGCCGCCGCCTCAACGGTCAGCGACACAGCGAGGTTGGTGGTGACCAAGTCCACGGCGGTGACGACCGCCCATGGGACCGCGAAATAGGCATTGGCCTCATTGCCCAGCAGCGATCCGACGAGCAGTGGCAGGCCGGTCGATCCGGTTTGCCAAAACAGCGATCCGATATAGTCCCCAGCGATGAAGCGCCAGAGCTGCCCGCGCCCGAATCGCTCAAAAGCGGCTCGCCCGGCTGCCAGATGCCGCGGGAGCAGCCGGCTGAAGATCAACCAATTGACGGGCAGGACGGACAGCGCGACGGGCACGGTCCAGGACAGAAAAACGCCCCAGGGCAGCTCCATCTTGGCAAAAACCGCAAGCGCGAGGATCTTCGCGATCCCGAACACAATATTTTCAACCGGTATCCACACAGCCTGACGCAGACCGGTCAGGACGCTGTCCTGCAGCACAAAGAGCGACCAAATCGCAACCGCCGCGGCGAACCACACGCCTGCCCAACCGGGCAACCGCAGGACCGGCGGCACCCAGTGTCGGCCGAGCAGCAGCACGGCCGAGGTCACAACGATCCCCGCGCCCATACTTGCGGCGTACGAGCCGAACACGAGCGAGTGACTGGCGGCACGGGGCAAGAAGCGGACCAAGACGCCGGTGAGGCTGAACTGAGTAGCACCTGAGAACAGCAGCATCGCCGAGATCAACGCAGCCCCTGTTCCCACTTCCTCCGGTGAATAGAGGCGGGCGGCCAGCAACCAGTAAAGCATGCCGAGCACGCCGGTGGCCCCGGTGTTCACGATCAACGCGTACGCGTTGCGGTAGAGCGGTATCCGGACATGCGCGCCTATCCGCGCCCGGAGAAGAGCCGGCCGCGGCGGATAGATCTCCACGTCGCGTCGCAACCTGGAGGCTTCAGCTCGAAACATGGACGCGCGCGGTGACGACCACTGGAAAAGCAGGGTCCTGGCAGTCCAGCTCAGCGGTGTCGAGCTCCTCACCAGCGAGTCCGAGCAGGGAGCCCAGCGCGACCACGAGGTTGCCGTGACCCTCTGCCTTTATTTCCGCATCAGGCCAGACTCCGCTCAGCAGCTGTCGCAGCCCGACCGGTGTCCAGCGCCAATAATCGGGGCCCTCTGCTGCGCGCACAGTGCGGCTCAGGGTTGGGACGGTTATGAGCAGAACCCCGCCGGGTGCCAGCGCCTGTCGCAGGTTCACTAGGGCCTCGAGCGGCTCGGGCAGAAGGTGCAGCGTTTGCGTCAGGATGACGCAGTCGAACCGGGCGGCGGGCAGACTGCCCACCTGGCAGAGATCCGCCACGAGTGTGGCTTGCCGATTGGCGGGGTCGATGTCTACGACGTCAACGCGATCGAGGCGGGAGCCGTAGCGCTGGGCGTATGTGGCGTCTTTGACCTCCAGCACTCGTCCGCTGACGTCCGCCCGGCAGCGGTGCAGGAACGACTCGATGTAATGACGGTCAATCGGTGTCCCGCGGTCGTAGCCGTAGTGCGCGCTGAACGGTTCGCGCCGGCGGAGGTTGCCCCAGCGCGGATACCGCCCAGGTGCGTGCCGAGCGAGCCAGCGAGCCGCCGCCTGGCCCGCGGCGGGTGTACGGCGCCACACGGCCATTCCCAGCGATCCCGTCTTCCGTGGACGCGCCACGTCGGGCCGCCGCCCGCGGCCCCATGTATACCCGGCAACCGTGGCCAGCAGCCCGAGGGTAACCGCCGCGGCACGTCCGGCCATGCGCATGTCGCCTCGCAGCGCGGCCCTGGCGGAACGCAGCAGTGCCGAGGGCAGGACGCGTCGTGTGTAGGCCCGCTCGGTGGTGAGGACCACGTGGCCGTCTGTTCGCCGTGTGACCTGTGCCTTCGACTGCCCCTCTGCGTAGCAGCGACGCAGGAAGTATGAGCAGGTGGCGCGCTCGGCCGGCACCCGATGCCGGACAACGGCACTCGGCTCGTACAGGTGCAGGCCGTCTGGATAGCGGCGCGCGGCGCGGATCGCCAACTCAGTCTCCTCGCAGCCGACGGGATGCTTTCCGACGCGCCCGAGGGCCGTGTCGAAGCCGCCCACCTCCATGAGCACACTGCGACGGTAGGCCATGCTGGCGCCGATCGGGTTACGGATCGGGGCGCGGGTCTGGGGCAGGCCGCGATACGAGCAGCCGACAACCCACAAGAACTCATCTGGAAACCAGCGAGGTCGTTCTTTCGCCCACCATGGCCGTACGGCCCCACCGACGCCGAGCACTGCGGGGTCGGCGAACGGCGCGGTCAACGCGGCCAGCCACCCAGGCAGCGGCACGGCATCGTCGTCAAGAAAGACGACGATATCGCCGTGGGCGGCCTCAACCCCGACGTTCCGCGCTCCCGCCAGACCGCGGCGGTGAGAATTCGGAACGACTCGGGCGCGGTCAAATGCTGTTTGGGTGCGCTCGAGCAGCTCAGGATTGTGGTCGACGACGATGATCAACTCGCCGGGTTGCTGCGCCGTCACTGCGCCCACTGCTTGGCGGAATATGCGCCATCGCTCTGAGGTGTACACGCAGATCACAACCGAAACCGGCGGCAGCGATGTCACAGTCATGGGTCCGACAGTCGTTATGGAGTTCACGGTCACACGGACACTCGCTCACGAAGGATCGTGCAGAGAACCCGCCATCCATCCCGAATGACCCTGAGATTGCTCTGCCCATAGAGGCGAAGCGCTTCACGGCTCGGCACCTCGATGACATGAAGGCCCGCCTTGGCGGCCCGGATGCTCATCAGTGTCTCCACCTCGAACCCATCACAGTCGATCTGTAAGGCCGACAAGTGCGTCCGCCAGAAAGCGTTGTAGCCATAGCAAAGGTCGCTGTACCCGGTGCCGAAAAAGCGGTTGACGGCGCCTGACAGAAGCCGGTTCCCCACCCGTCGCAGCCGGCTGATATCGGTGCTGCCGCCCCCCGTGACGAAACGCGTGCCCTTGGCAAAGTCCGCGCCCGTGAGCAGAGCGGCGATGAAGCGTGGAATCTCGGCGGGATCGGTGGAGCCGTCCGCATCGAGCATGACGATGATGTCACCAGTGCAGGCCTGGAACCCACACATCAACGCATTGCCTTTGCCTTGGCCATTTTGAGCCACAACCTTCACGGTCGAACACAGGCCGCGCGCAACGGCAACGGTGTCGTCAATTGAGTGTCCGTCGACGAGTACGACCTCATGCAAGTCTTGGGGCAGGCGCGCGAACACGTGCGGCAGATTGCGCGCCTCATTGAGCGCTGGAATCACCACGCTCACCGTCGGGGCGCTGTCATGGCCAAAAGCAGCACCGAAACCACAGAGCGACCCGTTGTAAGGGTGATGCCTACGGCCTTTCGGGTTTAATCCGGTCTGCTCCGCATCGGCGTTCCTGGTCACGCTCTGTCGCTGTGAGTGGGAACCGGTCCGGTCGTGTGCCTGGCAGTTCTCGCAGTCAGTCGCCTGCTCTGCAGGTACCACCCAGGTCCCAACGCCAATCCGAGCGTTCTCAACAGCTCAAGCACGGCTGGATTGGCCAAGACCTCGGCTGCCGATCTCGCCGGTTTGATATCCCATTCGCGAAGCAGGACCTTCGGTGCCCTGCGGAGGAGACTGAGGAGCGCGATGGGGTTCTCCAGAGCCCACTTCGTCAGTGTGGCGCCCAGACCAATGCCATCGGCAACCGCGCCAGCCCGCAGGCTTGCCTCCGTCCGACAGTGGTGGTGCCATACGACCGCCCCTGGCTCATAGATGAGCAGGCCGCCGGCTTCGAGCACGCGCCGGAACGCGTCGAGGTCCTCACCCCCGCGGGCGGGCGTGCCGCGTCCCAAGGCTTCATCGAACCCTCCGAGCGCGATGAAATCGCTCCGACGAACCGCGATGTTGGCGCCGGACCCGAACCGTCCGAGGTCGAAGGGGTAGAGCGAGTCGTCGCGGCGATGAGCGAGCAGATCGTAGCGCTGCTGTGAAAAGCCCTTGGCGTACCCCGCGAACCGTTCGAGCCAGAGCTGGGCTGGCGTGTCAAGCTCGGCTGCCAGGATCAACCCCGTCACACAGACCGCTCGCACCTGCTCAGCGAACACCTTCCTGAGGCTGACCAGCCAGCCTGGATCGACGATGACATCATCGTCCGTGAAGGCGACGACCTCTGCGCTGACAGCGCGCAGCCCCATGTTCCTCGCGCGGCTCAATCCGGGCTGAGGCTGCAGCACGTAGCGCACCGAAGGGAACGATTGGGCAACCAACTCCGCAGCGGCGCTGTTGCTGGGGCCGCTATCGACGACGACCACCTCAGCCTCGGCGGCGGCGGCGGCAGGGAGGAGCGTGTGTAAGCATCTGGCCAACAGCTCAGGGCGATCGCGGGTAGCCACTACCACTGCCATGGAAGGCAGGGCAGCGTGCGTGGACGGCTCCTCGCCATCGGTGGGCGACGGCGCTTTGCCCGCGGCAGCGGCGGCTGGCAGCATCGCCTTGACCTGGTCTGGTATCGATGGACTGCCCGCGGCCAGGGAGACGGTGACCGTCTGCAGCGGTTCGCCTTGCTCCCGCACTAATACGACGGCGGCCTCGTAACCACGGAACGGCCTGTGGGCCAGCACAGCTCGGGGGAACGGCCAAGGTCGAGCGTCGCGACAGCAAGCGGCCGGAACTGCGTGCCGTTTGCGGGAGCGGCCGATGTCTCTACCCTCCCTGTCCAGTGGCGCCACGTTCGCCACACCTGTGTGCGCACACGCTCCTGGCGAGGAGCGAGCGATCCGCATCCATTGAGCCAGCGTCGAACGTCCTGCACGGTGGTGTCAGCGGTAACGGTGAGCCGCGGCAGGCAGTAGCGGTCGCCATCTGGCCGGCAAAGGGCGTTGCCGACGCCGCATGCCGACGAGAACCCGGCATCGGCCACGAGCCGCCGGACGAACGGTGAGGCGTACCCGAACGGATAGGCAAAGCTCCGCAGCGCATTGCCCAACTCCTCCGCGAGCAGCCCGCGGCACCACGCCAGCTCATCCAGGACGGCTGCCGGCCTCAGTGTGTCCAGCGGCCGGTGCGAGTGCCCATGGGCGCCGATTTCTAAGCCAGCGTCAGCGAACTCCTGCAGCGCACCCCATGCCAGCATCCGCTCCTTGGGCGCAACCGGGACCGTGGGTCCTGGCACACCGTCGAGCAGACCCGTGGCGACGTACACCGTGGCCGACAGGCCACGGTCGAGCAGCATCGGGAGCGCGACGTCGAGGTTGTCAGCGAGGCCGTCATCAAACGTGATCACAACCGGTCGCTGAGGCAGGGGGCCGCCGTCGACGAGTTCGGACACGCGCAGGGCGGTACATCCCGCCTCGACGATCGCATCTAACTGCGCGGCGAAAGCGGAAGGCGTCACCGTCCACGTCGCCATCCGCGTGGAGGGCGTATAGCCGACGCTGTGATACAGCAGAATTGGGATCGTTGCCTCGCCGTCCCCCACCGCCTGGGTCGCTCGCTGTCCCCGACGCTTTGTGACCGCGGTCACCACGCCCGCGCCGATCGCCGAATGCGGTAGCCGTACGCCAGCCGCAGCGGAGCGGTCATCAGGCCCGTCAACCAGCGTTCACGATCGGGCAATTGATCCAGCCAACAGCGATCCACCTCGAGTCGGATCGGCTCTCTCCCCATGCGTATCGGGTTCCCGGCTATGCCATGCCCTCCGCCGAGCTGGATCCTGCTGTCGTGGTCGCGCATCTGAAGCTGAGCGCCGTCGCACTCCATGAGATCGAAGCAGGCCGTAACCGCTGCCTCGGGATCCTCCGCCAAGTCCTCGTAACGGAGCCTCAGCGTCGGGATTCCCCGGTGCTGGAGGACATGGAACAGCAGGTTGAAAACCGACCAGCGGAAGACGACGTCGACCGCCCGGTGCGCCGGCATCCACTGCTCTCCCGCACCTGCCTGAGGCCGGTGCACAGGGGAGCTCGAGGAGTGGACGACCCCGCAGGGGTGCCGAATGAGGTGCACAACGCGCAGGTCAACGCCCGCACTCCAAAGGAGACATGCCCAAGAAGGATGCTTGGATGAGTCGATGACCGTTGCGACGCCGGCGACCTCCCCGATGACCGCATAGAGGCGCGTGACCAGCGCTTGGACCTCGGCGAACTCTGCACTCCACGCACTGTTGAAAACCTCGGGGTGTGCGCAGCTCATCAAAGGGAGCCGCAGAGTGCGGTCGACACGGGCGACGAGGTCGGCAAGCGCCCGGCTCGAAATACGCTCCCACCCGCCGACGAGCCGTCGACCTACCTCTGACCAGAAGGAGCATGTTCGCACGGGCTTGCCGCACCCGCACAGCTCGCCGTCCAGCAGCCCCCGCCGCCATAGCTGTCTCAACTCCCCAACAGCCGCAGTGCCAGGTTGTCGCGCCAGTAACCCCTCCAGGAGGGTGCTGCCGCTTCGGCCGTCACCGCCGATGTAGAGGACGGTGGGCATTTGCAGGGGGGGCGTCGTGAGCCAGGGAATGCCAAGCGGGTTCTCCTCAATTCCCTCTGTGTCCGCGTCGGGTACCGCGATAACCGGTGTCTGCGTCACGCTCCCACCACCTTGCCGATCGGGGCGCATGCATCCGTGACCCGCGCCGAAGTGGGCCCTCTCAGCGACGATCTCGCGCCTGGGGGCCGCGTCGCGTAGCTGGCCGCAACATGAGCCCCAACCTCTGGAACCATCTTTATGAAAAGCGAACTGACAGCCTGGCAGCACTCCGAGTTAGCCATGAACAGGTTCACCTCCTCTTATCTCGCCAGCACCTGTGACGGCATACGCAGCCACCACGGCATCAGAAATCCCGATTGCAAGCGGTGACACCCGCCAAAGCCCGCGATGCCCCGTCTTCAGGTCGCCAAGAAAGCCTATTTGCTATTCAACAGCGTGGCTATGGCTGAGAACGTGGCGTGCACATTCGGCAGGCAACATGCTTCATCAAATATCCCAGGCATCCGCCTCGAAGACATGTCCTCGAAACCGGGATATTCCCGCTCCCGCTTTCCCTCCGCGATCGGCACTCGCGGCACAACCCGCCACCTCCATCGCCCTGCCAGCCGCAGAATCGGGGCCTACAGGCCGATGATCAGAAGTTACCATTACCTTGCGTCGTTCGCCAGCGGAAGACGCGCGCTTCTAGACCTTGCGGGCTCATGCTTTAGACTTTATGGGAACGCGGCCCCCCTCTCGTTCACCCCACGTCGTCAGGAAGGTCCAGCCCAGTGAGCAGGAGAGTGGGCGAACGGGACTCGACCCAAGCGCAACCTTCCCGATTTTTAGACCTTGGGAGTATGCGGCGGGTCACGGTGTGACGAATAAAACATTCTGATGATTGGCGATCTCGGGGATGCCTGAGCATTCCCGATAAAGCCATTCCGCCCTGCCCTCAGGGCCGCTAGGCGGGGTCGTCCTGGCGCTCAATGAGGTCGCGGATCCGCCGCTGCAACTGCTCGAGAAGCTCACGACCCTGCCCATTGTCGGGCAGGAATGGGAAACCGGGCAGGTCGAACCCCGGGGGAAGCTGAACCTGTGGGGCCGGGTTGGAGCGCGCGTCCTCGAGCTGCTCCTCGAGTTCGCTGATCCGGGCGTCACGCTCAGCGGCCGCTTGCCGAGCCTGGGCCAGCTGGGCCTCCAGTGCGTCCACCTGGCCACGTGTGGCGCCAGTGACCACGAGCGTTCCCAGCACGCCGAGCACAACCCCCAAAAGAGTGAAGGAGACCACCAGCGCCGTCGGCCACCCGCGACCACGATGCCGCTGGCGATTGTCCGCCGCCCAGGCCAGCTCGGGCGCCGGCTCCGCCTCGTCCCATGGTGGCGCGAGCGGGACCTGCAGCCGCTGGGTGCGCTCCTGCTCCTCGTACACTGACAGGCGCCGGGTCGGCTCCTGCTCGTCGACTGCGATCCGGTGACGCCTGCCCATTACTGTGACTCCCGGTTGCGTTTTCGCGCTTCACCCTATCTCACCCACCGACGCAGATCTGATCCTGGGTTGTCCCAACCCCGGTGAGTCGCCGCAGTCGGGCCCGCCAGCGGTGGCAGTAGCGGCGACGCGTGCCGAGGCCGCTGCCGTGAGTGCTGACCGCCGCGTACAGCGGTCAGCACTCACAACCTCGCCGGTCGTCTGCGCTACGGAGACCAGCCACCCACGGATAGATGACAAGAGTCCCTTTTAGGTCGGTGCATCCCTCCTGGACGAAGCTGCGCGCTCAATGTCCCGGGCATCCAAAGACAAGAGGTGGTGTGTGCGGTTGTAGGCCATGAGGCGGGGGAGGCCGTCCTGCCATTCCAGGAGCGTCAGTGAGCAGTTGTCGACGCCGGCGAGGCGGGCCTCCGCGCTTGTCGGCAGGCCGAGGGCGGCGGCGGTCGCGACGCGGATAGGTCCGCCGTGGGTGAAGACGAGCACAGTGCCACGCTGCTCCGATTTCAGCGCCAGCGCGTCGCGGAGGGCTGGCCAGACTCGCTCGCGCAGCTCGGCGTACGTCTCGCCGCCGCCACGCCGGACGTCCGTGTCCCCGCGACGGATCCAGGCAAGGTAGCCTTCTGGGTCCTTTTCAGCGATCTCGTGATACGTCAGACCGGACCAGGTTCCCACGTCGATCTCGCGCAGCCGCGCATCGACATGGACGTCGATGCCCAACTCGATCTCAGCGGGCGCGGCGGTCTCGACCACCCGTTGAAGGTCGCTGCGGACCAGCAGCACCGTGTCAGGGTACGCACGTGCCAGGAATACCGCAGTGGCCTGCGCTTGCGCATGACCACGCTCGGACAGCCCTGTGCCGCCGTGGCCTTGAGAACGACCCTCGCTGTTCCAGACGCTCTCGCCGTGGCGGACTAGGACCAGGCGCAACTCACGTGGTTCGGGCAGGGTCTGGCACCGGCACTTGGGCGGCGTCGGACCACAGCCGCTCAAGGCCGTAGAACGCCCGCTGCTCCTGCGTGAAGGCGTGCACGACGAACTCACCGTAGTCGAGCACGATCCAGCCGGCGTCTTTGGCCCCCTCACGACGCAGGGGAGCGCGGCCGGCGCTCTGCTTGATGTGCCGCTCGACCTCTTGAACGATGGTGCCCAGTTGACGGTCGTTCGCGGCCGAGACGAGAACGAAGAAATCGGTGATGCTGATGAGTTCGCCCAGATCGAGAATCTGAATGTCGCTCGCCTTCTTGTCGGCCGCGGCCGCGGCCGCCGTGAGCGCGAGGACCCGAGAGGCGGACGTATCGACAGCGTTCAGGCTGGCTCCTTCTCTTCGTCGACCAGACGCTCCGGTCGCCGACCCACTTGGATCGTACCCACCCCGAGTCGTGCACGCATCTGCTGGCTCACCGCTCCAGGCGCCTTACCGCAACGACCGGCGGACCATGGCGCTCAAGGCCACTTCGTCGACCTGGTAGAGCCCTCCGGTGGACAAGCCCTGGCCGGAGGGCGCCTTGACCGGCAGCAGGGTGTAGGCGACGCGTCCGTCCGCCGCCGCGTCGGCCAGCTGCGCGAACAGCTCGCCGAGCCAATCCGCATCCGCGCCGAGCTGCGGCGCGCTCTCCGCCAGCGTAGCCGCACGGGCGCGTCGATCCTTGAGCGCGCTGAGCAGGGTGCGGAACACCAACTCCTGCCGCGCAACGGTGGTCAGCTCGTCCACCGGCTGCTCGACCAGGGGCTGGGGCAGGTCGATCTGCAGCCCCCCAGTGCGCCCGAGCAGGCCGGGAAGGCCCGGGTCGCTCAGCGCGGACGTGTGGTCGATCTCAATGCCGAGCAGGTTCTCGACCGCTGTCTCGACCATCGGCGCCCCCCCGTGCCGGTAGGCCATCGCAAGCCGGTCCAGCCCGCGCCCAGGCAGCTCTATCAACGTGCCGACCGGCAGGAACAGCACGCTGGCGCTTCCCTGGGGACCAGCGGCCAAGAGCGTGACGCTTGACGCCGGCGCGCCTGCTCGCGGCGGATGGCTGATCAGCAGCAGCGTCTGGAGATCCCCGCTGGCCGAGGTCGGCCCGCCACGGCCGCACATCGAGAACACGAGGATGAGCAGGCCGACCGCTCCCAGCAGCAGCCACCGGCGGCGCTTGAGCGCACGCCTTCTGGCAGCCAACCTCTGCGCCCGGCGCCCAGCGGCTCGTGGAGCGCGCTGCTGCTCCAACTCGTCGGTGTCGATCTCATCCGACCGAGCGGAGACGTCGTTGCGGCCGGGCCCCTCCCCCATCACCGCTCGCCGTCCAGGCCCGGGTACGCGCCCGCCGCCAGACCTCGCCCGACAGTCCGGTACAACCCGTGCTTGCGGGCGTACTCCTCGACCTGGCGTGGGATGAGATAGCGGACCGGGCGGCCCGCGGCGAAGCGCGCCCGCACGTCGCTGGACGAGATGGCCAGGGCGGGCACGTCGAGCACGGTGACACGGTCGCGCAGGCCGTGCTCCTCCAGCACGCGCAGGTCATAACCGGGCCTAGTGGCAGCGACGAAGTCGGCGAGTTGGAGGCACTCGTCAGCCGCCTTCCAGGTGAGGATGTTGAGGATCGCGTCCGCCCCGGTCACGAAGTGGAGGCTCGCGTCGGGCGCTGCCCTGCGCACCAGGCGCAGCGTCTCAACCGTGTAGGTGGGCCCTTCCCTGTGGATCTCGACGCGGCTGACCGAGAACGACGGGTGCTCGGCGGTCGCGAGCACCGTCATGAGGTAGCGGTGCTCACAGGGCGTGACGTCCCGCTCCTTCTGCCACGGCTGGCCAGCGGGTATGAAGATCACCTCGTCAAGGTTCAGCTCAGCGCGCGCCTGCTCAGCGGTCACGAGATGCCCGAGGTGAATCGGGTCGAACGTGCCGCCCATGATGCCGATCCGGCGCACCGTCCCCATGGGGCAGGAGTGTACGGGCGAGACGCATCCAAACTACAGAAGGACGTCTAAAAAAGGTGAAAACTACGCGGGCCTGGTATGTCCGTCGCCCTCGACGACATACTTCGTCGTGGTCAGCTCTGGCAGGGCGAGCGGGCCGCGGGCATGCATCTTCTGCGTCGAGATGCCGATCTCAGCGCCGAAGCCGAACTCTCCTCCGTCCGTGAACTGCGTCGATGCGTTGACCATCACCGCGGCGGCGTCGACCTCGGCGACGAAACGCCGCGCGGCGGCCCGGTCCTCGGTGACGATCGCCTCGGTGTGCATCGTCCCGTGCCGGGCGATGTGCGCGAGCGCCTGGTCGAGGCTGTCGACGACCCGGATCGCCAGGATGAAGTCGAGAAACTCGGTGTCCCAGTCCTCTTCGGTGGCGGGGTCGGCGCCCGCCAGGCGCTGGGCTTCGTCGTCCCCACGCAGCGCGACCCCCGCCTCCGCGAGGTCCGCGGCCACCGCGGGCAGGAAGGCCTCGGCGATCCCGGCATGCACCAGCAGCGTCTCGGCCGCGCAGCACACGCTGGGACGGCGCGCCTTCGCGTTCACGGTGACCCTGCGCGCCTTGTCCAGGTCAGCGGCGGCATCGACGTAGACGTGGCAGTTGCCCACGCCGGTCTCCACCACGGGCACCTCGCTCTCGCGCACCACCGTCTGGATCAGCCCGGCGCCGCCGCGCGGGATGAGCAGGTCGACCAGGCCACGGGCCCGGCACAGCTCTTTGACCGACTCCCGCGACGTGTCCGGGATCAGGCACACCCCGTCGGCGGGAAGCCCGACCGACTCCAGCGCATCGCGCAGCACGGCCGCAAGCGCCGTGTTCGAGTGGACCGCCGAGCGCGACCCGCGCAGCACGCACGCGTTGCCGCTCTTCAGCGCCAGGCTGGCGGCATCGACCGTGACGTTCGGCCTGCCCTCGTAGATCATCGCGATCACGCCGAGGGGCACCCGGACCTGACGCAGCTCCAGCCCGTTCGGCAAGCGCGAGCCGCGCACGACGTCGCCGACCGGATCCTTCAGCCCGATGATCACCCGCAGGGCGTCAGCCATCGCGCGCAGGCGGTCGTGCGTCAGCGTGAGCCGGTCCTGCATCGCGCCGGGCATGCCTTCGGCCCGCGCGTTCTCCACATCGTTCGCGTTCGCGTCGAGGATCGCCGCCTGGTGAGTGACCAGCCCGACCGCCATCGCCTCCAGCGCAGCGTTCTTCGTGGCGGTCGAGGCGCGGGCCAACGCGGGCGCGGCGGCCTTCGCGGAGGCGCAGATCTGCATCACGGTGGGCACGCAGACATCCTATCGACGTTTCGACACGCGCCCGCCGGGCACGCGAGACTGTCCTCATGAGCGATTTCGAGACCGCACTCCGGGCCAAGCTGGCCCGCAACGAGAAGCTCGCCGAGGAGCGCGTGCAGGCTGAGCTGGAGATGGACCGCGCGGACGAGGCGCGCAAGGCCGAAGAGGAGCGGCAGCGACGCGAGCGTGAAGCCGCGCGGCATCGACGCCACGCTGATCTGGTCTCTCACCTCAAGACGGTGACCCAGGCGCTCAAGGAGTCGTCACCGGACGAGTTCATCGTCCGCACCGGCTGGACCGAGTCAGGCGAGGAGTTCATCGCCAAGCTGTCGACCCGCGGGTTGGATCCCGCCCGCTCGCTGTTCGTCGAGCTGGACCGCGACGACGACGAGGTGCTCGCCCGCTGGACGAGCGCCATCGGCAACAGCATCGAGCTGTGGCGGCTGCTGGAGGTCGACGCTGACCTGCTCACGCAACTGGTGCTCCAGGTCGCCGACCAGGAGCTGTGGCACGGCCGAACGAGTCCTCCCCCATTCCCAGGCGGGTAGCCGGCTTGGACCAGATGTCGAACACCCACTCCGCTGACGACCTGGACTCGCTGGAAGAGACCCTCGATATCCTCTCCACCCCAGGAGCGTTGGAGGAGATCCAGCAGGCCCGTGCCGCGATCGCCCGGGGGGAGGTGTACCCGCTGGAGCAGGTCAAGGCCGAGATCGCGCGGCAGCGAAACGAAACCGGTGCTGCGTGACGAGTGGTCGGTACGCGGTAGGGCCTGCCCCGGGTGCGCGGCGTACCGCGAGGCTCCAGCCATTCCCGCTCTCGCTCAGGTTGACGTATCCCTGATCATGGCAGGATCGACACCGCGCACCTGTTCATGGGCCGTTCGGCCAGCGTGTGCCACCAGTTATGCGCTGGCGAACTGCGTGCGATACAGGTCGGCGTAGAGGCCCTCAGCCCGCATCAACTGGCTGTGGGCGCCGCGCTGGACGACGCGGCCGTCCTCGACGACCAGGATCTGGTCGGCGCCCAGGATCGTGGACAGGCGGTGGGCGATGACCAACGAGGTGCGGCCCGCCAGCGCCACCCGCAGCGCCTGCTGCACCGCGGCCTCCGACTCGCTGTCCAGGTGGGAGGTCGCTTCGTCCAGCACGACGATCGCGGGGTCCTTCAACAGCACGCGCGCGATCGCCAGCCGCTGCTTCTCCCCGCCGGACAGGCGGTAGCCGCGCTCGCCCACGAGGGTGTCGTACCCCTCGGGCAGCGCCGCGATGACCTCGTCGATCTGAGCGGCTTGGCACGCGGCCACCATCTCGGCGTCGGTCGCGTCCGGGTTCGCGAAGCGCAGGTTGGCCCGCACGGTGTCGTGGAACATGTGCGGATCCTGGCTGACCACGCCGACGGCGGCGGACAGCGAGGCCAGCGTCAGGTCGCGCACATCGTGCCCGTCGATGCGGACGGCGCCCTCGACCACGTCGTACAGCCTGCAGACCAGCGCCAGCATCGTCGTTTTGCCAGCGCCGGAGGGGCCGACGAGCGCGACGGTCTGGCCAGGATCGGCGACGAAGCTCACGTCGCGCAGCACGGTCGCGCCCGGTGTCGTGTCGAGCACAGGGCGCAGGCCCCCCTCCAACGACGCGAGCGACGCGTCGGCGGCCGACGGGTAGGCGAACCACACATGGTCGAAGGCGACCTCGCCTCGCGGGTTGTGCAACGCGACCGCGTCCGGCCGGTCGGCGATCGGGTGGCGCAGGTCGAGCACCTCGAACACGCGATCGAAGCTGACGAGCGCCGTCAGCACATCGACCGGCGCGTTCGTCAGCGCGGCCAGCGGCGAGTACACCCGCTGGACGAGCATCGCGAACGTGACGACGGCGCCGACGTCGAATGCCTGGCTGGTCAGGGCGAGGCGCCCGCCCAGCCAGTAGACGACCGCGGTCCCGATCATCCCGACCGCGACGAGGAGCACCTGGAACATCCGGCCGGCCAGCGCGATGCGGACCCCCACGTCGGCGACGCGGGCAGCTTTCGCGCCGAACCGCTCGGCCTCGGTCTCCGGACGCCCGAACAGCTTGACCAGCAGCGCTCCAGCGACGTTGAAGCGCTCGGTCATCACCGTGCTCATGGCTGCGTTGAGGTCCATCGACTCCCGTGTCAGCGCCTGGAGGCGAACGCTCACCCGCTTCGCGAGGAAGACGAACAACGGCAGGACGGCCAGCGTCAGCAGGGTGAGCGGCACGCTCCGCGCAAACATGAAGCCGAGCGCCGTGACCACCAGGACGACGTTGGCGGTCAGCGTGCCGAACGTCCCAGTCAGCGCCCGCTGCGCGCCGACCACGTCGTTGTTCAGCCGGCTGATCAGCGCCCCGGTCTGCGTGCGGGTGAAGAACGCCAAGGGCATCCGCTGCACATGGTCGTACAGCGCCCGGCGCAGGTCGAGGATCAGGTGCTCCCCCACCCACGACGACGCCCACCGTTGGAGCATCGACAGACCAGCGCTGCCCACCGCGAGGACCACAGAGGCCAGGAACAGGACGTTCAGCTGCCCGAGCGCGCCAGCCCCACGTTCGCTGATCGTGGTGACGAACGCGCCCGCCAGCAGCGCGGGCAGGACGTCGAGCAGCGCCCCGACCACGATGGTGAGCAGCAGCAGCCCGAGCATGCCGCGGTAGGGCCGCGCGCACTGCCGCCAGACCCGCCCGACCAGCCCCTTCGGCAGCCGGCGCATCCCGCTGACGTCAGGCGCCCCCTGGCGAACCCGCCAGGTCCCCGGGCTCATCCCCGTCCCGCGCATCATCGACGGCCCCATGCTCACCCGGCCAGCATGACACGCCCGCCGGCGGCGGTTGCGCAGCGGGCCCGGGCCGGGTTGCACGCGTTACGGGTCCCCGGGCTGGTTTTGTGCTGGATCGCGGCGGTATTCCGCCGCGATCCAGCACAAAACTGCCGTCAACCTGCGCGCGACCGTCCCTCGCGCCTATGCCTCGTCGGGAGCGGAACGCAGCCCAGCTAGTTCGGGGTGGGCGGGCGGCGGGGAAGGGCCGCCTGGACGGCGTCGGCGAGCTGGTCGGGGGAGTTGGAGCGCAGCGGGATGGGGACGAGCTGGCGCGCGTCCTCCACGGCGACCGGCCCGGCGAGCAGGGCGCTGTCCGTGCGCACGGGGTCGACGCCGGTCGCCCGCCGGATCGTGTGCATCTCGACTGAGGTGACGCGGACGCCGCGAGCCGCGAGAGCGGCGGTCACTTGGACGAGCGCCGGCACGCCGGGACCCGCCCCGACGAGCAGCCCGTCGCGTCCCCGCCACAGGACCCGGTGGATGCCCAGCCGCGGCGCGCCGAGAGGAGGCGCGACCTCGACCCCCCGGCGGTGCAGCCGCACGAGCACCGGCTCGGCGACGTCGAACGCGGCGCGCAGCAGTGGCTCCACATCGGTGGGCCAACCCGGCTGGACCACGGTGAAGCCTGCGTCACGCGCGACGGCCAGGTGCGCGGCGCGGGTGGTCAGCACGACGTTGGGGCGATCGGCGTCGAGCGCCAGGGTGAGATCGGTGATCCGGCTGTCGAGGACGGTCACGACGCGCCGGCCAGCGATCCGCAAGCCGTCGGCGACCGCGAACCGGCTCGTGATCCCGGGAGCGATCAGGACCGACTCGGGGAAGTCGCGCAGGCACGCGCTGGCCGGGCCGGGGTCGCGCCCCACGATGATCATCGCCTCGCCCGCCGACGCCAGCCTGAGCAGCACGGCGGCGGCGGCCTCGACCAGCGGCGGAGCGGTGAGCAGCTGCTGTGTCATGAGATCTGCAATTCGGTCACGACCAGTAGTGTGATCGGTCTAGTGCCCAGCGCAAGGGCCTGATCGATCCCCCCGAAAATCTCCCATGCGCTGTTCCCGTCGATCTCACTCACTGCCCAGCCCGCAGCATCCCAGAACGCGCCGAGCGTCCGGCTCTCCGACTCCGGCACCACGATGCAGGCAGTCAGGGCGGCGGCGGGCGCGACGGCGGCTGCCCGGGCCGCCTCCCAGGTGCCGCCCTCGTCTGACGACTCCGAGTCGAGCAGGCACCACACCCTCTCCCGCCCCCCGAGCCCGACCGCCAGCCCGAACGCGACCGCCAGCGCGCGACTGACCGTCTCGTCGGTCCAGCCCCAGGACAGCGCGGCAGCGACCGTGGGGCGCAGCAGCCGGCTGCCGACGACGAGCCGGTGCGGGGGGGTGCCGAGCACACCCTGAACGAGCGCCGAGACCAGCAACGCGCCTGGCCCCCCCAAACGGCCCGCCGCGGCCTGCACGTCGTTGATGTCGACCGAGTCGAACAGCGATCGCGTCTCGCTCATGTCTGGGCCTGCCCCGCGACCTCGCCCTTCGATGCCCGCCCGGAGCGAGGCTCCTCGCCCTTGCCACCGCCGCCAGCGGCAGCGGTCTCACCCTTGGTCTTCCATTGCAGGTAGGCGGCGATGAACGCGTCGATGGCCCCGTCCAGCACGGCGGTGGTGTTGCCGGTCTCCTCGCCGGTGCGGTGGTCTTTGACCAGCTGGTAGGGATGCAGGACGTACGAGCGGATCTGGCTGCCCCAGGCCACGTCACGCTGCTCGCCGCGCAGTGCGTCGAGTTGGACGGTGCGGGCCTCGCGCTCGCGCTCGGCGAGCTTGGCCTTGAGCAGGCGGAGAGCGGTCGCCTTGTTCTGCAGTTGGCTGCGCTCGTTCTGACAGCTGATGACGATCCCGGTCGGTGAGTGCGTGAGCCGCACGGCGGAGTCGGTGGTGTTCACGCCTTGGCCGCCGGGGCCGGACGACCGGAAGACGTCGACGCGCAGGTCGTCCTCGGGGATGACGATCTCCGCGTCGACCTCTTCCATCACCGGCACGACGTCGATGCTCGCGAACGCGGTGTGACGACGGCTCTGCGTGTCGAACGGGCTGATGCGCACGAGCCGGTGCACCCCACGCTCGCCGTGGAGCAGCCCGTACACCCGTGTGCCGTGGACGGTGAACGTCGCCGAGCGGATGCCGGCCTCCTCACCCTCCTGCTGATCGTGGACTTCGACCTTCATGCGGTGCCGCTCGACCCACCGGAGCAGCATCCGCAGGAGCATCTCGGCCCAGTCCTGGGAATCGGTCCCGCCCGCGCCGGAGTGGACGGTGACGATCGCGTCCCGGTGGTCGAACTCGCCGGAGAGCAGGACCCGGATCTCCAGCTCGGCGAAGTCCTCGGCCAAGCCGTCGATGCCCTCGGCGACCTCCCGCGCGGTCTCCTCGTCGTCTTCCTCCCGTGCGAGGTCGGCGAGGACGTCGAGATCGGCCAGGCGCGCGGAGAACTCGTCGAAGAGCCTGAGGTCGTCCTCGATCCCGGCCAGCTCAGCCATCACGCGCTGGGCACGCGCGGGATCCTCCCAGAGATCAGGCGCGCCCGAGGCGCGCTGGAGGGCTGACAGGCGGTGACGTTTGTCAGCGACGTCAAAGGTACTCCTTGACGTCGGCTAACTTCGCGGCGTACTCGGCGAGTGTCGGGCGGTGATCGGTGGCCATGCGCCCCAAGATAGTGCTTCGCTCCCGCGACGTGGGGGAGGCACAACGATACAGACAGCCCACCCGCAATATTGAGAACACTTCTCAGCCGTTGCGGGTACCATGAGAAGCAGCGTAAGGAGGGTCCAATGACGCCATTGATAGACGCCACGGAGATGTATCTCCGGACGGTGTGGGAGCTGGAGGAGGAGGGCATCACGCCGATCCGCGCCCGCCTGGTGGAGCGCCTGGGGCTGTCGGCCCCCGCGGTCAGCGAGACCGTCGGGCGGCTGGAGCAGGAGGGGCTCCTCCGCGTCGCCTCGAACCGGACGCTGCAGCTCACCGAGCGGGGTCGGGCCAGGGCCACGAGCGTCATGCGCAAGCACCGGCTGGCCGAGCGGCTGCTGATCGACGTCATCGGGCTGGAGTGGGGTGAGGTCCACAACGAGGCCTGCCGCTGGGAGCACGTGATCTCCGACGCCGTGGAGCGCCGCCTCGTCGCGCTGCTCGGCTCACCGGCGACCTGCCCGCACGGCAACCCGATCCCTGGCCTCGCGGGCGACGACGAGGCCAGCCTGCGGCTGGTCACGATGGCCGAAGCCGCCCAGCTCGGGTGCCGCGCGACCGTGCGGCGCATCTCCGAGCGGCTGCAGGTCGACGTCAAGGCCATGCGCTCCCTGCGCGAGCACGGCCTGCGTCCCGGCCGTGCCACCGACCTCAGCGTCACCGGCGGCCGCATCATCGCCGACGTAGACGGCGAGAAGGTCGAGATCGACAAGAGCACCGCCCAGCAGGTCTACGTCCTGCCCGCGTAGACGGAGTCCAGGTTCTGCCCGCGTAGACGGAGTCCAGGTTCTGCCCGCGTAGACGGAGTCCAGGTTCTCGGGTGAGGGCCGCCGCGAATGAGGTCAGGGGAACTTTTCCGACGCTCACCCGCACTCTTTCCTCGACAAGGCTTCGCGCAGATGAAAGCAGCGAGCGCGAACGAGACCGACCTGATCCAGCTCTTCAACGGGTCAGGATCGGGGGCGAGGCGAGGGCTGGCGAGAGCCAGCCCTCGCTGTGTTGCAAAGACTAGCTAGTCAGCGGGCCTGCCGCGCCGACTAGTCTCCGGGGTAAGCTGCCGTCTCGTGAGCCGCAATTTGTTGTGCGACAGGGTTTTGGGCGTTGTGGGGGGTTGGATGCGAGCCTCCGAGGAGCTGGACCAGCTGTGCGAGGAGATCCGCCGGCTTCCTGAGGTCGATGTTCGCGCGACGCGGTCGAAGCGCCGATTCATCGCTGAGCTGAACCGCCTCGACCGCCCGTTCGACGAGCACGCTGACCCCGTGCACGTCACCGCCTCGGCCGTCGTCTGCGGGCCACGAGGCACCCTGCTCCACCGGCACAAGCGGCTCGGCCTGTGGCTGCAGCCGGGCGGGCACATCGACGACGGCGAGGCCCCGTGCGACGCCGCGGTGCGCGAGGTCGCCGAGGAGGCGGGCATCGTCACGACCCATCCAGACGGTGCGCCGCTGCTGCTGCACGTGGACGTGCACTCGGGCGCCAAGGGCCACACGCACCTCGACCTGCGCTACCTGCTGGTCGCCGGAGACGACGACTGCGCCCCCTCCGCTGGCGAGAGCCCCCACTGCCGCTGGTTCGTCTGGCCAGAGGCGATGGCGATCGCCGACCCAGGCCTCATCGGCGCCCTGCGCCTCGCCCAACTCACCCGCCGCTGACCACGGCTCGTCGCTCCCGCGCGGGCTTGTGCTGGATCGCGGCGGTATACCGCCGCGATCCAGCACACACAGGTAGCTGCCTCGGCGGGCTGGGGCGCAGCCCCCTTAGGCCTGGGTGTGGCCCGCCC
>JBOGEA010000036.1:0-23753 GCA_050743205.1 Egibacteraceae bacterium | reverse complement strand
CGTCCCGTGCCCCGCCGGCGACGCCGACCTCGACGGGCTGTGCGACGACACCGACACCGACCCCACCGTCCCGTGCCCCGCCGGCGACGCCGACCTCGACGGGCTGTGCGACGACACCGACACCGACCCCACCGTCCCGTGCCCCGCCGGCGACGCCGACCTCGACGGGCTGTGCGACGACACCGACACCGACGTCCTCACGCGGTGACAGGTGCCAGAACGCGGGACGGCGAGAACTCAGGCTGGGAAGTGCGATCGGGCGGTGCGCATCCATGCGCGGGTGCCGAAATGGGCGCAGGAGGCCGAGGCGACGGTCGAGGCGTGCTGTAAGGATTCGCAGAACCGATTGTTCGTACTGAGGAAGTAATAGCAGAACGCGCCGTGGAAGATGTCGCCCGCGCCGAGCGTGTCGATGACCGTTGTCCGCCCGACCGCCAGCTCGCCTTGCGACGTGGGGGTCGAGAAGCGCACCGGCCCGGCGCCGTCGGTGGTCACGGCCATCGCCACACCGGCGTCGTGCAGGTATCGGTGCACCCCGTCGCGGCCGACCACCCCAGGGGGGTGAAAGGAACGAGGGCAGATCGCGATGTCCACATGCCTGCACAGCTCGTGGCTGCCGCTCTTCCAGCGACCGCCGTCGAAGACGACCGGCACGCCCGTGGCACGGGCGGCCCGCGCCACGCTGACGCACAGATCCATGAGGTGGCCGTCGACGAGGACGATCATGGCGTCGTCCAGAAGCGCTTCGGGACGGCGGGGGGCAGGGACCATCAACCGGGACGCGTCAAGCGAGACCACCGTCCTGCTGCCGGTTGCCCGGGACACGGTGATCGACGACACCGGGGGTGGCTCGGTGCGCTCCCGCGCGAGGTCCACGAGACGCACGCCATGATCACGGAGGTCGTCACGCACCACACCAGCGAGGGGGTGCGTGCCGACACCGGTCACCAGTTGGGAGCCGCCTCCAGCAAGGAACGAGAAGGTGACCGCGGCGTTCGTGGCGGGACCACCCGCCGCCATGAACTGCGCCTCGGCCAGGCTCTTCGTGTCCTCAGCTGGGTAACAGCCCGCCAGGTAGCCGAGGTCGAGCGTCGCCAGACCGACGAACGTCCCATGGAGACGCACGGCGGTCTGGCGACTGGCGCTATCGCGCAGTGACCGGTTGCCCAGCTCCCGCCGTTCCGAAGTACACGGCGAGCAGGCCTGTGGCAAGGTGCAGCACGACGTCTGCCCCGTTGTTGTTGACGAAGCCCAGCAGGGCAGTCAGGCCCACCACCGCCAGCAACAGGTAGACGACGCCGATGATCAGGTTGATCATCTTGGCGTTCGCCGCCGACGTGGAGCCCACCACGAACAGAGCCCCGACGAGAACGTGCACGATGTTGTGAACCGCGTTGACCCCGAATATGCCGAGAAGATTGTCGCCTGGTGCTAGTGCAGGGATGAAGCCGAGGAGGCCGACCAGCACGTACACCACCCCGAAGACAAGAGCGAAGAGTTGTGCCGGCGTCCTTGCCGCTGTTGCCACCGCTGTCTCCTTCCAATGGCTGACCGAAACACCTCAGGTATACCCCTACAGGGTCATCCGGGGAACCACTTTTCGTGCGGAGAGGCAGATCGTGACACGGCGGCCCGCCATGCAGGTAGGATGAAAGTATGAGAGAGAAGATCGCAGTGTCCATCCCACAGGAACTCGTCGGCGCGGCACGGGCGGAGGTGGTCGCCGGTCGGGCTGCCTCCCTCAGCGCCTATGTCACCCAAGCGCTGGCGGAGAAGACCCAACGGGATCGCCTGGTCGAGGCGCTCGACGAGATGGACCGTGAGCTGGGCCCCCCGAGCGCGGAGGATGAGGCATGGGCGCAGCGGGTTCTCGGCCTGTAGTGCTGGACGCCGGAGCCCTGATCGCACTCGAGCGCGGGCATCCGCAGATCCGATCGCTGGTGCGGCTTGCCCACGAGAAGGCGGTGAGCATCGTCATCCCCGCCGGTGCACTCGGACAGGTCTGGCGTGACGGCGCTCGCCAGGCACGGCTGGCCGCGCTCGTGGGATCGCCCACCAGCCAAGTTGAAATCCTCGACGAGTCGACCGCCAAGGCCGCCGGCGCGCTGTGCGGCCGGAGCGGCACGGCCGACCTGATCGACGCGAGTGTCGTCCTGGCAGCGCTGACCCGCTCCGCCATCGTCGTGACCAGCGACCCGCACGACCTCCTCCGCATCCACCCGGCTCTGCCCATCGAGGTCGTCTAGCCGCACCGGCCGGTCGTGAGCAGGCAGCAGCGCAGATCCCGGCGAGTAGCCGCCGGTCCAACAGCGAGTATGGCGGGGCCGGCGGGACTCAGCGATTATGACGCTGCTGCTCGGCGTGGGCGAGCGCGGTCGGCTAGACGAGCAGCCCTTGCCGTTCGTAGCGTTTACGTGGCCGTGCGAAGCGGACCACAACCGCGGACAAGTCACTGGCCTGGTGTGCGCGGCGGGTCAGCGTCGCGTCCCCCGAGGGCAGGTACACCAGGTGGTCCAGGCCGGCGCAGCGCAGGCACACCGGCCCCTCTTCTTGCATGAGCAGCAGGTCCTCCCCGGTGCCCGAGCAGACTGCGCACGTCCAGTCCTTCAGCGGCCAGACGACGACGAGGTCCGGCCGTCGGCTGTGCTGGCCGGCCAGCCGGCGGCGCTTGGCGGCGGACAGCTCGGGGGAGACCCAGTGCGTGCGGTAAGCGCGCTCGACCTCGGCTGCGCCGCTGAGGCTGAAGCACAGCGGCTGGCGGTCGCGGGTCCGGGCGAGGTAGGCGGTGTCGCTCGGAGTCAGCCCACGGCGCTCGGCCCAGCCTTGGAACAGCCGCAGGGCGGTGGACAGCTTGGACGGATTGACCTGTATCGCTCGCTCCAGGCACTCGACGCGTCCCTGCCGCCACTGGTCGAGGTGGGGTGGGGCCAGCCAACGCAGTCCGACGAGCACGTCGATCGCGCTGACGCAGTGCCGCTCGGCGAGGGCTGCCTCGGCCGCCCGCACGACCCGCTGCTCAAGTGTGGCGTCGCGCATGCTGCCCCTCTGTCCAACGCGCCTGGGCGGCGGAGCCCAGCGGTCTGCGAGACGTGAAGTATGACATCTGACATTTCTGTGATGCCCGACGACGAGCTGCGCTGCCGCGTCCGGGAGCTGCGCGCGGCGGGGCGATCGCCGAAACGGATCGCTCGGGCCCTGGGCGTGCGGCCCGCCGCTGTCTCGCCACTGGTGCGGCTGATCGCGCAGGAGCCTGCGCTGGTCGGCTGTTGGGTGAGTCCGGGCTGGAGCCGAGGCCTGTCCGTCGACGGGCATGACGAGTGGCCGGACACAGACCAGCCCAACGATGGCACCGAGGGGCTGGCCGGCGTCGTGGTCGCGCGGCGGCACCGGTCACACGAGCGCGACCTGCCGGATTTTCTCCACAGGTTGTTCATCGTGTCCGAGGAGTTCCTCGCGGCGCCGTTGGACCTGGCCCACCATCTGGTGTGGGGAGCGGTTGACTACGCGCCCGCGGGCTGGGCTTCGAGCCCGCCCTGACTTCCGGTCGGCGGCCGGGCACCTCGGGCCGTGGGAGGAGACCATCGCCATCACGTTCGGGCGAGACAGCTCACCGCTGTACATCCAGGGTCCCTACGACGACCCGGACAGGGTGTTCCAGACCTTGATGCACAGCTCTGTCGGCCGCGGCCGCTTCGACTCCATCGTGATGGGCTGAGTCGTGTGACACCTCTCCTGTATAAGGGCTTGGAGCGCAACAACGTTGCCATTTAAGGGCATGATGTGGACGAGGCAGAAACAGGCCCACCCTGCGCCGCGTCGCTTGCGCTGGATGCAGTTTTGCCCACCTGAGCCGCGGTTTTCCGCCGGATTTGACCGATCTACCCCTATTAGTGGATGCCAGCGCAAAGGGCCCCGAAGATCGCCCGCCGGCAACACCCATCCATCCGAGCGTAGGAGGACCACCCCTTTCTCAACGTTATGCTGCTCCGGGTCCTGAGGTGGACATGGCAGCAATAACGTTGCTGTTCTCGGATGTGCGCTGCCTCCGAGAGACCGCCGGACCAGCCCGCGAGCAACTCAATGCTTTGAGCGCCACACCTTCACCGTGCGTTATCTCCGCAAGCACTAATGGCGAGGAAACGGCATTTGGCCAGGATTCCAGTCCTCCTGACACGGTGCGATAATCGGTGCGGCGTCGGCGGTCGCCAGATGGCGTCCTCTCACGCCCAGCACCACCCGCGACCCGCAACGCCGTTGCCGATTTCGGCGGTGGCCACGGTGGCCACAAGCTGACCGACCTACAACTTTCCTTCGGATATGCCAGGATTGCCGCGGCTCAAGAACGCGGCCTCTGCGCTCGGCAGCAGGTTTCCTCCATATCGAGTCTGTTGCAGAATCAATGGGAGTGGCTCTCCAGGAATGGCTGAGTGCCGCGGGCCGTGGGCGCCTTTTGGGCCAGCCGCACCTGCAGGTCAGGCGTGCGTTGTTGGGCTTGAGGCGCAGCTTTCCTTCATATTCGGAGGAAACCTGCATCTTTGGCTCGAGCGCCCCGACTGGCGGGCC
Organism: Egibacteraceae bacterium; assembly: GCA_050743205.1. Lineage (GTDB taxonomy): Bacteria > Actinomycetota > Nitriliruptoria > Euzebyales > Egibacteraceae > JBOGED01. Next base: position 19,190 of record JBOGEA010000036.1, on the reverse strand, counting down.
CGTGAGATTTTGCAACAGCCTCTATCCGAAGGAAAACCGCGGCCAGCCCACCTCGCCGAGCCGCCTGAGGCCCAGGTTCGGCGAACCATGCGCGGGATCGGCAGGAAATAACGCACAAAACTGACAGAAGGCGGAGGGCCGCACCCCCTCTACCAGGACATTCATCCCTCTGAGTCGGGAGGTCTGGATTCGGCACGCATCCGTGCCGAATCCTGGCCAAATAGGGCTTCACACCGCCAATGGCACCGTTACTTCGACCCGGGTCACCAAGGCGACGGCGCAACCGTCGATGCGGTGGTAGGCCAGTTGGAATCGAAGCCGGCCTGGGCGGGTCGCCGAGCAGCTCGAGCGCTGCTTGGCCGGGCAGGTGTCGTGGATCTGGTCCCGGTCGTGGATCTGGTCCCAGGGGTGGCAGCCCGTTGACATCGTCCGCCTCGCCGAACGCCGGCTGGGGACGTCCCTTCTCAACGCGGAGCGAGCGGTGGGCCGCTGGCTGGCATGGGCGGTTGGGCAAAGGGCGGGAGCTTTGGCCCGCCGGCCGTCTTCCACGCCGCAGACGCCATTCCCTGGCCGCAGCCAGGTCACACGAATTGGGGTCGGAGCCGCTCGTGGAGGAAGATCTGGCGCTCCCGCAGCCTCAACTGGCGGGTGATCCGCTGCTCGGCCAGCGCGAGCACCTGCCCGCCAGGTCCCAGATCCGCACCGTGCCGTCGTCGCCAGCGCCTGCTACCCGCCGCCCATCTGGACTGAGGTGAAATCGGAGACTACGGGATCGTCCGCGCCGCCCAGCATCACCGACGCCGCCCCGCCGGCCAGGTCCCAGATCCGCACCACGCCGCCGTCGCCGACGCTCGCTACCTTCTGCCCATCCGGACTGAGCGCAACGTCGTCCACGTAGAGGTCATGGCCCTGGAACAGTGCTTGGGAGGTGCCGGCTGCCCAGTCCCACACCCGTACGGAGTCGAAATCACCGCCGCTGACCACCCGTCGCCCGTCAGGGCTGAAGGCGACGCTCGACACCTGGCCCTCGTGACCATTCAGCACGATCGGCGCGGTGCCGCCTGCCAGATCCCAGATCCGGACCGTGCCGTCATCTCCCCCGCTTGCCAGTCGCTGCCGTCAGCGCTGAACGCGACCGCGTCCGATGAGCCCTGGTGGCCGCGCAGCGCCGCACGCACCCGTGACTCCAACACGGCTCGCCGCAGCGCGGCCTCGGCCTCGTCGGTCGGCCTCACCACGAACGCCTCTCGGGCCAGCAGCAGACTCAGCTCTGGGTCGATCGGCAGCTGGGCCACGGCGCTCGCCGCCAACTCGCGGGAGAAGGCCGCGTCGCCCTCGTCGGCCATCCGGTTGACCTGCACGAGCATGAACAAGGCGAGGGCGCTGGTGACGGCCAGCGCCGCACTCACAGCGGGCAAGGCAAAACGCATGGATATCACCATCCCACTCGCAGTGTGCCATCGCGGCGGCGCCGCACTGACGCCGCATACTGGTCTGCATGATGGAGGACACCAAAGAGCCGCAACGGGGCAGATTCGGCCTCCGCCTGACCGGTCGCGCATCCGCCATCTTGGCCTCGGTGACGAAAGGAAAGGCCTGGCGAAGCCAGCGACGTGGCTGGCGGTGTAGCGCTGGCCGCGACCGCCGGCTGGATCACCGGGATCGGCCAGGACGCCCTCAGCGCGGTGGGAGCCGGGATCGGCTCCTGGGTACGTCCTGAGTCTGTCTTACGGATCACCACAAACGTCGATCACGACCGCTTCCAGTCGCTTTCGCTGGACCTGCCCTCTTACGTCATCCCCCTTCCCGCCGGGCAGTTCGACGCCCCTCCCTCGCAAGATCGCCCGATCGGAGAGCGCGACGCATGGGCCGCCTCTCTAGGCGGTGTCCAAGCCAGCATGATGGATATCCAAGTCATCGTGACCGGCAACGCCGACCAACTCGTCCTTCTCACTAACCTGCGCATCAACGTACTGGAGCGGCGTCCGCCCGCAGAAGTCGCTCGAGGCGAGCACGAGGCCTTCTACCTCAGCGTCACCACCGACACGTGCGACTGCCTGTGGAACGCCGAGCTGTTCTACAGCGCGGGTGACCAGGAGGGCTCCGGTCATCATCGATAGGGATGGTCACCCTTTCCGGCTGACCGCAATCGGCGCCGCGGACTCCTACTCCTCTGACGACGGCCAAACCTTTCACAGGGCCTTTGATTAGCGATCTAGAGGTCCCGAAGCCCGGAAGCCGTTGCACGTGAGTCAAGTCTCTGCCGGTCGGGTCGCACGCGTTGCGTGGCTCGTCGGGTTGGGGCGCCGCCCCGTCAGGTGGCGCGGTCGGCGAAGTAGCGTGCGGCGCCGGGGTGCAGGGGGACGGGGCCGGTCTGGGAGGCGAGGTCGGGTCGGATGTTGCGCGCCTCGGGGTGAACGCGGTTGAGGTCCGCCTGGTGGTCGAAGATGAGCCTGACGAGGTCGTAGGCCAAGTCGTCGCTGAGTGAGGCGTTGACGATGAGCAGGTTGGGGGCCGCGATCGTCTGGACGCCGGCGGGCAGCCCGTACGCGGCCGCGGGGATCAGGGCCGGCTGGTACACCGGTCCGTACTCGCGCCGCAGCGCCGGCAGCAGCTCGTCGAGGTCGAGGAGCCGCACCTGGTCGCCGAGGCTGCTGGTCAGGTCGGTGATCCCCACGGTCGGGACGCCGCCTGACCAGAACAGCGCGTCGATCAAGCCGTCTTTCATGGCCTGGACGCCGTCGCCCAGGCTGAGCTGCTGGCGGTCGATGTCCCTGTCCGGGTCGAGGCAGGCCGCCCGCAGCAGGCGCATCGCGACCACCTCGACCCCGGAGTTCGGCGGTCCGACCGAGACGCGCTTGCCGCGCATGCCCGCCACCGAGTCGATTCCCGCGTCGGCGCGCACCGCGACCTGCATGGCGTCGGGGTAGAGCCGCAGGAGCGCCCGGATCGGCCGCGGCTGATCGAACGGCGCGTGGCCCGCCACCGCGTCGGCAGCCGCGTCGACGGCCGCGAAGCCGATGTCGCTGTCACCACGGGCGACGCGCTCGATGTTCTCGACGGAGCCGGCGGTGGCCTCGACGGTGGCCTGGTAACCGTCGAGGCCTCTGGTGACGACGTCGGCGAGCCCGCCGCCGATCAGGTAGTACACACCCGTCGTACTGCCGGTCGCGATCGACAGACGTCGCGCAGAGGCCCCACTGCCGCATGCGGCCAGGGCAAGCGCCGTGAGCAGCGCGGTGACGAGCCGCGCGAGCCCGCGCTTGCGCCGCGCGAGATGGATGGCGAACGCAAGGGCGAGCAGCCCCAGCCCGATCAGCACCGGCACCGGCTGCAGGAACAGCAGCGCGACCGCCGCGCCCCCGGCGAGGGCTCGCTCGAGCGGTCCCGCGGGGCCGAGGAGCCAGCCGCCGGTGAGGATCGCAAGCGCGGCGACCGAGAGCATTGAGATTGCGGTGGCCAGGGCGATCTGTCCGAACGGCGCCTGCCCGAGCAGCGCCTCGCCGGCGGGGGTGAGCACGACCGCGAAGGGCACGAGGAACGCGGGCAGCGTATACCGCCACGTCATGAGCATGGTGCCCAACGCGTCGCCGCCGGTGATGGCTGCCGCCGCGACGGCCGACAGGGCGGTCGGGGGGCTCACCTCGGAGAGCACCGCGTAGTAGAGGACGAACATGAGCACGGCATCGGCGCCGACCCCGAGACTCTGCATGGCGGGCGCGACGATGGTCGCCGCGACAATGAACGAGGCGGTCACCGGCACGGCCAGGCCGATCACCAGCACCGCCGCCGCCGAGGCCAGCGCGGTCAGCGCGAGGTTGCCCCCCGCCAGGTCAACGATGATCGAGCTTGCCCGCAGACTGAGGCCGGTGAGCGTGACGACCCCCACGATAATGCCCGCCGCCGCGGCCGACGCCGCGATGGGCAGGACCCCCATCGCGCCCTGCGCCAAGGCCTGCAGCGCGCGCCGCGGCGTCAGCCGGCGCGCCGGGTCCAGGAACGACAGGGCGAAGGCGAGGCCGGTGGCGTAGGCCACCGCGCGGAAGGGCGACATGCCCAGCGTCAAGAACACGACAATCACGAGCAGCGAGCTGAAGTGGTAGCCGAACCGCAGCAGCAGCGCGCCGAGCGGCGGCGTGTCCACGCGGGCGGCAGCCACGCCGAAGCGGCGCGCGTCGATCTCGACGCTGAGGATGACCCCCAGGTAGTAGAGGAGCGTCGGAATGGTCGCGAGCAGCAGGACCCTCAGGTAGGTGGCATCAAGCAGCTCGGCGACGATGAACGTTGCCGCGCCCAGCGTCGGCGGTGACAGCAGCGCGCCGATCCCCGAAGCGGCGATCACGCCGCCGGCCTGCTCCTTGGGGTAGCCGGCGCGCTCCAGGATCGGCCAGGCCACCGGGCCCAGGCTGACCGTCGTCGCGACGCCTGACCCCGAGACGGCGCCGAGCAGGAGCCCCGCCAGCGTGACGGTGCGCCCGGCCGCCGCTCGCGAGCGGCGGAACGCCGCAAAGCTCGTGTCGATGAAGAACCTGCTCGCCCCCGACAGGTCGAGCACCGCGCCGTAGATCGTGAACAGCAGGATGTAGGTGGCGGTCACGCCGAGCGGCACCCCGTACAGGCCCTCGCTGCCCATGAACAGCGTGGAGACGAGCCGCTCGACGTCGTACCCCGGGTGCCCGATCAACCAGCCGATCGGGATGAGGCCGCCGGCGAAGGCGTAGACGAGAAACATGGCGCAGACCGCCGGCAGCATCCACCCGACGGTCCGCCGGGCCGCCTCCAGCACGAGCAGGGTCACCACCACTCCCATGCCGACATCCAGCGCGGTCGGCTCAACCGTGCGCCGCACGAATGCGTCGAAGACCGTGAGCGGGTAGGCGCAGGCCAGCAGCGCGACCCCGGCGAGCGCCCAGTCCCAGGCGCTCGGGTTGGCCCGCCCCCTCCGCGATCGGCGCCCGCCGGCGGGGTAGGCGACCAGCGTCAGCGGGAGCACCACCGCGAGGAAGCACATCTGGTAACGCGGCGCCGGCAAGGGCTCGAACACCCATGCGAGCGCGAACAGCGACAGCCCGGCCGCCACAAGCGTGACGAACGGTCTGGGCGCCGCCTCCTCCACGTCGCGCGGCGCGGCGCGGGCGTCCAAGCGGTCGGGCACAGCGGTCGTGGTCATCGGCACCTCCTCGGTCTTGCATCGACCGTAGGAAGCCCGGGGGCGCCGATCCAGAGGGCTGCACGAGACTTGGCCGGAACTTGGCACTGACCAGCGCGGATACTCCTCGTCGAGGACGCCCGCCCCGTGGCCAGGCCTGCAGTGCGCGGCGCTGCGAGGCCACAGCCAGCGGGGCTGCGCCCCACCCCGACGAGCGCTGGACGGGTGGGGCGGGAGCGCGCCAGCGGGGCTGCGCCCCGGCCCGACGACGCCGGTCGCGCGGCGCGGGCGTCCAAGCGGTCGGGCTCAGCGATCGTGGGCATCGGCACTCCTTGGTCTGTACCGACCGTAGGAAGCCCGGAGGTTGCCGATCCACGAGACTTGGCCGGAACTTGGCACTGACCAGTGCGGATGCTGAGATACTCAGAGTTCCACCGATGCGGGAGTGCGAAATGCGGGTACTCGTCGTCGAGGACGACCGCCACGTGGCCAGGCCTCTGTGCGCGGCGCTGCGAGACCACGGATGGGACGTCGTGTGGGTCGCGGCCGGCGAGGAGGCGCTGCGGCCGCATGACGCCGACATCGTCCTGCTCGACCTCCGCCTGCCTGACATGGACGGCATCGAGGTCTGCCGGAAGCTGCGGCAGTCCTCGGCTGTGCCGATCATCGTCATCACGGCGCGGGTCAGCGAGCGAGACATGCTCCAGGTGTTCGGCGCTGGAGCCAACGACTACGTGAGGAAACCGTTCGCGGTCCGCGAGGTGATCGAGCGCATCAAGGTCGCGATAGGCCATACACGCAAGACGCTCCCCCCTCGGCTCGACCGGCCGAAGGAGGTCACGCTCGACCGGCTGGTCATCGACATCGCCCAGCGGGAGGTCCGCGTGGACGGCGCGCTCGTCACCCTCACGCGCACGGAGTTCGACATCCTCGCGCGGCTCGCGCGGGAGCCGGGTGCGGTCGTGGCCAGCAGAGCGCTGATCGGCGACGTGTGGCAGGGCCAGGGCGGGACCAACAAGGCCCTGGCCGTCCACGTCGCCAACCTGCGGCGCAAGCTGGGCTCGGCGGTCGACGTCCAGGCCGTGCACGGCGTCGGCTACCGGCTCGTCTCTGGGTGACGGCTCATGTTCCGGCGTCTCACGGCGACCTACATCGCACTCCTTCTCGCCCTCGGCGTGCCGCTCGGCTACATCGACGCGCAACAGGCGTCACAGGCGCTGTTCATCGCCCGGCTCTCCGACACGACGCGGTTCGCGTCGCTGGCCGAGCCCACGCTCCGTGAGGGTCGGGACGAGGCGCTGGCCGACGAGATCGCCCGGAACGACGAGCTGTTCGGGCTCGCGGTGCTGATCGTCGACCGGGACGAGCGGGTCGTGCTCGCCTCACGTGACCCAGGCGGCGCGCAGCCCGCCACCTACCAGCGGCAGGTCCGGCAGGCGCTCGTGGGCCTCGCGGCCGACCAGCCCGAGATCGTGTGGCCCTGGGACGGCGGCCCGCTGGTCGTCGCCGCGCCGGTCGGCCGCGAAAGCCGGGTGATCGGCGCGGTCGTCACGATCTCGCCGACCGGCGCGCTGCGCGAGCGGATCCTGTGGCGCTGGGGCCTGCTCGCGCTGTGCGCGCTGGTGGTGGCGGCGGTTGGGGCGCGCGCGCTCGCGCGCTGGATGGTGCGCCCGATCCGCGACCTCGACGCGGCCATGAGCAGGATCGCGCGGCAACAGTACGGGGAGCCGGTGCCCCCCGTCGCGGGGCCGGTCGAGCTGCGGCGCCTGGGGACCGCGTTCAACACGATGGCTGACGCGGTGGCGGCCTCGCACGAGCGCGAACAGGCCTTCGTCGCGGACGCGGCCCACCAGCTGCGCAACCCACTGACCGCGCTGCGGCTTCAGATCGACGCGCTCGAGGCGCACCTCGATGGGGACGGCCGGCAGACCTACCTGATCACGGTGGAGGAGGTCGAGCGCCTCGGGGCGATCCTCGACGACCTCCTCCTGCTGGCCCGCGCCGAGGTCCCCTCGGCGAACCTGGGCCCGGTGGACCTGCCCTCACTCGTCGCCACCCGCCTCGACGCGTGGAAGCCGCGCTTCGCCGGCCGCGGGGTCGCCCTGCGCTACGAGGGCGCCAGTGTCAGACCGGCGCTCGCGACGTCCGCCCTGCTGGGCCACGCGCTGGACGCGCTGCTCGACAACGCGCTGCGCTACTCAGGCTGGGCCCCGGTGACCGTCCGCCTCGCCGAGGCCGGCGACTGGGTCGACCTGCACGTCATCGACCTCGGCCCGGGCCTGGCAGCCGACGAGCGCGCCCACGCGGCCGAGCGCTTCTGGCGTGGGGGCTCCCATCACCACGTCGACGGCACGGGGCTGGGCCTCGCGATCGTCAAGGCGACGGTGGAGCGCTGCGGGGGCAGCCTGAGCCTGCTGCCTCACGCGCCCCAGGGCCTCGACGTGCGCATGCGCCTGCCCGCCGCGCCCGCGCCCGGCCCCGGCCCCGGCCCCGGCCCCGGCCCCGGCCCCGTCAACGGTGAGCCTGGCGGTAGTAGCGCTCTGAGCCGGGGTGCAGCGGGACCGGGTACGTCGCGATCGCCGACCGCGGGTTGAGCCAATCCCCCTCCTGATGGTTGGCGGCCAACTCGTCCTGGTGCGCGAACAGCAGCTTGGTCAGCTGGTAAGCCATCTCGGACGGCATGGACTCGCTGACGACCAGGTAGTTGGGGACCGCGATCGTGCCGACCTGCCGCTCCAGCCCGTAGACCGACGCCGGAATCGAGGTCTCGTAGTAGAAGTCGCCGTACCGCTCGCGCATCCGCGGCACGAACTCATCGAGGTCGAGCAGCCGGATCGGCACACGTGTGGCCAGGTCGGCGATCGCCGGGCCGGGCACGCCGCCGCTGAAGACCAAGGCGTCGATCTCCCGCCGCTCCAGCGCCTCGACGCCGTCCGTGAGGTTCACCGGCACGGTCTGCACGTCCCCGATCACACCCGCGACATCGAGCAGCCGCGTGGCGGTCAGGGCGCTCCCGGAGCCGGGCCGGCCGATGGACACCCGCTTGCCCCGCAGGTCGGCGACCTCCTCGATCGGTCCGTCGGCGAGCACGACGAGCTGCATCTCGCTGTCGTAGAGCCTGGCCAGGGCAGCCATCCGGGTACCCTGAGCAGCCACGTCGGCGGCCGTGTCCGCAAGCGTGAACGCGACCTCCGCGCGCCCGCCGGCCAGCATCTCGAGGTTCTCTCTGGCTCCTGAGGTCGAGATCACCGCGGCCTCGACGCCGGGCAGCTCACGATTGATCACCTCGGCCAACCCCTGGCCGTACGGGTAGTAGACAGCCCCAGGATTGCCGGTGGCGATCCGCAGCGGGCCCGCCAGCGTCTCCTGCCCGCTCGACCCCACACACCCAGCCATCGCCACAGCCACGAGCACGGCAGACACGACCACCGCAACGACCCTGGTCACAGCCCCAATCCTAGCGGGGCTGCGCCCCGGCCCGTCGAGGCGTGGACGGGAGGGACGGCAGCGCGCGGATTGACGGCAGTTTTGTGCTGGATCGCGGCGGAATACCGCCGCGATCCAGCACAAACCCTTGCCCGACGTAACCGCAACGCCGGGTCGCGAGTGAGGATGCACATCGGGCGCCGCCCAGCTGGAGGAGCCCGGCGGCTCTCGTTTCGCGCTACCACGCGGGCGCGATCTCGGCTGCGAGCCGGGAGGCTGCCTCCACGAGCGCCGGATCCTGGGGCAGGCGCTGGTACGCCTCGACCAACCGCCGGTCCGCTCGTGCCGTTTGATGCGCCTCCAGCACCGAGAGCACGACTCGCCGGAGCAGCTCCGAGCGGCTCGTGCTCAGCTGAGCCGCAACCTGATCGAGATCGCGGACGGGTTCGTCGTCAAGCTGCATAAGGTGCGAGGCCGGTGGAGGCGGCGGCGAAGGCGAGCATGTCGGCCCACAGGTGCAGCGTGTCGGTGGCCGAGCCGCGCGTGTGGCCGACGTCGGGCTGCCGGCGGATCACCACGGGGCGGGGGCCGGCGGTCGCGTGCTGGAGCGCGGCGGCCATCTTGCGCACGTGCATGGTGTCGACGCGGGGGTCGACGTCTGGGCAGGTGAACAGGGCAGCGGGGTAGTCCACGCCCTCCCGGACGTGGTGGTATGGCGAGTACGACAGCAGCCACTCGACCTGCTCAGGGTCGGACGCGGAGCCGAACTCCTCGGTCCACAGATGGCCCAGGCCGAACCGCTCGCAGCGGATCATGTCGAGCACCGGACTCGCGCACAGGACCGCCGCGCACGAGTCGGGGTGCTGCGTCATGACCGCGCCCACGACCAGCCCGCCGTGCGAGCCGCCCGACAGCACGAGCTGATCCGGCGAGGTCCAGCCCTGCCGCACCAGCCACCGCGCGGCGGCGTGGGTGTCGTCGAAGGTGTTCTGCTTCGCGCCGCCCCGCCCCGCCTGGTGCCAGCGCGCGCCCTCCTCTCCCCCACCGCGGACGCTCGCCACGGCGTAGACCCCGCCGGCCTGGGCCCAGGCCAAGGCCATCGGCGAGTACGCCGGCAGCATCGAGGCGCCGAAGCCGCCGTAGACGGACAGGATGGCCGGCCGAGGCCGTGTCGGCGAGGCCTCACCCGCGATCACGAACATGCGCAGCGCGGTGCCGTCCTTGGCGGGCAGGACCACCTGAGTGGTGCTCACGCTCGAAGGCACACCGGGCGCGCCGGGGGCGGCATCCGGCCGCGAAACCCGGCCGTTCCGGGCGTCGAAGCGGCACAGCACTCCAGGGGTGGCGAAATCCGTGTAGATGAACCATGCCTCGTGACCACGCGGCCTGATGCTCTGAACGGACCCGACGCCGGGGAGGGGCACCTCGCCGAGGCGGGCCCCGGTGGCCGCGTCGTGCAGCGTCAACTCGCTGACCGCATGGCGGGTCCGCACGACGAGCAGGAGGGGGGCATCCAGCCCTGGCCCGTCGAGAATGGCGCAGTCGTCCAGCACGGCGTCGTGCTCCTCGGCGACCAGGGTCCGCCACGCACCCGAGCAGGGATCCCGCGGATCGAGCATGCAGATCTGCCCGTTCGGCGCGTCGCGGTCGGTGAGGACCCAGATCGTCCCGTCGCGTGCGAATTTCAGGCTGGCCTGCGTCCCGGTCCGCGACCCCTCGTGGACCATCCCAAGGTCGGGCTTTTCAGGGTCAGACTGGGACAGATCGGCAAGCCAGAGGTCGTTGCGGGGAACGGCGCCAGGCGCGGCGGAGATGGTCAGCCACCGCCCGTCCGCGCTGATGCTCACGCCAAGGCGACCGCCCCGCTCGCCGCCCTCGCCGAACACGCAGGCGTCGCCCAAGGGATCGGCGCCGATATGGTGCAGCAGCACGCGCGGGCCGGCTCGTGGATCCGGCTTGCTGATGTAGTAGAACCCGTCACCCCCGGCGAGCCACCCGACGGGTGAACAGCGGGTCCGCGCCACCGGACCGTCCACGACACCGCCGTCCGCGACGTCGGCGACCCACAGCGTGGACTCCTCGCTGCCCCGCTCCGATAGCTGGTAGGCCAGCAGGCCGCCGTCCCACGACGGCCGCCAGGCGTCCAGGGTCGTCTTCCCCGACGGGTCGATCGCGCCGGGATCGAGCAGCACCCGCTCCTGGCCGTCCGGCTCCACGACCACCAGGGCGGGGCGCTCCTGCCCGGCGGCCTGGCGCGCCAGGAAGCGACGCCGCCCGCGCCAGGAGGGAACGCAGGCCGATTCGATCGCGAGCAGCTCGGCAAGCCGCTCGCGGAAGTAGGGCCGGGCCGGCCACTCGTCGCGGTGCGCTTCGAACAGGGCGTCCTGTGCGGCCGACCAGTCGCGCGTCTCGTCGCTGCCGGGGTCCTCCAGCCACCGGTACGGGTCGGCGACTCGGTAGCCGGAGATCGTCTCAATCAGGGATCCCCGCTGCGCGGTCGGGTACGACGGGCGGGTCATGATGTCCTCAAAGAACAAGAGAACGGCCATAACGCACCAGTCGGTCCCGCCAAGAACAGCGGGACCGACCAGTGTTGGTACTGGATGCGCTACGAGAGGCTAGAGAACTCAGGCATCCTCGCCAGAGAACATCTGCTCACGCCACGCGGGGAGGGAGACCTCGGCCGTACCGGGCAGCACGATACCGAGAATCGCGCCAAGGAGAGGGAGGGTGTTCATAGTGTGCCCCCTTCAGGGTTCACATCGTTGGACGGCGTGTTCTTCACGCCGTGGAAACGGCGGCGTGAAGACCCGAGAACCGATCACCGCACGGACGGCGAGTGGACCCGAGTCACCACGCCGAGACGCATTATACGTCTAAGGGACAACAGTTCAATCCCATATCGAGAGTATTGTTTCCAGGCAAAGCGGCGGCCGACCCCGTGTCCCAATCGGGAAGTTCCGCCCGGCGTGGGAGGATGTGGCTGCACCCCGCCTCGTATGGCCCGCGCATCGAAGCGAGTGACGTGGGGCAAGCTGCGCGAGCAGGGTCTGTTCCAGCGAGGTGGGATGCGCTGCGGGCTCTTTCATGCGGATCACTGGCCACGGCGATCAGGCGTCGGCGGCACACTGTGCCCCACCGCGCGTGCGAGACTGGCGCAGATGAGCGCAGGGCGACTCTTAGGCGATCCAGGTGCGGTGCTCGCGCATGCGGGCGGCGCACCGTCGGTGCTCGCGCATGCCGGTGGCGCACCGTCGGGGCTCGCGCCGCTGCCGCTGCTCCTGCTCGCCGCGACGGGCGCGGTGGCCGCAGTTGCGGCGCTGGTGGCGCACAGGAGCCCAGCGACGCCCGGCCCGGGCCTGCTCCTCCCCCCAGCTCTGACCCAGGCCGCCGATGGCCGGGCGGCCCGGCTCGCGCTGCGCCTGGCCGGAACAGCCGGAGCCGCCGCGCTGCTCGTCTCGGCGGTGCTCGGCTCCCCCGCCCTGGCCGCGAGGGCGGCGAACATCGCGCTGTTCGACTTCTGGGCGTGGCTGGCGGTCGCGTCGCTGCTGCTCGGCCCGGTGTGGCGGCTCGTCAACCCGTTCCGCGCCCAGCTTCTGCGGCTGTCCGGCGACGCGGTCCGCCCGCCGCCGTCTGGGCTCGGCTGGTGGCCGGCCGCCGCGGGGCTGCTCGCGACCGCGTGGGTGGCGCTCGTGCTGCCGGGCCGGCCGCTCGTTTTCGTGGTGCTGATCGCGGTCCTCACGCTCGTCCAGCTGGGCGGGGTGGCGGTGTACGGGCCGCGGTGGCTCGACCTGGGCGATCCGCTGGAGGCCTACTCAGCCGTGCTCGGCGCGGTCGCGCCGGTCAGGCGGACGGCTCAGGGCCGGCTGCATCTCGCCAGCCCGCGCCACCGGCTGGCCACGCTGGCCGCCCCGCCCGGCACCGCCGCGGTCTGTGGGGCGCTGATCGGCTGGTACGCGGCCGACGCGATCGTCGAGACCGAGACCTGGCACGCCATCACGTTCCCGGCGGGCAGCCTGCTGATCGCGCGGTCCGCCGTGCTGCTCGCGTGCGCGGCCGCCGTCGGGCTGCTGGCGGCGGCCACGACCAGCCGCCGCGGGCTCGCGCCAGCGCTGCTGCCGATCGCGGCGGGCTGGGCGCTGGGCCACCACCTGGCGCCGCTGGCCCCGGCGGTGAGCCTCGCGGGCTTGGTGGCGGGCCACCTGGGCGCGATCGTCGTGGCGCACGACCGGGCCGTCGCCCGCTACGGCGCGCGCGCCGCCGCTGCCCAGCTCGAACTCCGCGCCCTGGTGCTCACCCTGCTGGTGGCCGGGCTGGCCCTGCGCTACGGCGGCCTGTGAGCATGCCGGTGCTGGCGCTGCACGGCCCGGACGTCCTCGCGATCGCGGCGGTGATCCTGATCTGGGTGGTCATGAGCCGCCTGCGCCGCCGCCGCTGAAGCCGGTTCGAGGACCGCGACCTCCACACACGCGGCTTCCGACGCTGCTCGTTCCGAGGACTGAAGGTGATATCCGATCGGCTATCATCGGGCCCATGAACGCCGCGACGCTGATCTCGCAGGCCCGGAAGCGGGCGGGGCTGTCTCAGGCCGAGCTGGCGAGGCGCGCCCGGACCGCGCAACCCGCGGTCTCCGCCTACGAGGCGGGCGCCAAGGATCCCACATTCTCCACGCTCCAGCGGCTGCTGGCGGCTGCTGGCGTGGAGCTGCGACCGCATCCGGCGACCGAACACCCCGAGTCGCCGTCGCCGGACCCCGGCGGCCTCCGGCGACTCCTCGCCGACCATCGCGAGGAGATCCTCCGCATCGCCGATGAGTACGGCGCCTCGAACGTCCGCGTGTTCGGATCCGTCGCTCGAGGGGACCACACGGCGCGCAGCGACATCGACCTGCTCGTGGACTTGCCGCCGCGGCGGCTGCTGCTCAATGTCAGTGGGCTGAGCGCGCGGCTGTCCGATCTGCTGGGGGTCCGCGTCGACGTCACCACACCTCGGCTCCTCCGCGCCGGGGTTGGCGCCGACGCCATCGACGACGCGGCGCCGCTGTGAGTCCACGCTCCACCCTGCGTCTGCTGGACGACATCCTGAACGCGATCACCCGCATCCGTGCCTATCGCGCCACTGACCCAGGCGTGCCCGTCGATCTCGCTGCCGATGCGATCCTCCGGCGTCTGGCGATCATCGGGGAAGCTGCCGCACAACTCGGGGCCGCAGAACGGGCTCTAGCCGCGGACGTCCCCTGGGGCGACATCATCGGCCTGCGAAACCGCGTGGCGCACGACTACGACGAGATCGACTGGGCCATCATCGACGACGTGATCGACAACGACCTGGAGTCGCTCGCCCGCCAAGTGACAGCCCTGCGTGCGCTCCAAGCCCGCGAACAGGTAGCTGAACACGTCGAGGGGAACTCCGACGCAGAACAGCTGTCGTAGGAACAGCAGGCAGCCATGACCCACGGGCGAGGCGGAGCGCGGTTCACGCGGTCAGGGGCCGGGGAGTCCCCCGGAAACAGGGGCCGCCGCAACCGCGACCGCACCAACCTCCCCACCCACCCCAGAGGAGCGGAACCCGACCTGGCGCGCCCCCTCACGCCAGTACACGCTCTTGGGCAGCGCACTAACCTGGGCCCACAATGACCGGACTCTCGCGCCCCTACCCCGGCTACCTTGAGCGCCTCATGGCGCGGACCGTAGAGGAGGCGGCGCGGGCCGAGCCGCTGCGCTCGGCTCACGAGGGGGCGCCGCCCGACCTGCGGGCGGCGGTCACGGAGGCGGTTGAGGCCCTCGGCGGCGATCTGGTCGCGCTGTCGCGTGACGTGCACGATCATCCTGAGCTGGGCTACGCCGAGCACCACGCGGTCAAGGCGGTGGCCCAACTCCTCGCCGCGCACGGTCACGACGCCGAGATCGGCGCGTACGGCCTGGACACCGCGCTGCGCGCCCGAGCCGGGGACGGGCGGCCGCGGGTGGCGGTCCTCGCCGAGTACGACGCGCTGCCCGGCATCGGCCACGCGTGCGGGCACAACGTGATCTGCGCGACGGCGGTGGGGGCGTTCCTCGCCCTCGCGCGCGTGGTCGGCGACCTGGACGGCAGCGTCGAGCTGATCGGCTGCCCCGCCGAGGAGGGCGGGGGCGGCAAAGAGTTGATCGCCCGAGCCGGCGGGTTCGACGACATCGACGCCGCGGTCATGCTCCACCCGTTGGGGTTCGAGACCGCCGAGCACCCGTGGATCGGCGTCCGCACGGTCGCCGTCACCTATCACGGGCTGGCCGCGCACGCATCGTTGTCGCCGTTCATGGGCCGCAACGCGCTGGACGCGGTGGTCCAGGCCTACACGGGGATGGCCGCGCTCCGCCAGCACATGCTGCCCACCGACCGGGTGCACGGGATCATCACGGACGGCGGCCAGAAGGCCAACATCGTCCCCCAGCGCGCCGCCGCGCTGTTCTACCTGCGGTCCGCGGAGCCCGAGACCCTCGTCGAGCTGTCCGACAGGGCGCGGGCGATCTTCGAGGCCGCCGCCATCGCGACCGGCACCCGCGTCGAGATCGGCTGGGACCCCACCCCGACCTACCTGCCGGTCCGCAGCAACCACGCGCTGGCGGCCCGCTGGGCAGCCAACGTCGCCACACGGGGGCGCCGGTCGCTGCCCCAGGGGATCCTGCCCGCGATGTTCGCCGCCTCCACCGACTTGGGCAACGTCAGCGTGCGGGTCCCCGCGATCCACCCGACGCTGGCGATCGCCCCCGCGCACGTGACGATCCACACGCCTGAGTTCGCCGACTGGGCCCGCGGCGACCTCGCCGACGCCGGCTGCATCGACGGGGCGATCGGCCTGGCCCTGACCGCCCTCGACTTCCTCACCGACGCCGCGCTCCGCACAGCCTGCCGAGACGAGTTCGAGGCCGCCGGCGGCGCCCTCGACCCGACCGCCCTCCTCGACTAGTTGTGTGCTGGATCGCGGCGGTATACCGCCGCGATCCAGCACACACCGCCGCCGGTCAGGCGAGCTTCAGGTCGTCGCCGCTGTATTCGATGCCCAGGGACGGCACGGAGACGGACTTCTCGCCCGCGACCACCTCGCCGGCCACGAGCGCCTGGTAGCCGGCCCGGCGCGCGATGTCGACGGTCTGGTCGGCATCCTCGGCGCCCACGATCGCCACGTACCCGATTCCCATGTTCAGGGTGGCGTACGCCTCGGGCGGCGCCATGCCGGTCTGCCGTGCCAGGAAGTCCAGCACTTCGGGCACGTCGGGCAGCTGGTCCAGCACATACCGGACCTCGGCCGGAGACCGCATGAGCTTCAGCAGGCCGTGCCCGGTGATGGGGTTCAGGAAATGCGGCCGCACCGGCGACTGCAGCAGGGCACGGACGAAAGGTGGGTAGAGGATGGAGGGGTCGAGCAGCGCCGCCCCCAGCGCGCGCCCGCTGGGCAGCGGCGTCAGCAGGCGGGACGGCAGCGCAGCGGCCACCCGCCGGGCCAGGGACGCGCCGTTGGCGTGCAGGCCGGAGCTGGGCAGAGCCACGATGCGGTCGCCGGGCCGCACGTCCTCACCGAACACCGGCCGCCGGCCCACGGGGACGACGGCCAGCGCGCTGCCGCCCAGCTCGATGCCGGCGCCGGTGAGCAGGCCGGGCAGCGCGGGCGATTCCCCGCCGCCCCAGGCCGCCCCGGAGATCTCGCATGCCCGCTGCCAGCCGGCCAGCAGCTCCAGAGATTTGCGGTCGTCGGTGTACCAAGCGGCGTCCGCGGTCGCGAAGTAGGCGGTGACGACCACGGGATTCGCGCCGACGGAGATCACGTCGTTCACGATCGCGGCGACGGCGTCAACGGCGATGTCGGCGAAGCGGCTCTCACCGGACTGGGCCAGGTAGTCCTCGGCGATGATCGACTTGGTGCCCAGGCCCTCGGTGACCATCGCGAGCGTCAGGCCGCCGATCTCCAGCACGTAGGCCACGGCGCCGCGGGACCCGGCGACCTCCCTGGCGCCAGTGGCGCCCAGCAGCACGCTGGTCGCGACCGCCCGCTCCACCGCCGCGCGCTTCACCCGGTCCAGGATCGAGTAGTCGACACCCGCGCGTTGGTACTCCCCAAGATCCGGCATGGCTGTTCGGTGAGGCTACCGCGCCGAGTGCCGAGACCGCTGGGCTCCGCGTTTCGGCGCGACCTCGTCGATCAAGCCGTAGGCCAGGGCCTCGCGAGCCGACAGCCAGAAGTCGCGGTTCGTGTCCTTGTGGATCTGGTCGATCGCCTTGCCGGTCCGCTCGGCCAGGATCTCCTCCATCCGCGTGCGCAGGTGGGCGAACTCGCGGGCCAAAATTTGGATGTCCGCAGCCGTGCTCCGCCCGCCGCTGCGGCCGTGGGGCTGGTGGAGCATGATGCGCGCGTTCGGCGTGGCGCTGCGCGTGCCGGTGCCGGTGGCGAGCAGGAACGCCGCCGCCGAGGCCGCCATGCCGATGCAGGTCGTATGCACCGGCGCCCGCAGGAGCTGGATCGTGTCGTACAGCGCGAACATCCCGAACGTGTTCCCGCCGGGCGAGTCGATATAGAGCGTGATCGGCTCGTCCGAGTCCATCTCCAGGGCCAGCAGCCGCGCGGCCAGCTCGTCGGCCGTCGTCTCCTCCAGCGCGCCCCTCAGGAACACGATGCGCCGCTCGAACAGCCGGGCGAAGGGGTCGAGCCGCGTGAGGTCGGCGGCCCGCTGCTCCGGTGAGATCTGGTCCACGGCGTGGCCTCCTCGGCGCTATGCTTCGCAACTGTATGGTTGCGCTACGGTACCCGCGACCACACTGACGCGCAACTGAAGAGTTGCCGATTGGAGGGCTCATGGCACGCGTGACCCGCACCGTCCGCCTCCCAGCCGCGCCGGCGCAGGTATGGGAGGCGGTGAGTTCGCCCGACCGGCTGTCGCGCTGGCTGGGCTGGCGCGTCGACCTTGACGTACGGCCAGGCGGTCAGGGCACGGCCCGCGAGCGTGGTGGCGCTGTGCGCCGGCTGGTGGTCGAGGATGTCGAGCCGGCGCGGCGGCTCGCGTTCCACTGGTGGCCCGCGGAGGCGGACGGGCAGCCTCCAGAGTCGGGCGCTTCGACGGTCGAGATCGACCTGGAGCCGGTCGAGGGCGGAACCCTGCTGCGGGTCACCGAGACCGCGCTGCCCGCGGGGGCTCCAGTCGCCACAGCCGCGTTGGCGCTGGCCGGCGCACGCGCATGAGGCCCGCCGACGACCCGGTGGGGGCGGTGTTCTCAGCGCTGGCCGACGGCACGCGGCGGGACGTCGTCAGCTGCCTGTCAGCTGGCCCGGCGACCCCCACGCAGCTCGCCAGCCGCCTCCCGGTGTCCCGCCAGGCCGTCGCCAAACACCTCACCGCGCTGCGCTCAGCCGGGCTGGTGGAGGTGACGCGCGAGGGCCGCGAGGCGCATTACCGCCTGACCCCCGCCCCCCTCACCGACGCGATGAGCTGGATGGCCCAGGTCGGCGCCGAGTGGGACCAGCGCCTCGACGCCCTCCGCGCCCTGCTGACGCAAGGACCCTGACCATGACCGAGCAGCCCGCGTTCACCGGCGTCGGCGTCGCGATCGTCACCCTCTTCAACGACAACGACGACCTCGACACGCCAGCCACCGCCCAGCTGACGCAAGGACCCCGATCATGACCGAGCAGCCCCTGTTCACCGGCGTCGGCGTCGCGATCGTCACCCTCTTCAACGACAACGACGACCTCGACACGCCAGCCACCGCCCAGCTGACGCAAGGACCCTGATCATGACTGAGCAGCCCGTGTTCACCGGCGTCGGCGTGGCGATCGTCACGCTCTTCAAGGACAACGGCGACCTCGACGCGCCGGCCACCGCCCAGCTAGCGGTGCGGCTGGTCGAGGAGGGCGTCCGCGCGGTCGTCGTGGCCGGCAGCACCGGCGAGGCCGCCGCGCTGGACCCGCAGGAGCGCATCGCCCTGCTCGAAGCCGTGCGCGGCGCCGTCCCCGGCGCGGTCCCGGTGCTGGCGGGAACCGGCGCCGCCTCGGCCAGGCAGGCGGCCGCCCTCACCGCCGCCGCGCGCGACCACGGCGCCGACGCCGTGCTGGCGCTGTCCCCGCCCGGCTGTGCCCACCCGCGCCCCTACTACGCGGCCGTCGCGCGGGCCGCAGGAGATCTGCCGGTGCTCGCCTATCACTTTCCCAAGGCCTCCGCGCCGGGCATCCCGGTGGAGCTGCTCGGTGACCTGCCCGTTCGGGGGCTCAAGGACTCGTCCGGCGACCCTGACCGGCTGCTCGCCGAGCTCGATGCCTATGACGGCGACCTCTACACCGGGTCATCAGCGCTGCTCGCCCTGGCCGGCCCGCTGGGCTGCACCGGCGCGATCCTCGCGCTCGCCAACGTCGCCGCCGCGGGCTGCGCGTCCGCGTTCGCGGGCGACGCCAAGGCCCAGCGCGAGCTGGCGGCCGTCCACCGGACCGCGCACGAGCGCTTCCCCGCCGGCCTCAAGCAGTTGGTCGCCCAACGCTACGGCACCTCCCCAGTGACCCGCCTCGGCTAGACCTCGTCTGTCGTGAAGGGTCGTGCCTCGGTGGTGAGGGGTCGCGCTTCGTCGGGTTCCGCTCACGCAGAGCCTTTTAGGT
>JBOGEA010000035.1:0-23924 GCA_050743205.1 Egibacteraceae bacterium | reverse complement strand
CCCCCACCCACCCACCCTTGACGGAAGAGCGGAACCCGACGAGGCGCGACCCTTCACGACAGTTCTCAAACACGTCTTGGCGCGTCTATGAGGGGAGGACGTCCGCGAACTTGCGCTTGCCGCTGCTGCGGAAGGAGATCACGCCGTCGGCGAGCGCGAAGAGGGTGTCGTCGCTGCCACGGCCGACGTTGTGTCCGGGGTGGATGCGCGTGCCGCGCTGGCGGACGATGATCGTGCCGGTGCGCACGAGCTGGCCGCCGTAGCGCTTGACGCCGAGCATCTTCGGGTTGGAGTCGCGGCCGTTGTGACTGGAGCCGCCGCCTTTTTTATGTGCCATAGTGGTGGCTCCTACGCGGTGATCTCTTCGATGCGGATGCGGGTGAGCAGTTGCCGGTGGCCCGCCTTGCGCCGGTACCCGGTTTTGTTCTTGTACTTGAACACGACGATTTTGGGGCCTTTGCGCTGGGCGATCACGCTGGCCCTGACCTTCGCCGACCCCAGCGCGTCCCGCGCGGCGGTGACCTCACCGTCGTCGCCGACGATCAGGACCGGTCGCAGCTCGACGGTCCCGTCATCGCGGGGCTGCAGCGACTCGACGTCGAGCGTGTCCCCGACCGTCACGCGGTACTGCTTGCCGCCTGTGGCGACCACGGCATACATCGCAAAGCACTCCTCGGGTGGGGGGCGACCGCCACGGTTCAGGCTCCGGCCCCCTAAAAAGTAGGGTGCGCGAACGCGCACCGTTGCGGGCAGTGTAGGTATGCCGCGGGGCGCCCGCAACCTCAGTGGGCAGGCCCATGTCAGGTGAGAATGTCGACGATCATGCGATGGCCGCGGCCCTCGCACTCGTCGCAGCGGATCGTGAAGCTCTCCTGCAGGCCCTGGCTGACATTCTTGCGAGTCATCTGCACGAGCCCGAGTTTGGATATCTCCATGACACGGCTTTTGGTCTTGTCGCGCGCGAGTTCGCGCTTGAAGCGCTTGAGCACCTCCTCACGGTTCGCGGGCAGCAGCATGTCGACGAAATCGATGACGATGATGCCGCCCATGTCCCGCAGGCGCAGCTGGCGAGCGATCTCGGTAGCCGCCTCGATATTGTTGCGCAGGACAGTCTCCTCGAGGTTGCGCTCACCGACGAACTTGCCGGTGTTCACATCGATGATCCACATCGCCTCGGTCTTTTCGACGATCAGGTAGCCGCCCGACTTCAACCACACTTTTTTCTCGAGCGCGCGGCGGACCTGGTTGGTGACCTCGTAGGCGTCGAGAATGTTCTGCTCGCCCGAGTACACCGACGCCCGATCGACCAGCTCGGGGCTCACGTCCTGCAGGTAATCGCGCACCTGCTGGCCCAGCTCCTCCGAATCCACGACCAGCTCGGTGAACTCTGAGCCGAAGATGTCACGGATCACCCGGATCACGAGGTCAGGCTCCTCGTACACCGCGTCGAGCGGCTTGGCCTTGCCCGCCCGCTGCTCCACCTGCTCCCAGATCCGCACGAGCCGGGCGACGTCAGCCTCCAACTGCTCGGCCGTGGCGCCCTCGGCGGCGGTTCGGACGATCAGGCCGTACTCCTCGGGCTTGATCGTCCGCAGGATCTTCCGCAGCCGCTCGCGCTCTTCGTCCGTCAGCTTCCGGCTGATGCCGAGCATGCCGTCGCCTGGGGCGAGGACGCAGTAGCGGCCCGCGATCGACAGGTGCTGGGTCAGGCGTGCGCCCTTCGTGCCCATCGGGTCCTTCGTCACCTGAACCAGGACGGCCTGCCCCTGCTTGAGCGTCTGCTCGATGCGCGGCAGGTCTCCGTCGAGGTCGGACTCGTCGTAGTTGACCTCGCCCGCGTAGAGCACCCCGTTCCGGCCCTTGCCGATGTCGATGAACGCCGCCTCCATGCCTGGCAGCACATTCTGCACGCGCCCCAGGTAGATGTTGCCGACGTAGCTCGTCTCCCTGCGGTGGGTGACGTAATGCTCCATGAGCACACGCTCCTCCAGCACGGCGATCTGCGTGCGTTCCTCGCCCACGCTCACGAGCATCCGCCGCGGCGGACCCTCGGTGATCGCCCGGCGGGTCTCCTCGCTCACACCGCCCAGCACCCGGCGGCCTCCCCGGCCGCGGACGGCGCGCCCCGAAGGGCGCCCACCCCGGCGGGCACGTGCCTGCAAGCGCGTCGGCGCCGACGCGTCGGGCAAGGCGGGGGACTCGGCCTTGGCGGCCGCACGCTTCGAATCCTGCTTGACCTGCGCTTGATCGGACTCCGGCTGGGCTGCGTCCGGCTGGGCTGCGTCCGGCTGGGCTGCGTCCGCCTGGACCTGACTCACCTGGTCCGCATCTTGCCGGCTCCGGCGCGCGCGCGTGCGCCGGCGCGTGCGCCCCCCCTTCTGGCTCTCGGCCTCGGACGCTTCGGGCTCTGCGGCTGGGGCCGTCTCAGGCGCCTGCGTCGCGGCGCCAGTGCGGCGGCGCAGGCGGCGCCGGAGCACCGCGTCGCTGTCCTCGGTCTCCGATTGGGCGACCGCCTGCCCCTCGGCCGCGCCCGGCTGGACCTCGGCGGCGGGGGGCGGCTGGGCGATCGTGACGGTGAAGGGGTCGGCGACGAGGGGACGACGCGTGCGGGTCCGCACAATCCGCCGGTGCACCTCGTCGTCCCCCGCATCCGCCGCGGGCGGGCTGTCTGCGGGAACCTGCGGCGTGGGGGTCTGTGGCGCCTTCTTCTTGGCCGCGACCTTCGCCGCGGCCTTCGCGGGGATCTGCTGCGCGGGCTCTGGGTTCTCGGCCCTCGCTTCGGGCTCTGGTGCCGGCTGGGCGGGCGTCGCCTCTTCGCTCGGTGCTATCGGCGCTCGACGGACTCGGGTGCGGGTGCGGATGCGGCTCTCAGAGGCGCTCTGCGTCTCACTGTTGGTAGTCGTGGTGTTGTTGTCGGTCACATGATTGCCTTTGGTCAGTCGGCCCAAGGCGCCCCGGCGAGGCTGATACGGCCAGGGGGTGGGCCGGTGGGGTGGACGAGCGGCGGTCCGTCCATGGCCCGGATGGCACGAGGTCGCCGCTGAGAGCCTCGATCAGGCCCTCTGCGCCGGGGCTGCCCTGAGCGACGCGCGTGATCAACGCCGGCTCGCCTATCCCAGGTTGGCAGCGCTCGAGGGCCTGATGCACCTCGGAAGGGCGCACCGGCGGCTCGACGTGATGCAGGATGACGCGGACGAGGCCGCCGTCCGCGATGATCGTGTGGATGGCGGGGCGCAGGTCGACGGTGACCGCGGGCCCTTTGCGCTCGCGGGCGACAGGCAGCGCCGTCGCGGCCTTGACCGCGTCCGCCGCCGCCGTCAAGGCCGGCACATCGCCGTATGCCATGTCCCAGCACGAGGCGTACAGCCACTTCGCAAGCTTCGGCGCCCCCACCGCAACCTCCACGGCATGGGACACCCGCATGCCCGGAGGAAACGCGTCATTCAAGACGCTCACGGTTCGTCCTATCAGGATCGGCGCGGCGAAGGTCAACTCCGCGTACTCACCGGTCGACGCGTAGCCCAGCGGAAGGGCATCGGTGAAGCTGACCTTTGGATGAGGCGAGAACCCCTCACTGAACGCGATCGGGAGATCAGCTCTGCGCAGCGCCCGTTCCCAGACGCGGCCAAGGTCGATGGCGGAGATGAACCGGAGCTTGCCGGTTTTTTCGTATCTAATTCGTACCCTCACTGTATTTAGATACGTGTCCGGTCTGGTGCTGCAGATCCAGACCAGGACACACCCCGCAGTCATAGCAGGGGGTCCAGCGGCAATCCTCAAGCTCCGCCTCGCACTCGACAGCGTCGCGCCAGTCCTTCCAGAGCCAGTCCTTCTCCAGCCCCGAGTCGAGGTGGTCCCACGGGAACACCTCGTCCTCATCGCGCTCGCGCCGGGTGAACCAGCCGACATCGACACCGACATCGGCGGCCGCACGCATCCAGGTGTCGTAGGCGAAGTGCTCGTCCCAGCCCTCGAACCGCGCGCCCAACTCGAACGCCCGCCGCACAACGGCGGCGACCCGGCGGTCGCCTCGGGCAAGCAGACCCTCGACGACGCCCGGCTCGGCCTTGTGGTAGCGAAGGTTCAGGCTGCGGTCCCCCGAGACACGCCGCTTGAGGAGGGTCAGCTTGCGCGTGATCTCCTCGGGCGCATCCGCGGCGGCCCACTGGAACGGCGTATGCGGCTTCGGGACGAAACCGCCCACCGACACCGTGACTCTGTTCTTGCGGCCGTAGCGCCTGCCTATCCCTGCGACTTTGAGGCCCAGCTCAGCGATGCCGAGCACGTCCTCGTCGGTCTCAGTGGGCAGGCCGATCATGAAGTAGAGCTTGATGTGCCGCCATCCATTGGCGAATGCAGCGTCGGCGGTGCGCAGCATGTCCGCCTCGCTGACCATCTTGTTGATCACTCTGCGCATCCGCTCCGTCCCCGCTTCGGGAGCGAACGTGAGGCCGGTCCGCCGGCCGTTCCGTGTGAGCACCTCGGCCAACGTGACGTTGAACGCATCCACCCGTGTGGACGGGAGCGACAGCGACGTGGCCGTCCCCTCGTACTGGTCGGCGAGGTCGCCGCACAGCCCGAGGATGTCGGAGTGATCCGCGCTCGACAACGACAGCAGCCCGACCTCGTCGAACCCCGTGGCCTCAAGCCCGTCGCGAACCATCTCCTTGATCGTGGAGCGTGACCGCTCCCGCACGGGTCGCGTGATCATGCCGGCTTGGCAGAAGCGACAGCCGCGAGTGCAGCCACGGAAGATCTCAACGCTGTAACGTTCGTGCACCGTCTCGGTGAGCGGGACGATCTGGCGTTTGGGGTAGGGCCAGGCGTCCAAGTCGCTCACCGTCCGCTTCGGCACACGGTACGGGACATGCTCCAGGCCCCGACGTGGGAACGTGCCCAGGAGACGCCCGTCGAGTGAGTACTCCGGGGCGTACCACGCGGGGATGTACGCCCCTGGGATACGCCCGACCTCGTGCAGCAGCCGCTCGCGGCCCCAACCCTCCACGCGCCAGGCCTTGATCACATCGTCCAACTCGCCGACGAACTCCTCGCCGTCACCGGCGCACACCACATCGACGAACGGCGCGAGCGGCTCAGGGTTGAACGCCGCATGGCCACCGATCACGACCAGCGGGTCGTCGTGACCGCGCTCAGCGACGCGCAGCGGGACACCGCCGAGGTCCAAGCAGTTCAGCAGGTTCGTGTAGCCGACCTCGGCCGCCAGGCTGAAGGCCACGACGTCGAAGGCCCGCATAGGAAGGTGCCCCTCAAGGGAGAAGAAGGGGATCGCACGCTCGCGCATCACCGCTTCCATATCCGGCCACGGCGCGAACCCACGCTCCGCGACCGTCGTCGCCCGCTCGTTCAAGACCTCGTACAGGATCTGCACACCCTGGTTGGGCTGCCCGACCTCGTACGCGTCGGGGTAGACGAGCAGCCACGCGCTGTCCATCCGGGCGTGGTCCTTGACCACGATGTTGCCCTCACCGCCCACATAACGGGCCGGCTTGCGCACGCGGGTCAGCACCGCCTCCACCTGAGGCCAGACAGAACTGTACGTAATACACTCCAAAGACATAACATGCGGATTGAGCGGAAAATGCGCTCCACAGCCCGAGCAGATGGCCGCCCAGACGCCCCCGAGTGTACCCCGCCCCGCCACCCCCGCCTCCCCGCAGCACCCGTGGCGCCCCCGCGCGTGCCCGGTCCCGCTCGACACTCGTGTCGCTCGCACATTGTGGTCCGAGTCCTGTACACGGGACAGCCAGGTCTTGATGCTGTTGATCTCGATCCACTGAAATGAGGAGGTCGTCGCGGGTGGCTGAGACCCTCGCTGAATTCGAGGGGTCTCGGTTGCAATGTGCGCCTGCCAACGGCCGACCATGCTGATGAACACATGAGGGACAGCGGGTCCCCAACACTGCCGGGGACCCGCTGTTGGTGCTGGAAGCGTTCGACGCCGTGATCAGCTCCCGCTCACGATACCCGTGAGTGTACCGACAAGCCCACGACCAACGTCGGCGACGCGGGAGCCAAGGGTCGGCTCAGGCTCGGGCTGAGTCACAACAGGTACAACGGTAGGGGTAGATGGTGGGGCAGGAGCCTCAGGCGCAGGGGCAGGAGCCTCAGGCGCAGGGGCAGGAGCCTCAGGCGCAGGGGCATCCTCGTCCCCTGCAAATGCCGCTGAGGCGAATCCCAGCAGCAGCGTTGCGCTCAGCAGGAACACGGCCATAAAACGTACGTGCATACGCATGCGAACCCCTGTCGTCAGTCTCGGCGGGATAGCCAAGGGTGACTGCACCATAACCCCCAGTTCTTTGCCGGCCTAGTCCCAAATGTGGTTGGCTCAGGCGGCCCCAGCCGGGCGCTCCCCGTCAGCCGGCACCGAGCATCCCCAGGGCCCTCTGGCCGCCAGGTTGCGGTGAGACGCGATGCACCTTGTGTCTCAGCTGGAACTCCGACACCTCGTGTTGCGGAAGATTCGTGTTTCGGACCTATAGGATGATTCGTCATTGTGGCTTCGTAAGTGGCAACGGAACACGTGTACTGTCGAGAGTTCCGCCGTAATACCCGCATGCATAGTACAGCCCTGGTGTCAGACGGAATCAGTTCGCCCAAACCCGAGCGCGCCTGCAGATCACGTCTCCACACACGGTGAGGTCGGGTTAGCATTGTTTTGTGAGCGTAGAGACCCACTCGCTAATCCGGATTCACCGCGCGATCAAGGATGCCTGCGGTGGAAAACATCTCGCATCGGGACATTTCCGGTGCGAGGTACACACCTGCGCGTCACGGGCCTGGCGTGCCAGCGCCCGCCGGATCACTCGCTGCTGCGTATCGCGATGGGAGGCCGTCGTTTTCGCCGTTCACCTGCCACCGAATGATGAGGTATGCGACCCAAAGCTCGGCGTTGCGCCTACCGTTGACAGCGCCGGTCGCTGGCCCCCTGCTCCTGCCGCTGACTCGGTTGCTGGTGCACCGTTCATCTCTGACCTCATGGCGAGAGTGCACATCCCCGAATCATGGACATGCCCGTGATCAAGCGCGACGCCCCTCGACATCCCCGCAGCTAGTGTCAGGGCCAGTCCGAGCCGATGGGAGGTGAGTGGCGGATCCCTGAAGATGCCCTAGCGCCGTGATCCTGTTGGGAATCCCAGGGTTGGAAGACGCCGTCGAGATCAACAGCGGCGGCTTCGGCGTCATCTACCGTGCACGTCAGCCCGCCTTCGACCGGACAGTCGCGGTCAAGGTGCTGCGTGAGCCGCTCAGCGATCCCATGGCGCGCAAACGTTTCGAGCGCGAGTGCCAGGCGCTGGGGGCGCTGTCCGGGCATCCCCATATCATCACGGTTCACGATGGTGGTGTGAACGCCAACGGCAGGCCGTATCTGGTGATGGAATACATGGCCGCCGGCTCGCTGGCTGATCGCCTGCGGCGCACGGGCCGCATGCCATGGCAAGAGGTCATGGACATGGCGGTCAAGGTCGCCAGTGGGCTGCACACCGCGCATCGGGCAGGCGTGCTCCACCGCGACCTCAAACCCGAGAACATCTTGGTGTCCAGCTTCGGGGAACCGAAACTCGCGGATTTCGGCATCGCTCGGATCAAGCGTGCGACCGAGACGGTCCTCACGGAAGCTATAACCGTCGCCCACGCCGCTCCTGAGCTGTTCCTTCATGGCATCAAGCATGTGCCGCCATCGGTGCAGTCTGACCTGTACGGGTTGGGCTCGACGCTGTTCGAGCTGCTGGCGGGGCGGTTAGCGTTCGTGCGTGACACCGATGAGACGTTTGGTCCGGTGCTGTACCGGATCAATTTCGAGCCCGTGCCGGATCTGCGTCCAGAGGGCGTCCCCGCCCAAGTGTGCGCGATTGTTGAGCGTCTGATGGCCAAAAAGCCTGAGGACCGGTTTGCCTCGGCTGAGCGATTGGGTCGGGCGATTCAACAGCTGCAGCGCGATACGGGCTTGCTGGTGACGAGGCTGACCGTGGACCGCTCTGTCAGCCAAGAGACGGCCGGCAACTTCACCCTGACAGGGCTGGCTGCCCCGGCCCAGCCAATCGGTCGCAGCAACCCGCGGCGCAGAGAGGAGAGAACCGCCGATGCGGTGCCCGGAGCCCCCCTGACGGCCCCCGGACCAGCCAAAAGTCAGGCCACGAACGTCGTCCAACCAGAACTGCCCGCCGAGCCGTCACCCCTCACACCCCCTCCACCCACCTCGCCGCGTCCTCGTTCCCGGCGTGGCTCGCGCCGCGCAGCGGTGGCGATCACTGCCATCCTCGTGCTTGCTCTGGTCGGCGTTGGCACCGTGATCGCCTTGAGAGGCATGGCGACCAGGCCCGTGGTCAGCCCGAGCGAGGTGCCCGTGACCCCGGTAGACCCGAGCGAGGTGCCCGTGACCCCGGTAGACCCGAGCGAGGTGCCTTTTCCCGGCATCGAACCGAGCGTCGCCATCTCGGTCGCCCTTGGCGAGCCCCAGCGTGTGGCGGTTGATACCCAAGGTAACGTGTACATCGCCGACACGGTCAACCACCGGGTGCGCAGGGTCGATCCCCGCTCTGGCATGATCACGCTCGTGGCCGGCACCGGGACTGCCGGCTTCTCAGGTGACCGCGACCCAGCGCCCTCGGCCGAACTCAACAGCCCTGCCGGCGTGGCGGTCGATGACGCCGGCAACCTGTACATCGCCGACACCGGCAACCACCGAGTACGCATGGTCGACCTCTCTGGCGTAATCACCACCGTGGCCGGCAGCGGCGAGCAGGGTTTCTCAGGGGACGGCGACCCAGCAACCTCCGCCGAACTCAGGTTCCCTCGTGGTGTAGCGGTCGATGACGCCGGCAACCTGTACATCGCCGACTTCGGCAACCGGCGGGTGCGCAGGGTCCGCTCTGGCGTGATCACCACCGTGGCCGGCAGCGGCGAGCAGGGTTTCTCAGGTGACGGCGGCCCAGCAACCACCGCCGAACTCAACGGCCCCGCCGACGTGGCGGTCGATGACGCCGGCAACCTGTACATCGCCGACACCGGCAACCACCGGGTACGCAGGGTCCGCTCTGGCGTGATCATGACCGTGGCCGGTGGAGGAACTGACCGCCTCTCAGGTGACGGCGGCCCAGCAACCTCCGCCGAACTCAACAGTCCCGCCAGCGCGGTGGTCGATGAGGCCGGCAACCTGTACATCGCCGATACCCTCAATAACCGGGTGCGCGCGGTAGACCGCACCGGGACGATCACCACCTTGGCCGGCACTGGCCGGCGCCCCAGAGCAGAGTAGGGTCTGTCACTGCCAGACCCGATAGAGACTGAATGCGGTGCTGCTGCTGGTTGGGCATCTCGGTTGCCATGACGCGCTCGATGTCGCGTCAACCGCTGTGCTTGACATCACCCTGCTTCGACATCGCCGATGTGACCCGTTTTGCGGGCCCTGCCCGGTTCGACACCCGGCACCAAAGGCTGGAGATCCGATGGCATCATTGCCCGAAGGTCCGTATTCGCTGATCGCGCATGGTTGTGCGCATCCGCCCCGACATGAAACTCAACACGGCGTGCCGGCCGCCGTGTCGACGTTATGCCGACGTCGGCATAATCGGCATAATCGGCAATCGGGCGAGTCAGCCACCGCCGGCCACGGTGGTGATCGTGCCGGTGGGGTCGACCCTGCGTACCCGGTTATTGAGGGTATCGGCAATGTAGAGATTCCCAGCATCAACCGCAACGGCCCAGGGACCCCTGAGGCTAGCTGCGGTGGCCCGACCGCCGTCCCCCGAGAAATCGCGATCGCCGCGACCGGCCACGGTCGTGATCACTCCAATGGGGAGGTCGACTCTACGCACCCGGCTGTTGCCGAGATCGGCGATATAGAGATCGCCATCAGCGTCAACCGCTAGGCCCCAGGGACCATCGAATCGCGCTGCGGTGGCTGGACCGCCGTCGCCGGAAAAGCCATAGGGTCCAATGCCGGCCACGGTCGTGATGATGCCAGACGGGTCAACCCTGCGCACCCGGTTGGCGTCGGTGTTGCGGGTATCCTCGAGGTTGGGGTCAGTGTCGGCGATGTAGAGATTCCCATCACCATCAACCGCAAGACCCACAGGGCCGACGAATTGCGCCGCGGCGGCCGGGCCGCCATCCCCGGAGAAACCCACAACGTCGCTCCCGGCCACGGTAGTGATCACCCCGGAAAAGTCGACCTTACGCACCCGATGATTGCCACTGTCGGCAATATAAAGATTGTCTCCGGTGTCAACCGCAAGGCCCAAGGGTCCACGCAGTTGCGCCGCGGCGGCCGGACCGCCATCCCCGGAGAAACCCACAATGCCGCTCCCGGCCACGGTGGTGATTATGCCGGAGCGATCAACCCTCCGCACCCGATGATTGCCACTGTCGGCAATGTAGAGATTGCCGCCAGTGGCAACCGCAAGGCCCAAGGGGCGATCGAGTTGTGCTGCAGTGGCCAGACCGCCGTCGCCGGAAGGCCCCTGGACGCCGCTGCCCGCCACGGTGGTGATCATGCCAGAGCGGAGGTCGAGCCTGCGCACTTGGTGGTTAAAGGTGTCGGCGATGTAGAGATTGCCGGCAGCGTCAACCGCAAGGCCTATGGGGTTGGTGAGTTGGGTTGCGGTGGCCGGGCTTGGGTTCACGCCCGGAAGGCCCCCAGATTCGGCCGGAGCGGCCTGCAACAACGCGGGCGCTTCGGCTGACAGTGCTTGAGGTGCCGCGTTGCATCCCGCGAGCAGGGTGCTGGCAGCCGCCAGGACGAGCGTGAGCAGGATGGGGATCAGCAGGGCCGCGCGCCTAGCGCGACGCTCTACCGAGGTCAGCAGGGTGGTGACGGCCCGCTCGCGCAGCCTTAGCGGCTGCGGCTGTTCCCCGGCCTGCGGTTCAGCCACCTGCTCGCACGCCGGCCCTGTGCACGGCTCTGCCGGTTTGTTTGGCTGTGGTTGAGGAATCGGCTTCATCTGCTGTCAACCGCCTGTGTAGACGTCGTCGGGCTGAGGCCCAATTTGGAAAGATGCTCGTGTGGCTCCAACTGTGTTGGGCGGTCATCAGTAAGCAACCCCCTCAGCTCAACCACGGTGCCAGAGCGTTGCCAGGTCAGCTGGCTTTCGGCGCCAGGGCTCCGCTCGAACGGCAACGGCAACGGCGCCGGTTCGGCGGGCGGCAGCGGCGCATGAGGGTTCCTGGCCAAGCGCAGCCCGCCTGGTAACCCGCAGGCCGAGCACGTGGGAGCCTGAGACGGCTCGACCGGCTCGTGACTCATGCACCACCTCCAGTCGTCCCGCTGCCCGCACCCGCCCAAAGACCGTGCACGAGGCGCGAGATCCTGGATGCCTCAAAGCTGACGCTCTGGTACAAGAATGCCACCTGCTGTCGTTGCGAGCATGATTTCTCAATACAGGGGGCGTCATGATGGCAGGCGCCCGAGCAACTCCTGATCGGCCACCTGGACGGGTGCCTCACGGCTGGGGGCGCCTGATACATCTGCGTTGAACGCCCAAGGCACGCGCTCCGGAGAATTGGCCAGGGTCCTTCCCCCAGGGACCTTTGGAGGCCTTCTCACGTTTCTGTGGGCGGTCGGGTCCGTCCGGGCGCAGGTAGCATCACGCTCGCGTCCTCCCGGCTCGAGATCTCCGTCGCCGAGCATTGCCGCGCACGGGTCAGCGGACTCGGGATGCGCGCACGGCCAGTCCACCGTCCTTGAGGACCACCGCGAACGCAGCGCCACCCACAATCCGTGCATACCGGAAATACGGGCGGATCAGACGGTTCCATATCATCACCCATTAACCTGTGAATGTCCTTGCGCAATGTCCTCGTCCATGCCATAGTAAAACATATGTACGAGACGGTGGTGTTGGGAGAGCGTCAGGCGGCGCGCGGCGCCGTCGACGCGCTCGCGCCGCCGCCCGACACCCCTCGCCACCATCGCTTGGGACACCCTCGACGGCGACACGCTGAGCCGCTGCGTGGTCGACCTGACACGCCACCCCGACCGGCTCGACGGGCTGTGCACCCTCGCCATCGCCGCCCACGACCGCACGCAGGCATGGAAAGCCGACGGCTGCCGGTCGGAGAAACAGTGGCTCGCCGCGCGCTGCCGCACCAGCATCGGCGAGGCGGCGGGCCGTGCCGAGACCGCCAGACGGCTGGCGCGGCTGCCGGAGACCGCCCAAGCGCTGGCCGGCGGAGCGATCACGCCCGCGCACGCCAGGGTGGCGGCCAAGGCGGCGCGGGACCTGCCGGCCGAGGCGGTCGAAGGGTTGGACCGGCTCGTCGCCGAGCAGGGCGCCCAGACCGACGCGGGCCAGCTGCGCGCCAAGATCGACGACTACGCCCACCGCGTGGCGCCCGAAAGCCTGGAATCACGGCAGGAGCGGGCGTGGGCGACCCGCCGGCTCAACGTGACCCGCACCGGTGATGACGGCGCGCTGCTGGAGGCCAAGCTCGACAAGGTCGGCGCTGAGACGGTCCTGGCCGCGCTGGCGCCGCTGGCCGCCCCCCACGGCGAGCATGATGAGCGCACGGCTGAGCAGCGGCGCGCTGACACGCTGGTCGAGCTGGCACGACGCAGCCTCAACCACGGCGGCCTGCCCGACACCGGCGGCGTCCGCCCACACATGACCGTGATCGTCGACCTGCCCACCCTGCTGGGCCAGCCAGGCGCGGCGGCGGCCAGGCTGGACCGCCTCGGCGCGATCTGCGGCGAGACCGCCAGACGGCTGGCCTGCGACGCCGCAATCTCCCGGGTGATCGTCAACGGCCCATCCCAGATCCTCGACGCCGGCCGCGCGACCCGCACCGTCACCCCCGCCCAGCGGCGCGCCCTGGTGGTCCGCGACAAAGGCTGCGTGGGCTGTCAGGCCCCCCGCTTGGTGTGAGGCGCATCGACCGCGCCAACCTCCCCCACCCACCCGCCCTAAACGGACGGTCGGCGGTCTGACCGATTTGACTAATTTGACCTTGCTCTGCACAGTGTGTCACGGGAATGTGCATGAGCGGCGGTGGCGGCTGGCTCGGGAGCCTGACGGGCGGTGGCGGCTGCACCCGCCGGACCGCCAATGACCACCACGCCAGCAGCGGTAGCCGATGTCGCCGGTGGCTCGCTGAGGCCCGGCCACCGGGTCCGCACGAGCCGCCGTCAGGTCCACAGGATCTGCCAGCGTCCCATCGCGCCCGCAGACCCTGCTCCTGATCGCGCGATAGCCGCGTGCACAGACGCATCGGCGGGAAGCGGCTGCTGCCAAGCGTGTCGGCGATCAGCCACGGAAACGTGACAAGAGCTTTAGGAGAAGCGGTGGGTATGGACGCTTTGGAGGAGGCCGATCATCAGGAGGGAGCTGATGAGGCTGGTGCCGCCGTAGGAGATGAAGGGCAGGGTCAGGCCGGTGACCGGCATGATGCCGATGGTCATGCCGACGTTGATGAACAGCTGGAACGCCAGGACCGCGACGACCCCGCCGGCGATCAGCGTGCCGAAGGTGTCGCGTGAGGCGGCGGCGATGTGCAGCCCGCGCCACAGCACGAGGGCGAACACGGCGAGCAGCGCGCTGGAGCCGACGAAGCCCAGCTCCTCCCCCACCACGGTGAAGATGAAGTCGGTCTGGTTCTCAGGCACGAACGACAGCGCCGTCTGCGAGCCCCTGCCCAGCCCCCGCCCCACGAACTGGCCTGATCCGACCGCGATCTGGGCCTGCTTGACGTTGTAGAGGGACTCCGGCGAGGCGTCCCGCGGGTTCACGAACGCCGTGAGGCGCTGCACCTGATACTCGGCCAGCGCCCCGGACAGCAGCACGGCCGTGATCGCTGCGATGGCGATCACGGCCAGCGCGGCCATGTAGCGCACCCGCACCCGAGCGAGCAGGAGCACGCCGCACACGATCGCGACATACACGATGAACATGCCGAAATCGGGCTGGGCGAGGATGAGCGCCATCGGCACCGCCGCGACCCCCAGCGCCTCCATCAGAGCGCGCAGCCCCAGGGCCTCCTCGCGCCGCTCGTGGAACAGCGCGGCGAGCATGATGATGAGGGCGATCTTGGCGAACTCGCTCGGCTGGAACTGCACGTCGCCAAGCCGGACCCAGGCCCGCGACCCGTTGATGACGGCGCCGCCGACCAGCACGTACACGAGCAGCAGCAGCGTCGCGCCGTACAGGAGCGGCGCCCATACCCGCCAGATGCGGTAGTCGAGCACCGACACCGCGATCATCCCCACGACCCCGATGCCCATCGCGAGGGCCTGGCGGACCACGTAGTACAGCTCGTTCTGGCCAGACGCCTCCAGCCGGTACGACGTCGCCGAATGGATCATCACCAGCCCGAACGCGACGAGCAGCAGCGCGCCGACCGCGAGCACGGGATCCACATGACGGGGCCGAGTCACGCCCGCCTCACGGCCGACGGTCCCGCTCACAGCGCAGCTTTCCTTCGGATGCGGAGGAAAGCTGCGGTCGCGCGAGCGAAGGCTCCGGTTGGGACACGGCTTTCCTCCGCATACGGAGGAAAGCTGCGCGCCCGGTGCGCAGCGCCGCAGACCGGGCGCGCAGTGGGGGCATGCTCATCAGAGCCTGCCCGCAGCGGAAAGCTGTAGTGCGCGCTCCTGCTCGTCACGGGTCAGGCCTCGCGTCAGTCGGTGGCGATGCCGCTGCGGATCGCGGTCGCGTTGAGGTCGAACAGGTCCTCGAGGATGCGCCGGGCGATCGGCGCGGCGGTCTGGCTGCCGGCGCCCCCCTGCTCCACCATGACGACCACGACGTACTGCTGGCCGTCGATCGGCTGTGGGTTGTAGGCCGCGAACCAGGAGAACGGCTGTTTGGACTTGCCGAGTTCGGCGGTGCCGGTCTTGCCGGCGATCTCCAGGGGGAAGCCGCCGAAGGTGGCGCCAGCCGTGCCCTTGGGCTCGGTGACGCGGAGGAGGCCGCCTTCGATGTAGTCGAGCGCATCGGGGCTGACCGGCAGCGCGGCGACCTGCTCTGGTCGGACCGGCTCCCTCCTGCCGTCGGGGTGGATGATCTCCCGCACGACGTGGGGCCGCATGATCCCGCCGCCGTTGGCGATCCCGGCGAGCAGATCCGCGACCTGCAGCGGGGTGGCCTGGAGGTCGCCCTGGCCGATCGACATGTTCACGGCGTCGCCGCCTCGCCACCGCGCGGACTGGGGATCGCACAGCTCGGTGTACAGCTGGCGCGCGTACTCACTCAAACCCGGCTGCCCTGCCCGGGCGCAGTTGCCGTCCTTCGCGTTCTCCCAATGCCCGCGCTTCCACTCGCGGCCCGGCACGACGCCAGCGCGCTCACCGGGCAGGTCGATGCCCGTCTGTATGCCCAGGCCCCACCCGCGCGACTGCTCCGAGAGGCGCTCCAGGATCGGCTCGCCCGCAGGCGTCGCCTGCTCGTCCTCCCACATCTCGCGCGCGAGGCGGTAGAAGACCGTGTCACAGGACTGCTCCAGCGCCGTGGCCAGGGTCATGCCGCCCGAGCTGTCACGGCGCCAGTTCCGGTAGACGAACCCGTTCCAGTCGTATGAGCCGGGGCAGGGGATGATCGTGTCCTGGTCGGCGTAGCCGTACGCCAAGGCCGCGCCGGCCGACACGACCTTGAACACCGAGCCCGGCGGGTAGCTGGCGGCGATCGCACGGTTGATCAGCGGAAACGCGTTGTCCTCGTCCCGCAGCCAGCGCCAGTAGGCCTGGCTGACCCCGCCCACGAACTCCTGGGGCGAGTAACTCGGGAACGAGGCCATGGCGGCGATCTCACCGGTGCGGGGGTCCAGCACGACCGCCGCGCCCGCCGGCGCCTCGAACAGCGCCGCCCGGCCCCCGCCGGCTTCGAGATCCCGCTGCCCGCGAGCGACCTCGATGCCCTGGGCCAGGGCGTCCTCGACGCTGCGCTGGGCGTCGAGGTCGATCGTCAGCCGCAGATCCGCGCCAGGCTGGGGCGCCTGCCCGGACCGCTCGTCCAGGATCTCGCCCCTCGAGTTCACGACCACCTGACGCTGCCCGTCGCTGCCGCGGAGCACCGGCTCGTAGGCGCGCTCGATCCCCTCCCAGCCGACCACATCGCCCTGGCGGTAGCCCCGATAGTCCGGGTCCTCCAGCTGCTCGGCGCTGATCTCGCCCAAATACCCGACGACATGCGCCGCAAGCTCCCCATAGGGGTACTCGCGCAGCGCCACCCGCTCCGCGTAGACCCCCGGGAATCGCGTCGAGGCATTCTCGTGGAGGTAGAAGGCGATGTCCTGGGGCACGTCGACAGCGACGGGCTTCGGCCTGAACGGATCCGCCTGAGACTGGTCGATGCGCCGCCGCAACTCGCCGCTCGGTATGCCCAGCAGATCGGCAAGGTCGCCGAGCACCCGCTCTTCGCGACCTTTCGGAATCTCCCTGGGCGCAACACTGATGACCTGCGCATAGCGGTTGCGCACGATGACGTCGCCGTCGCGGTCCAACAGCCGACCCCGCGGCGCCTCGACACTGATCGTGCGAACCGCGTTGCCCTCCGCCGCCGCCGCGTACCGCTGGCCCGCCATCACCTGAAGGAACCACAACCGGACCATGAGCAGCACGAACAGGACGACCACCAACAGCCCAAGGAACGCCAGCCGGAGGCGCGTGCTCTCCGACTGGTCAATCGATGCAGGGACGTCATTGAACTGCACGGCGGGGAGGGTAACACCCACAAACGACTGGATTGCGGAGGCTGCGGCCAGGGCGCTCAGCTCACGCGGGAACCGCCCGTGAAGCGGCCGGCGAGGTTGGCCAGGGGGCCGCAGACCACGGGGGCGAGGACCGCGTTGTACAGACCTGTCACAAGCACGCCCTGCAGCAGCACGATCGGGCTGTAGTGACCGATGTCGAGCAGCATCGCGAGCAGGCCTCGCAGCAGCAGCGCCGCCGCGCTCACCAGGCCGCCGATCGCCATCTGACCGCCGACCGGCGAATTGGCCAGGTAGGGCCTGGCCTGCCCGGCGACCCAGCCGGCGCTGAGCAGGATCAGGGACGACAAGCCGACCAGCTGACCCGTCCCTGAGACGAGGTCGAGCATGAAACCGGCCGCAAAGCCGTACCGCAGTCCAGCCTGTGGCCCCTCGACCAGCGCAAACCCAATCACGGTCAGCAGCACGAGATCCGGCCTCCACCCGCGTACCGCAAACCCAGGCAGCACCACGGTCTGCACCAGCAGAGCGGCGGCCGCCACAAACGTCATCATCACGACGCGTGCGATCACTGT
Source organism: Egibacteraceae bacterium (assembly GCA_050743205.1). Taxonomy (GTDB): domain Bacteria; phylum Actinomycetota; class Nitriliruptoria; order Euzebyales; family Egibacteraceae; genus JBOGED01. Next base: position 6,693 of record JBOGEA010000035.1, on the reverse strand, counting down.
CGATCCCCGCCCCCCGCGGACGCTGACGCGTCCGCCTCACCCCGTCGATCCCCGCCCCCCGCCGCGCCCCCCTCGCCCCGCTCGTCGAGGGGACGGGGCCGCGGCGGGCTCGGGTCGGTCACGACGTCCCCGGGCGAGAACTCCGTAGGCCTCGACGGCGCGTTGAGGACGACGAGCACGGCGCCCAGCGCGGTGAAGTCAACGTAGGGCCGCACCTGAACGAACCGCGTGCCCTGCGCGAGGCCGCCCGGCGGCGAGGAGACCATGCCGACGGGAAGCCCGTCTGGGATGCGGCTGCCAGAGTATGACTGGGTGACGATCTCGGCGTCGGGGGGCAGCTGTGCCTCGGTGTCGTAGACCTCGAGCGCGAACGGCTCCGGGCCCCGACCGCTCAGCGCGCCTGTCTCGCCGTTCTGCGCGATCCGGGCGGCGTACCCCGCCGTGGGGCTCGTGGCCAGCTCGACCCACGAGTAGCTCCTGGTGACCTCGGCGATCTTGCCGACCAGCCCGTCGCCGTTCACCACGGCCATGCCGGTCTGCACGCCCTCGTTCGCGCCCACGTCGATCAGGACACGCCACTCCAACGCTCCAGGTGGGGGCGCGATGACCTCGGCGGCGGCCGTGGAGAGCAGGAACCGCTCCTTCATGTCGAGCAGGCCGCGCAGCTCCGCGTTCTCACGCTCCAGCTCAGCCAGCGAGACCCGCCGCTGGTCCGCCTGACGCAGGTCTGCCCGCAGCGACTCATTCTGTGCGCGCAGGCGCCCGAGCTGCGCGACAGAGACGAAGAACCCGCCGATCGGGCGGACGATCGCGGCGAACCCGTCCTGGATCGGCGCCACGACGGTGGTCGCACCGCGTTGGATCGACGCGAGCGGACCGGCGGGTCCTTGCCGGTAGCCCAGAGTGAGCAGGCCGATCGACGTCAGGACCAACGCCACCAGCGCGGAGCGGCTGCGACGGGGCTCGGGCATCTGTGAGGAGGGCAGCGGGCACGCGGCCCATGCGACAGGTCAGTGCCGGGAACTCGAGATGAGGACCCGCTTGAGCGCCTCGAACTCCTCCAGGCACTTGCCCGATCCGATCGCCACCGAGTGGAGCGGGTTCTCGGCCGCATGGATCGGCATGCCGGTCTCATGCTTGAGGCGCTCGTCGAGTCCCTGGAGCAGCGCACCACCGCCCGTCAGCACGATGCCTTTGTCCATGATGTCGGCGGCAAGCTCGGGAGGCGTGCGGTCGAGCGTGTTCTTGACGGCGTCCACAATGGAGTTGACCGGCTCCTCGATCGCCCGCCGGATCTCCTCGGCGCTGATGATGATGGTCTTCGGCAGCCCGGACACCAGGTCACGCCCACGGATCTCAGCGTGGTTCTCCTCCGGCAGCGGAAACGCGCTGCCGATCGCCATCTTGATCTCCTCGGCGGTCCGCTCGCCGAGCATGAGGGAGTACTCCTTCTTCACATAGTTGATGATCGACTCGTCCAGCTCGTCTCCCCCGATGCGGATCGAGGCGCTGGTCACGATCCCGCCGAGCGAGATCACCGCCACCTCGGTCGTGCCGCCGCCGATGTCCACGACCATGTTTCCGGCCGGCTCGTGCACCGGCAGGCCCGCGCCGATCGCCGCCGCCATCGGCTCCTCGATGATGTAGGCCGCGCGGGCGCCCGCCTGGATCGACGCCTCCTCCACGGCCCGCTGCTCCACGCCGGTGATCCCTGAGGGGACGCACACGACCACCCGCGGCTTGTTCAGGAACGTCGTATAGCGACGTTTGTGGATCTTCTGGATGAAGTAGCGGAGCATCTTCTCGGTCACGTCGAAGTCGGCGATCACGCCGTCCTTCAGCGGCCGGATCGCGACGATGTGCCCCGGGGTGCGGCCGATCATCCGCTTGGCCTCCGAGCCCACCGCCAGGATCGCGCCGCTCTTCGTATTGATCGCGACGACCGACGGCTCGTTCAGGACGATGCCGCGCCCCCGGACGTAGACCAGCGTGTTGGCCGTGCCGAGGTCGACCGCGATATCGCGGCCGAAGAACTGGAACGCCGCAGCGAAGTTACTGGACAAGGGTTCCCTCTCGGGATGAACGGTCAAGTGCCGCCAGCTGCGCTGGAGTGTAGGCACCGGACGACGGACCCCCAAACCCGGACGCATCGACCCACTCGACGCAGCGGGCCGCCCCGCGCCCGGGCGTGACGGGTGGAGCGGGGCGCGCGGAGTCGACGGCGCTGCCAGCTCACCCGGCAGACTCGGGCGTCAGGACGTACAGCCTCGGGGAGGCCGGGGGCAGTTGGGTGTGGCGGGGGTGGCGCTGCCGCTGGGATCCCCGCCCAGGCGGTTCCACCAGTAGTGGGTGCCGTCCGAGGCCATCACGACGATGCCGGTCTGGCTGTCTGAGACCTGCTTCGCCGAGGTCGCGTCATTGATCGGTTCGCCATTGCCGCCGATGATGAACGGCGTTGCAGTGTCGGAGAACGCGATGCGATCAAGCTTTGACCTCTTGTACTCGATCCCGCCGACCGCGCTGCCCTCGCCCCGCGCCATGAACACATAGATGTCACGGTTGGCCGCGTCGATGAGCAGCTCAGTGATCGGACGAGTGTTCCGCAGCGACATGCTGTCGCTGTACAGCGCCACAGGGAACGTCGACCAGTCCCCACCCGGCGACCGGACGAGCAGCCTGATGATCGGCAGCGTGACGTCGCTCACACCGGTCTTCGTGACCGCGAAGACGCTGCCCCCCGTGGTTTTGAGGTTGAGGTGGTCGTCCGCCTCATTCGGTCCGCTCAGCGCGGTCTCCTCCGACCAGGCGCTGTCCGGGGCGCCGTCGCGATGCACCGCGAAATACTGCTTCTGGTCGGTCTGGTTCGACCACATCACCCCGATGGCCGGTCCATTGTTGTCCCAGAATGAGATCACCGATGAAATGTCGTCGGTATTGAGGTCATCCGCGCCGCTGGTGGGCAGCACGAACGGGGCGCTGAACGCGGTGTCCGATCCGTCGCTGCGGGCGACCATGACCTGACCGGACTGCTCCCACGTGATCCACAGAACCCCGTTCGAGTCGCGGGCAATCGTCAGTGTCTCGGCGATTGTCACGGGCAGTGCGACCGGAAATCCCGCATCCTTCTGGTAGGCGCCGCTGGCATAGGTGAAACGGTTCAGCGTCCAGGAGTTGCGCGAGGTGACATAGAGCGTGTCTCCCAAAGAGAGCACATCCTCCTTTGAGCTGGGCAGGGCATCAATGACGACACCGGTGTCGACCCAGCTCGTGCCCTCCAGGTGGTGAATGGTGTGCGCCCCGTTCTGGCTGGGGACGATCATGGCCGCCCACCAGGCGCCGTCATGCTGCCACAGTTTGGATTCCGGTTTTTCTCCCGTGATCGGGCCGCCCGACGTCGCGTCGAATCCGCCGTAGGGCTGCGCTTTGAAGCCGATCTGCGCGGCCTGCGCCGGTGACGCCCGCCCAAGCAGCGACAACCCGAGGACCAACGTGAGAAGGAGGCGCGGCAGCGTCACCCCACATTCCCGAGTGCGCATTTGTACGGATCTCCCTTCCATCGGGGCCGCTTCTCTATATCGGGGCCGCTTCTCTATGCTGAACGCCTATGCCGAATTTCTCTGCTGGGCGACTGCGAAGGATGCGCGCGCGGGGGGGCTGCGGGTTCAGCGTGGCGCTGATCGGTGCGGACGGGGCGGGCAAGTCGACGGCCGCGGAGGCGTTGCGCGCCAGCTTCGGCGACCATGCGATCTGCGTCTACATGGGCCTGCATCAGGAGGGCCGCCGGATGATCCGGCTGCCCGGGCTGCAGCTCGCGACATCGCTTGCCGCGCGCGTCTGGCGCGGGCTGATCGGCCGAGCGCAGCAGAGCCGGGGGAAACTCGTGATCTTCGACCGATGGAGCGCGGACGCGCTGCTGGAGCCCGTCGCGCCCTTGGGCCGGACCGGCCGGGTCCGTCGATGGCTGCTGGCCCATGCGTGTCCCGAACCTGCTCTCATCGTCCTGCTCGATGCGCCTGGGGAAGTCCTCGCCGCACGCACGGACAGCCATGATCCGATCGCCAGTGAACGTCAACGGCAGCGCTATCTCGCGCTGCGCCAGCGGCTGCCGCACATGGTGGTGCTGGACGCGTCACGCAGCGCGCCCGAGCTGCGTGACGACCTTATTCGACTCGTGCGCACAGGAGCAGCTCATGAGCGCTAGCAGCGCCCCGATTTTCATCGTGAGCGCGATGCGCTCTGGCAGCACGCTGCTCAGGCTGTGCCTCGACAGCCACGAGCGCATCGCGATCGGGCCCGAGTCAGGCTTCATGGGCGCGGTCGCCGCGATGAAGTCCATCCCGGACTGGGACGCCGGCCCCGGCTGGTATGAGCGCTACGGGCTGTGTGAGGACGAGATGAACGAGCGCATCCGCGAGTTCTTCTCCGGGGTCTTCACGCGCTACGCGGCCGAGCGCGGCAAAGCGCGGTGGGGCGACAAGACCCCGTTCCACACCTGGCACGTGCGGCAGATGGCCAGCATCTTCCCCGACGCGCAGTTCATCGGCATCGTCCGGCACCCCTCGGCAACCCTGGCGTCGATGCGGCGCTGGCACTACAGCGCGGCGGATTCCGTGTCGAAATGGGTCCGGGCGAACAGCGAGATCGTCAGGCAGGCAGCCTCTCTGGGCTCAGAGCGGTTCGCGGTCTGCCGGTACGAGGACCTCGCGCTCCACCCCGAGCCGACCCTGCGCGCGCTGCTGGACTTCCTCGGCGAGCCGTGGTCTGACCGGGTGCTCACGCACGACACGGCGCAGCGTGAGCAGGACACCCCGGACGTCGTAGAGGGCGGGACGCGTCCGGGCGACGCGATCGACGCCAGCCGCGTCGGGCGCTGGCAGGGCACCCTCGCTCCCGACGAGCTGGCCATGATCGCCAAACGGGTGCCGCGCGCGCTGCTGGACATCCTCGGCTACGACCCCCGTGATCCCCACCCGCTCGTCCTGCCAGGGGCCCTCGTGCCCGTCGAGCGCGCCGACCTCAGCAGGCTGCCCGAGGGCAAGTACGCCGCTGGCGACTTCGACCCGGATCGGCGGAGCCTGCCGACCGACCCCGCCGAGCTGGCCCACCGCCTGCAGAAAGCCGAGCGCGCGCTCGAGCGCATGACCGCTCGCCCCGCCGCCCGCGCGGCCCGCGCCCTCCGCCAACTGCGCCGCAGAAGCGCTCAGCCCTGACCAGGGCGCGAAGCGCGCTGCCCCAGCACTCCCACACGGCGCGGATCACCAGGCGCCATATCCGCGTGGATGAGCGCCGTCTTGCGGATACTTCAACCGTCGTCCGCTCCCTTCAGCTCGATCAGCGCCTGCTCAGCCTCACCCAGCAACGCAAGGCACCGGCCCCTTGGCCAGTCCAGATGGCAGCCCGCTATAGGGCCAGAAGGCCTGCGTGTGGAGAAGAACCCACTCCCATCACCGCGCCGACCCGTCAACCGCGGACGACAGGCGAGGTTGTGAGTGGTAACCGCCGGGTCTGGCGGTTACCACTCACAACAGCGGCCTCGGTCGGACCAGCATGGCTCCTCGTGAATGGACCGGATGGCCGCCACTGTGGCGGCTTCGAGTTCCTCATCGGTCTGCGGGATCCGTCGATAGCCGTCGGCCATGGCCTCACCGATCACGCAACGCCGCTCACGCTCAACGAGTTCGGTGATGGCGATGCGCACAAGCTCAGCTTTGGTGGTGAATCGCCCTCGATCCACGAGTTCGTCGATCAACCGGACCAGCTCGTCTGACACACGTACAGCAAGCTGTGACATGCAATGAGCATGCCAGATCGTCAGCGCTCAACGAGGCGGCAGCGGTCGTCGCCTCCGGGAGAACCCGACCACATGCCTACAGCGTTTCGGGTCAGAACGTACAGCCTTGAGGATGGCGGGAGCAGTGGGTGGTGACAGGCACGTCGCACCGCTGCCGCTGGGATCCCCGCCCAGGCGGTTCCACCCCGCGCGGCGGGGACGTGGGTTCAGTGTGGCGCTGATCGACGTGGACGGGGCGGGCAAGTCGACGGCCGCGGAGGCGTTGCGCGCCAGCTTCGGCGACCATGCGATCTGCGTCTACATGGGCTGCGTCAGGAGGGCGTACCCGCGCTGCGCGGACGACCTTGTTCAACTCGTGCGCAGGAGAGCAGCCGTGAGCGCCAGCAGCGCCCCGATCTTCATCGTAAGCGCGACACCAGACCTCCTGACTTAGAGGGATGAATGTCCTGTTCTGGTAAAGGGGGGTGGGTCCTCCGGCTTCTGTCAGTTTTGTGCGTTATTTCCTGCCGAGGCCGCGCATGGTTCGCCGAACCTGGCCTCAGGCGGCTCGGCGATGTGGTTGGCCGCGGTTTTCCTTCGGATGTGGAGGAAAACTGCTGCCGAGCGCAGAGGCCGCGTTCTTGAGCTGCGGCAATCCTGGCATATCCGGAGGAAAGTTGCAGGTCGGTCAGCTTGTGGCCACCGCCGAGTCGGCAACGGCGTTGCGGTTCGCGGGTGGCGCTGGGCGTGGGACGAACGCCATCTGGCGACTGCCGACACCGCACCGATTGTCGCGCCGTGTCAGGAGGTCGTGTGAAACGAATGCAGGAGGTCGCGCAATGTAGAGGATTGTGGAGCTGAGCGCAATGCTGCGCAGGAGATGGAGGTAGGTCCTCCGGAGCCGCTCTGCAGGGAGAGGCTTC
>JBOGEA010000034.1:0-24109 GCA_050743205.1 Egibacteraceae bacterium | reverse complement strand
GAAGCATCCGTTCCCCAACGTGCGTTTTGACGCCCGTACCCAAGGCAGGAGCCCAGTGCGTTAGCAGCGCACGCTGGGATCTGTGCGGGGGGCCGTCCGCAAGGACGGTCCCTACCGCGAACCGGACGCACTACCTCATCCTCCCTGTCCGGTGAACGTCCAGAAAAGTGTGGAGGAGAGCCGCGGCCAGCCGCATCGCCGAGCCGCCTGAGGCCCAGGTTCGGGGAACCACGCGCGGCCTTGCAGGAAATAACGCACAAAACCGTCAGAAGACGGAGGACCCCACCCTTTCTACCAGGACATTCATCCCTCTAGGTCAGGAGGTCTGGAGTCCGGTCATGGCCTTGGTGAGTTCGACGACCAAACCACCCGCACCGGACGTGCCGATGTCCACGACGCCGTCACGGATCCGTTGCCACCGGGAGCGCTCCTCTCGGTTGGGTGCGCTGCTGATCCGCTGTTCGAGCAGGTGGACCAGCAAGCCATAAGGGTCGTTGGGTGGCCATTTGCCGACGGCGCGAGCGCCGAGGTCTGACAAGCCTGGCCCCACGAGGAAGTCATTCGAATCGTGACCACCGTAGAGCTTGCCCAGCAGATATCCGGACGTGTGCAGTCGGCGCACTTCATTCTGCACGCGCTGCGCCGGCTGGCCGAGAACGCCAGCGATATCTTCGACGCTCAGGATGCCACTGTGGCTCTCATCATCTTCGATGGTCGCGATGTGCTCGAGGATTGGCAAGGCCACGCGAGCCCACGTTGACTCGGCCATCGTGCCTCCCCTTATGGGCTTGCCTCGGTAGCGTTCGAGCAGAGCGAGGACGGTAGCGCGGGACGACCGAGGCTGTTCAGCATCCGGTGCGGAGGCCGAATCATTTCCGGTGCATGACCCCGTGAGTGTCGATGCGCACATCTCCTCTACGTCCTAATAGAAGGGGCAGTACGTCTCGATGAAGTGCGCGCCGGCCAGGACATGCAACGTCGCCTGGCCGCCCACCACGAGCGCGGCGGAGACACCAAGCGCAGCCAGTAGGATAGCGACCCGGACCGCAGTGGTTGGGCGGTCGCGCAACAGCCGTTCGACGCGCCACACTGGCCAGCCGCTCGCTCCGAGCGCTCCCACGACAGGACGTGCTCCCGTGGCCACCTCGGCGATCGTCAGCGCGACGGTCTTGCGATCATGAGCACTTGCGGCACGGTCGTCGGCAGCCGCCTCGAGGTTGCGGTGGACCTCTGCCAGCGCCACGCGGGCGCCTGGCCATGGGGCGAGCCCTGCGGCAAGGATACGGGCCACCGCGTCGACCAGCGCGTGACGGGAGCGCGCATGCGCTCGCTCGTGCGCGAGGACGACGGAGCGCTGTTCCCATCCGAGCGCCCTGAAGCTCGCGGCGTTCACCGCGATGATCGGCCGTAACAGGCCTGCGGTCACCGCGACCGTCGAGAGTCTAGGCACATGGAACACCCGATCCTCGACCGTGCCGCCGCATTTGAGCGCAACCGCCGCGCGCCGCACCGCCCAGGTGGTTCGCGCGAGCATGCCCAGCCCGCGGCCGGGTAGCAACAGATACGCGAAAGCCGCCACGGTTGTCGCGATCGTGCTCTCACCGCTGAGGATCACGCTGAGCATGATGCCGCAGGCTCGCATCATGCCCTCCTCCGGGGCGACCAGCTTCCCGACCACCGCGAGCACACCGCCCCACGCCAGCAGCAACCCGGCGAGCTGAGCAGCGATCGCGAGCCGAGGGCTCGAGCCCCGCCTCGTGAGCCAGCCAACGATCCAGGGGCCGGCTAGTCCCGCGCTGGCGGTGAGCAGGGCGGCGATCACCGGCGCTGCTCTTCCAAGATGCTCCGCAGCGTCTCCTGCTCGGAGGCCGAAAGCTGGCCGACGAACCGCATCAGCACCTCGGAGACGTCCGTGCCCCGCTCCATCGTCGCTGACATCGAGGCGGCGGCATATTCCGCATCCGAGACCTGGGGCTGATATGTGTAGGCCTTGCCCTCCTGGCGGCGGCGAAGCAGCCCCTTGCGGTGCAATCGGGTGAGCAACGTCATCACCGTGGTGTAGGCGATGTCCTCACCCAAGCGCTCGGCGACCTCCCGAACCGGCAGGTAGCGCTCGCGGTCAGCCCACAGGATGTCCATGATCATCTGCTCACGGGGACCCATGGACGCGATAGTCGACCTCTTGGTGAGCAACGCACTCCTCCTTGACCGGACCCCAGCACAGCCAGAGGCAGCCTAGCGGAAGGGCAAGCAGTCCGACACCAGCCAGGCGCTCCAGGCATCTCGCTGTGACGACGTGTCGTAGATCGTCGCTCAACAGCCGATGGGGACGACGGGAGAACCGGTGCGACTCGAGCGGGTTGCGGCTGCGGCAGGCGACGATCCGGTGCACTTGCTTAACCTCGATGTTTCATCCTGGTATGACTCGTAAGGGAATAATCGATCGTTATACGGCGGTTTCTTGAGGGGGCTGAGGCGCGGCGGGAGCCCATCCCGCGCACGCCCAGACCCACACGAACGCCCGAACAGCCCCTCAGGGGGCCAAAACCGGGCACCGCGGGCCGCCGACCGAAGCTCGGGCCGCGTCCAGGCAAGGCTCGACCACAGTGTGCGCTACGGGCGGGGACGCCGCGGGTGTTGGGACGGCTACAGGTCAGCCGGCGGGCAGCGGCAGCGGCCACCGGCGTCGCGGCAGCGCCCACAGCCGTCGAAACGCGGTCACCAGCGCCGGGGCGGTCGGCCAGTCATGCTGGACCTGCAGCCGCACCTTGCGTCCGGAGCGCGCGACCCGCGCCGGGGCGTGCCCCAGCTGATGGCGCAGCGTGGCCGGCTCAGCCAGACGCAGATCGCCGTCTGACGTCAACACCCGCGCCGCTGCCATCAGGTCCCGCGCCATCATCACCAACCGCGGCCACACCCGGTTGCGCTCAAACGTCTCACACCCCAGGTTGCGCGCCCCGCTGTCACAAGGCCTGCACGCAGGCGGTCCGCGACCTGGCCGAACAGCGCCTCCTGGCCGTCGAGGGCGTTGAGGTGGCGCAGCGCGTCGCCGCCGTCGGCTGGCATCACCACGATGTCACGCACGACCTTGCCCGGGTCATGCACCTCCCAGCCCCGACACCCGCCCAGCTGCGCTGACAGCGCGTCGGTCAGCCCGGTCCAGTCGGCGGTCTGGGCCAGCAGGGCCGTGCCAGCGCGGGCGGTCATCCCGGCGCCGTCCGCGCGGTGACCTCGAACGGGACCGCACGCCTGTCAGCCTTCACCTTCCGGGTGCGCCCTCCTGTTGGGATCCGATCGTCTTCACAGACCGGATTATCCCAGGCCAGGGGGGGCTTTCCCGCGCATTTCACCCGTCCACAAGCAAAACTACGTGAAACATCGAGGCTAAGAAGTCCAAATTCTCATTCGACCCGTTCATGAAATCAGGCGCAAATCAGTCAGGGCCTTGTCGACGTCGCCACAATGAGTTTTGATTATCGATGGCGATCTATTGTGTGGGCCGGGGCGATGACGTGAAGCTTGTGAGAGGGAGTCGGCTTTCTACCAGCAATGATCTGTATGCCGGAAAAGCGCGGGCTCATGCCTCTGTCTGTTATGACTTCCTGGTCAGCCTGCGGGCCCTATTCAATCCGCGGACGTTCACGCGAACACGCCGGTGGGCCGCCGCCGTGAAGGACGCATTAGGCGACGAACTCCGGCCCGCAGGCCAGTTCTTCTTCCATGGCTTCGACACCGCGCTGGGCTATGGCGCCGCCCGCCTGATCGATCAGTTGCCGCCGGACGGTGACCCTGCCGACCTCATTGAGGCGGTAGGAGCCGCCAATCCCCGAAGGCTTGCGCTGCTCATGCTTGATACCGGCGAGACGAGCGCCGGGCGTCTAGATGCCTTGGAGGGCGAGACCTGTTGCGCGTGAGTCAAGTCTGGTGGGGTCGGGTTGCACGCGTCGCGGGTCACGTCCTCTGGGTCGGTGGGTGGGTCGCTGGATAGGCGACGTATACGTCGGGTATCCAGCACACAACCTCGGTCAACTCCGCGCGCGACCGTCCCTCCCGTCCATGCCTCGTCGGGCCGGGGCGAAGCCCCGCTAGAGTGGTATCGAGAGGTGCTCTGGGACTCGGGGAGTCTTGACGGCGCCTTGGTCGGCCTGACCCGTGGCTGGGCAAGCCGTTGCCGCCGGCTGCTCACCGAGCCTGTGGCCGTACAGGCCGAGCTCACCGAGGTCCCGCGAGGGTACTTGGAGCGGGTGTACATCGACGAGCTGTCGAAGGAGGCGCTGATCATCTACGGCGTTCCCAGCGACATCTTCGCGTCGTTCGACCCGGTGCCGATCCAGCGCAACCTGGCCGAAGCCCTCAGGGCGCTTTCTGACTCGAATCGTCTGACGATCCTGGGCCTCCTTGCTCAAGAGCCGATGTATACGACGGACCTGGTGAGCGCGCTGGGGCTTTCGCAGCCGACGGTCCATTACCACCTGACCCAACTGCGAGCGGCGGGGTTGATCCGCCAGGAACGAGAAAAAAGAGGCATGCGCTACTCCATTCGTTACCACTCAGCCGCACAGATCCTGCGGTCGCTTGAAGCGCTGATCCTCGAAGGATCCCGTCGCCCCGGTGAAGGAGGAAAACCGGAAGAAAGGACAAGCGAATGCAGCTGAATCGGTCATGGCGGCGCGCTGCATGGGTCATATCACTGGTCGCCATCGCTCTGCTCGTGTCGGCTTGCACAGCCGGCCCGGGCTCGACCGCTGCAGGAGATCGCGAGGGCTCGCCCGCATCTGGCGCCGAGGGTGAAGGCCTACTCGGCGAGATCAAGACGGCAGGCGCGATCCGGGTCGCCAACACTCAGGCCAACCCACCCTTCAGCTTCCTGGACGAGTCCAACGACGTTGTCGGCTACGACGTCGATGTCGCCAACGAGATCGCACGGCGGCTCGGCATTCGTGAGGTCGAGTTCGTGCGTGGCACGTTCCAGACATTCATCGCGGGACTCGAGACTGACAAGTGGGACGCCGTGATCGCGGGCTTGACGCCCACCGACGAACGCCGGCAACAGATCGACTTCACCTGTCCGTACCAGGTGAACGGCGTCTCGATCTTCGTCAACCAGTCGAACACGACGATCAGCGGCCAGGCCGACCTCCAGGGGCAGCGCATCGCGGTCAGCGCCGGCTCCACGCAGGAGCAGGAGGCGCAGCGGATCCCTGGCGCCAGGGTCCTGACCTACGAGACCGCCACCCTGGCGTTGAGCGACGTCAGCTTCGGCCGTGCGGACGCCTACCTCGGCTCGCGCGCTGTCGGCTCCTACCTGGCCGAGGAGAATGACCTTGCGGTCAAGGCGCTGCCGGGCTTGCTCAACTCCGAGGCAAACGCCATCGCGGTGCCCAAGGGCGAGACCGCCCTCATGGCGGCCATGAACGAAGCCCTGTCCGCGATGGTCTCCGACGGCACGCTCTCAGCGATCTCAGCGCGCTGGTTCGGCGGGCTCGACATGGCCGAGGAGCTTGCGAACCTTGCCGACTGTTGAGCGGGGACACCCAGCACATCGGACTCGTCCTAACCCGGGGGGAAGGCAGCGATGAGCCTCATCAGCCGGGCACTCCCGCTCCTGGGCCAGGCCGTCGTGATCACCTTGCTTCTCGGGCTGAGCTCGTTCGCCATCGGCTCGGTGCTGGGGTTGGTCGGCGCGTTGGCGCGGATGTCGGCGCGGCGGCCGCTGCGCTACCTCGCCGTCGCCTACGTGTCGATCGTTCGCGGCACCCCGCTGCTGGTCCAGATCCTGCTGATCTACTTCGGGCTTCCACAGCTGGGGATCGTGGTCGAGCCGATCCCTTCGGCGATCGCGGCGCTGTCCCTCAACGCCGGCGCCTACCTGACAGAGGACTTCCGTGCCGGGGTGCTGTCGGTCGAAAGGGGTCAGCGTGAGGCGGCGCACGCCTTGAGCATGACCTATCCACAGGCGCTGCGGCGCGTCATCCTGCCCCAGGCCGTGCGGATCGCGCTGCCGCCGGTCGGCAACCGGTTGATCGCGCTGATGAAGGACACCTCCCTCGCGTCGATCATCACTGTCGTCGAGCTGACCCGGGTCGCGAACGCCGTCGGCTCTGCGACCTTCCGCTATGTCGAGATGTTCATCATCGTGGCGGCCGTGTACTGGCTCATCAACGCCTTGCTGTCGGCGGGGCAAGAGGGCCTGGAGCGGCGCCTGGCGAGGCCGTACTGATGCGCGAGGACAACTGCCAGATCCGTGTCGAAGGCCTGCACAAGCGCTTCGGTCAGCTCGAGGTCCTCAAGGGCATCGACCTGGCAGTCCGGCGCGGCGAGGTCGTCGTCATCATGGGCGCGTCGGGCTCCGGCAAGACGACCCTGATCCGCTGTGTCAACTTCCTCGAGCAGCCCGACGCCGGGCGCGTGACCGTGTGCGGTCTGCAGGTCGACTGCACCAGCGACGTTCCGAGGGGAGCCGAGCGCTCCCGTCGCATCCGCCAGATCTGCCTGCGGGCCGGGATGGTGTTCCAGCAGTTCAACCTGTTCCCGCACCGGACCGCGCTGGAGAACGTCATCGAAGGGCCGATCACCGTGAAGAAGATGCCCCGGACGGAGGCGGTCGCCCTCGGCGAAGGACTCCTGGCCCGTGTCGGTCTCGCCGACAAGCGGGACGAGTATCCGTCCCGGCTGAGCGGCGGTCAAAAGCAGCGCGTCGCCATCGCGCGCGCCCTGGCCATGGAGCCCGAGGTCGTGCTCTTCGACGAGCCAACCTCGGCCCTGGATCCCGAGCTGCACGAGGAGGTCCTGCAGGTCATGCGAGCACTCGCCAGGGACGGGATGACCATGGTGGTCGTCACCCACGAGGTGCGCTTCGCCCAGGATGTGGCGGACCGGGTCGTGTTCATGCACGGCGGGGTGATCGTGGAAGAAGGCCGGCCCGCGGAGTTCTTCACCCGCCCGACGCACCCGCGGGCCCGGCTGTTCCTTCGCCTGGTGGGAACGGCGCACGAGGACCCCACCACGGCCCAGGGTGAGCCGGCGGCGGGATCCGCGCCATGAGCTTCGTTCGTGGCCTGCGCTGCGTGCATTGCGGCGCGCGCTATCCCCTGGCACCGATGTTCGAGGGTTGCCCTGCCTGCGCCACCGGCGGCTTCGTCTCGGGACTCACGCCCGAGTACGACTACGCCGCCTTGCAGGCGACGCTCGAGAGCTATCCCCTCGCTGGGCACGGGATCGGCCTGTGGCGCTACCGCACCCTGCTGCCGGTGGTCGATCCCCGCCACGAGGTGTCGCTGGGCGAAGGCGACACGCCGCTTGTCGCTGTCCCGCGACTCGCCCGCGAGCTGGGCGCCGCTGAACTGTGGATCAAGGACGAATCACGCAACCCGACCTGGTCGTTCAAGGACCGCAATGCAGCGGTCACCGTCAGCAAGGCGCGAGAGTTCGGCGCCCGGACGCTCGTGGCCTCCACGTCGGGCAACCATGGCGCAGCCGTCGCCGCCTACGCGGCCCGAGCCGGCTTGAGCTGCGTGGTCCTCACATATCCAGGCATCCCCGCCGGCAACCGCATCCTCATGCAGGCCAGCGGCGCGCGGCTGGTCGTCACCACGCCTGAGGGGCGCCGGATGCTCCTGCGGCAGGCTGTCGGCGCGCTCGGGTGGCACCCGGCGACCAACGCGACCGATCCGCCGACCAACAGTGCTTACGGTCACGAGGGCTACAAGACCATCGCCTACGAGCTCGTCGATCAGCTCGGTGGGCGGTCGCCCGACCTGGTGGTCATCCCGACCGCATACGCCGAGGGACTGTTCGGGATCTGGAAGGGATTCGACGAGCTCAGGCGGCTGGGCCGGCTGACCGACGTGCCCCAGATGCTCGCCTGCGAGCCCGAGGGTGGACCCCTCGGGGTGGCGTACAGGAGCGATCACGGTGCGATCGCGGTTGTTCCGCGCACCGCGACCGTCGCCCGCGGGATCGACGTGACCGCGAACAGCTACATCGGTGTGGCGGCGCTCGTGGAGTCTGGCGGCCTGGTCGTCCAGGCCAGTGACGACGCCATCCTGACAGCCCAGCGCGACCTCGCCGCCGAAGGCTTCTTCGTCGAACCGGCAAGCGCCGCTGGGCTCGCCTGCTTGCGAATCGCGACTGAGCGCCAGCGGCTCCCCAGCGGCCTGTCGATCGTTGTGGTCAACACCTCCTGCGGCCTGAAGAGCCTCGAGGCCGTCCTTCCGCTCTATGAGGAGCCGGTGATCGTGGAACCGACGCTCGCCGCCCTCGATCCCGCGTAAGTGGAGCGACCGCAGGTGCCGGTGTGTCGACTCCCTCGTCTCTACGACGACTCAGCCGACACACCCCGATCTTGGTCTACCGCAGAGGGCAGTGGGTCGGGTTGATCACCGGGCCGAGCGCGTGCGCCGCCTCTGCTAGCGCCATGATCAGCCCGGTCGTGACGCTCGCGAGCATCGCCCACAACAATGCGTGGTCCCGTCGGCGCAGTGGCGAGACGGTCACCAGCCGCTCCACGCGCCACAGGCTGGCCCCGGCGACGCCCAGGCCGGCGGCTGGATACGCGGCCAGCGCGATCTTTCCGAGCGTGACCCCGACCACCTGCCGGTCGTGGCGGCGCGCGGCGAAGTCGTCGGCGAGCGCCTCCAGATGCCGTCGCAGGCAGGCGTAGGCTTCGCTGGCGTTGGGCAGCGGCGCGATGCCCGCGACCAGGAACCGGCCGGCGTTGTCAACGAGCGCATGCCGGCCAAAGACGTGGCCATGCTCATGGGCGAGCACGATATCGCGCTGGGCGGGCGTGGCGCCGGTCCACCAGCCCTCGTCGACCACGACGACCGGGCGCAACAGCCCCACCGTGAGCGCGGGAGTCGACAGGCCGGGCACGACGACGATCCTTCCGGGCCGGAGCTGCCCGGGCTGGTCGAGGGGCCTACCGGCTGCGATCAGGACCTGGCGCAGGCGGCGGTTCCGGCACAAGTCGGCAACCAGCACGCACGTCGCCCGGCAGGGATCGCCACAATCCAAGCGGCTACCAGGGCCAGCTGCCACGGCGAGACCTGCCCAGTGACCAGCTGGCGCCAGAGGACCCCGCAGGCGGCAGACGTGAACGCCAGGAATTGCCGCGACACCAGCCCGGCCAGCACCCCCAGCGACCCCAGCCAGACCGCGACGAAGCTGGCCAGCAGCAACGCCACCGCCAGCCGCGGCGCCTTGCCCGCACGGGAGCGGCACGGGCGCCACCACACCATCGCGATGCCGGTCGCCAGCAGCATCAGCGAGTGAATCGCGACGGCTCGTCGGCGCTCAGGAGCCGTCGGAGGGCCGCCGCCTCCTCCGGGCGCAGGTCCGCGACGAAATGCAACAGCGCCGCGGTGCGGTTCTCGGCCACCCTCAGCGTCTCGGTCATCGTCGATGCGATGTAGGCCTCGCGCGACACGGCGGTGTGGTAGGCCCACGCCCGACCCTGCCGCCGCCGCCGCAGCAAACCCTTGTCGTGCAGCCGGCTCATGACGGTCATCACGGTCGTGTACGCCAGGTCGTCGGCGAGAAGCGGAAGGACGTCCCTCACCTGCATGAATTGCTCAGGACGCTCCCACAGTACCTGCATGATCTTCACCTCGAGCGAGCCGAGTTGAAGAGACCGTCCGCTGTCAGCCATCGGCGCCTCTCGCCCTGCCGCATCCTGCACTCACCACTATGGTCTATCGTAGACCACGATGATCGTTCGGTGCCGGCTCCGGGTCCGGCTGGCCTGTATTGACTGAGGCAGAGTATGCAGCTCATCGGTGGAAGATCGTTGATCGGCCTGGCCGTGGCCGTCCTGCTGGTGGCGTGTGGAACGGGCAACCAGGCAGCGCCACAACAGGAGCCCGGCGTCGTCCACGTCCACGCGCTGGCCGTCGACCCTACCGACGAGCGCGGCCTCTACGTGGCCACCCATACGGGGCTGTTCCACATGGACGCGGCCGGCAAGGCCCAGCGAGTTGGTGAGCACTACCACGACCTCATGGGTTTCACCGTCGCCGGGCCGGGCGACTTCATCGCCAGTGGACATCCGGACCTGCAGACCGACCAGCTCCGCGCCTCCGGGAAGCCACCGCTACTCGGGTTGGTGCACAGCACCGACGGGGGCGCGAACTGGCAGCCGCTGTCGTTGCTGGGCGAGGTCGACTTCCACAGCCTGCAGGCCGCACACGACCTGGTCTATGGGTACGACTCTACCGGCCAGACCTTCATGGTCAGCAACGACCGCACGACCTGGGAGAAAAGGTCCAGCCTTGCGCTGGCCGACTTCGCGGTCAGCCCCGACGATCCCGACCTTGTCGTCGCCTCCACGTCGAACGGTCTCGTACGAAGCAGCGACGGCGGTCGGACGTGGCAGCCGGCCGCGGACGCGCAGCCGGCGATCCTGGACTGGAATAGCAGCGGCCTGTATCGCGTCGTCGGGGACGGGGCCGTCGCGATCAGCACGGACGCCGGCGCGACCTGGCAGTCCCGCGGCTCGATCGGCGGCTCGCCGGAGGCCTTGCTCGCCCGCGACGACCTCCTCCTCGCGGCCGCGGCTGACCGCGGCATCGTCGAATCCCGTGACGGCGGCCAGACCTGGGAGCTGCGCGTCAAGACCGGCGGCTCGGGCGATCAGTAACCCTCACCGGCGACCACATCGGATCCCGCGCAGGTACCGATCTCCTGGTGTTGCGAAATGTCGGACGGCCGTTCGGTGTGTTGAGGCAGGCACGTCGATGGTGGCACGGAGCACTGCCAAAGGACGGCCCGCCGCTTCCTCACTCTGCAGGGTTACAGCGCTGGTTCGGCGCGCGGAGAATCAAGGCGGCGCACCAGGCGGGATAGCTGATCGGCAGGTCGTGGCCGGCCGTGGGATGCAGGCGGGTTGTCAAGCAGTCGAACCGGCGAGCAAGAACGCCGCCGCGGTCAGGAACAGGGACCAGGTCGGCCGCGCCGTCGGCCAGGATCATCGGCACACGCCGTGCGTCCAGACTGGCCATCGCCTCCCGTCAGCTTGGCTCCCGGATGATGCCGTTCATGCCACCCAGTAGGCGGGCCAGGTGTGCAGCACCCCTTGGCGGGCCAGCGGCACCGGCCGCTGGGGCGAGATTGCCACCGCGACCCACTGCGCGAGGCTGCGCAAGCGGCACATGGCCTCGCAAGCCGTTGCCGCGAGTGGCGACTCGGGTGGGGCGGCAGCGCGCGGAGTTGTGTGTTGCCCACGGTTGGAGACTGGATTGCGCGGAGAAGCAAGTACTGCTGCGGGGGCCGAGAGCAGCCTGCGGTGGTGACCGGGTCACCTATCCGCCCGGCCCTTAGCGCGAGGCCGCGGTCGGAACGGAAACGGGGGGGCGTGGTGGCGCGGGAGCGGGGGTGAGGCGTCCGCTGCGGTGCAGCCCCAGGACGCCGATGGCTGACGCCGTGCCGATCAGGGCGAGGATGATCCAGGGCAAGCTGGTGATGCCGGTTTGCCGGCCGGCGTCGACGGCGGCGCCGCTGAGCAGGTTGCCGGCGGCGATCCCGATACCGGACAGCAAGTTGTACAGGCCGTAGTAGGTGCCGACGAGGCGCTCCCGGCCGAGGCTGACGATCATGGCCATCTCGAAGGGGAAGACGGCCAGTGTTCCCAGCGAGAGCAGCGCGGTGGTAGCCATGACCGGTGTCAGCGCCAACGTGTACGCCATGGCGGTGCGAAGGGGACTGCCGCCGCCGGCGGTGGTTGTGAGCGGCTGGCTGAACGGTGCGGCCACGATCAGAGGAACCCAAGCGAAACCCATCATGCCAAGGCCGGCGGCGATGGCCTGGGCGGGCGACAGCCGGGCCTTGAACCAGGCGGTGATGCGCAGCTGGCCGAGGATGCCGAGCACGGCCGACAGGGTGAACAGCAAGCTGACACCGACCTCGCTGCCGGTGATGCGCCGCACCTCCAGCGGCAAGGTCAGGTAGACCTGGAACGACAGCAGGTACGAGCCCATCATTGCGACGGCGAACAGCAGGAACGCACGGTTGGTCACCGCCTCGCGCCAGTCTCCGAACACCGTCCGCTCCGAGCCCGATTCGGCGCCCTCCCGCGCCGGGAGAGCACGGATCTGCAGGATCGTCAGCACACCGAACAGGGCGCTGGCGACCACGCACACAAGCTGGAAGCTGATCCCGGACAGCGCGATGCCGACCAGCGGGCCGACGAGGATCCCGGTCT
The DNA here is from genome assembly GCA_050743205.1 of Egibacteraceae bacterium. GTDB lineage: Bacteria > Actinomycetota > Nitriliruptoria > Euzebyales > Egibacteraceae > JBOGED01. Next base: position 11,913 of record JBOGEA010000034.1, on the reverse strand, counting down.
GGTAGAAGACGTTGAACAACGAGAAGGCCTCGACGCGCCGGTCTTCGGCCTCATAGGTGAGATAGGCGCGGACGGCCGGGTTGAACAACGCGCCGGCCAGCCCGGTCAACGCGGAGGCCACGATCAGGCCGGGTGTGGACTCGACGAAGCCGAGCATCGCGAACGCGACGACCCGCAGCGCGCAGCCGGCCATGATCATCGGCTTGTAGCCGATGCGGTCAGCGAGGCTACCGCCGACGAGGAACATTCCCTGCTGGCTGAAGTTGCGGATCCCCAGGATCAGGCCGACCAGCCACGCCGCCAGCCCGAGGCTGCCGGACAGATGGTTGGCGAGGTAGGGCATCAGCATGTAGAAGCCGGCGTTGATGGTGAGCTGGTTGACCATGAGGAACCGCACGGTGGGGTTGAACGAGCGGAACTGCGAGACCACCTGCATCACCGGTGGCGCTCCTCGTCGCTCGCGCCCGCGAGCGCGGGTTCACTGAGCGGGTCCACGACGGTGGTGCAGCGTGTCCAACGGGTGACCTCACGCTCGCGGGGATGCTCAATACGCTCGGGATCCTGTGCGGGGATCACGTCCAGCAACCCGTTCCGGCGGCAGTAGGCGTTGCTGTACACGGTGTTCCAGTAGCGTTCGGGGCCGTCGGGGAAGATCGCGACGATGCGCTGCTCGCGGGGCAGCGTCCGCGCGAGCCATGAGGCCACCAGTGCCACCGCCCCGGTGCTCCACCCGCCGCTCGCATACTGCGAGGCGGCCAGCCGCCGGCACATCCAAACCGCCTCGGCTGGCGCGACCCAGTGGACCTCGTCGAAGCTGGAGTAGCCGACGTTGCGGGGGTGGATGCTGCTGCCCAGACCGCGCATCAGCCGGGGACGCGCCGGCTGGCCGAAGATCGTGGACCCGACGGCGTCCACGCCGACCAATCGCAGGTGTGGGAAGAACTCGCGCAGTGCCCTGGCGACCCCGGCGCTGTGCCCGCCGGTGCCGACAGCGGCCACGAGCACGTCGATCCGCCCCAGCTGTGCGACCAGCTCCTCACCTAGCCCGGCATAGGCCGCGACGTTGTCCGGGTTGTTGTACTGATCGGGACAGTAGGCGGTCGGCTCAGCCTCCAGCAGCTCGCGGACGCGCTGGCGGCGCGCCTCCTGCCAGCCGCCTACCGGGTGGGGATCCGTCACGATGTGGATCAGGGCGCCGTAGGCGGTCAGCAGCTGCACCATCAGCGGCTCCAACCCGGGGTCGACGACGAGCGTGACAGGGTGACCGAACACAGCGCCTGCCAACGCAAGCCCCAACCCGAGAGTGCCGCTGGTCGATTCGATGATCCTGGCACCAGGTGCCAGCTCGCCCCGTTCTCGAGCCTGCTGGATCATGTACAGACCAGCCCGGTCCTTGATCCCGCCGGGGTTGTGGCACTCCAGCTTGGCCCAGAAGCCACGCCTCTCGGGTGTCAACGGCTCACCGAGCCACAGCACCGGCGTGTTCCCGACCAGCCCGGCGAGCGAGTAACAAGGGGCCGCGGCGGACGCCGTGACCATCTGGCTAGGCGAGGGAGGAATCCTCCGGCCAGACCGGCGCGTACTGGCGACTGGGCTGCTTACGGATGCGTCCATGCCTTCGCTTTCTCGGATTGGGGACACAGGATGGCCTCCGCGAGCCCAGACCGACGTACAGCGGCGGACTCAGGGCATGGTCGACGAAACGACGAGGGAGGGGTTGTCTACTCGCTCGTGGACTGAGGTGGTTGGGCGCGAGGCCCGCGCGCGCTGTTCAGTGTCTAGGGTGTCTGCATGGCGAGGAGTCACCCGATCGGCGTCCACGCAGCCGACGGGCGCCGTTGGCTCTCAAGCGAGCGGTCGCGCTGCACGGTGAAGGGCCGCGCAGACGGTGCGAGGCTTGTAACTCTTGCCTACCGGGGCCGGCAACGGGCCAGGAGTAAACACCACGGATCCTCTCAGATCGGGTCAGTTCGTTGAGGACCAAAACCTACGACATCTTGTCGGAGATGGCAAATGCCCTGTTCCAAACCCTCGAAACGCGCCGCTCTCATTTCCCCACGAGCACCGCATGAACAATCAGGCGCTGGCGCGCTGAGAAGCGTGGATGGCAGGTGGTCAGAGTGAGCATCGGGGGCGCCCGAGCCCCAACGGTTGGGGCCGATTACCCAGCTGTCACCAGGGGTCCACGATCCGCTGGCCGATCACCCGGTACGTCCACGCGGCGCCGCTCCGGTCGCCGACCACCACCTCGTCACCTTCGCGGATCTGGTCGAAGTTGAAGAACGGCGCGCCGTAGGTCGTGCGGTGGCCGGCCACGGCGAACTTGCCGGGCTGTCCGGACAGCCGTGAGCCCGGGTAGTCCGGGCCCCGACGCGTCGACAGCGTCGAAGCCCAATTCCCCAGCTCCTGCTGGGGGCCCCACGCGAGGTCCTCGGGGGTCACGCACCTCCCACGAACAGCGGGGCGGCGTGCACGAGTGGCTTGCATGCTGCCTGGCCGGCGGAACTGGATGACGGCGACCGCGTCACCGGGGTCGGCGGGCTGCGGGGAGCCGTCCGGCGCCTCGGAAGCGCGCGGGGCCGACCGCCAATTCCCAGGCCTGGCGCATGGCCTGCTGGGCCGCCGTCGTGCCCAAACCCGTGAAGACCAGGGAGTACACGAGATGCAAGAGGGCGAGCGCTCTCACGGGCGACAGCGGTCCAGCCGGAGCCGCAAGCAGGCGGCTCAGCGACCGGCTCGGCCGGCGTCCTGCGGTCGGCGTCCCAGATCCAGTTGCGTGGACTCCCGGCGACAAGAGGCCGGGACGTTGGGGCGGGACCACGTCTGGCGTTCGAGACGCACAGCGCACATCCCAGGCCAAAATAGCTACTACAGGCCGTCGGATGACGTTGGCTCAGGATCGTACAAGCTCGATCTGTGTCTTGAAGTCAGGAGCAACACACACCGTCATCATGCACTGGCTCAACGACACCGGACGGCGCACCCGTACGGGACCCTGCGGAGCAGCATGGCCGTCCTGAGCGTCCTGCGTAACCCCGTCTACATCGGCGAGATCCGCCACGGCGAAGCCCTGATCACGAACGTCGGCAAGAACTCCTCGTCTACCAAGACGAAATGGCAACGCAACTGAACGCCGCCAGCATCCCCACGCCACCGCGCCATGAGCCCGTCAGCGACGTCATCCAGGCAGTCTTGGATCAAGGGCCACCCGCCGTCGTGAAGCAGCTTCTCGGCGCGCTCATCGACAGTGTACAAATCAGCGCTAACCGGGAGGCCGTGCCGGTATTCCGGGTACCCAACCCTGCAACCCTGACCATCGAACCCGAACAAGCCAGCGCAGACAGGCCAACGGTTCGTATGGGGTCACATTATGTGGAGCTGAGGGGAATCGAACCCCTGGCCTCCTCGATGCGACCGAGGCGCTCTGCCTAGCTGAGCTACAGCCCCATTGTGGCGGTGGCCACAGGTGGCGATGGTAGCAGAGGCGGAGGTCAGTCGCCCAGGCCTGGTGATGAGCACATCGTGACAGATGTGGCTGGAACTGCTCATTCGCCCGGAAGTGCACTGCCGAGGAGGTCGGTGCGGTGGGCGTCGAGGGCGTCGCGGAGGCGGGCTTGGACGAGGGCGTTGGTGAGGTCGCCGCGGGTGCGCTCGATGATGGAGCGGGCGATGTCGGTGGCGCGGCGGAGGCCGCCGGTGATGCCGTCGGGAAAGTCGATCGTGACGAGCAGCGAGTAGATGTCGTCCATCGACTCCAGCAGCTCCTCGCAGCGCTCCAGATGGCCCGCGCGCAGCACGTCCAAGAGCTGGCGCCGCAGCTCACCGACAGTCTCGGCGAGGCCGCCAAGCCAGGCGGCGTCGCGCATGTCGAGTTCGTCCGGGCCTGGAAGGGACGCGCCGGTGACGATCGCGTAGGTCGTGCGAGCCTCGGCGTACTCCTTCTGGGCGTCGGCGAGGAAACCGGCGAACTCGACCTCCGGCTCGTCGGCGCAGGCCGCGCGGGCGGCTTGGAGCGCCGCCTCAGCCTCGGCGAGCAGTGCGAGCGCGCCCCCGTACTCACCCCGGTGGGTGGCGCGGATCGCGTTGGCGGAGCAGCGGGTCGCGTGGCGGGACTCGCGCAGCGCAAGCTCGCGGGCCTGGTGCTTGGCCTCCAACCTGGCGCGCACCGCCTCAGCCAATCCGCTCAGCTCCAGCACCGCTCACCCGACCCAGCGCTGGATGTCGTCCCCGGCCTCGCCTTGCCGCTCGGGCGCCACGATCGGGCGGACCTTCTGGCGGTGCTCGGCCTGGAGCGCCCGCATCCGCGCGACGACGAGGGCGTAACCGGCGAGGGCGACCGCGCTGACGCCGAACGCCACCCAGAGCAGGCCCCCTGCCAGCACCGCCAGGCCGCCGGAGACGGATGCCACGATGCCCAGCTGAACGAGGGCGGCACGCTGGTGCCGCCGCATGCCCGACGGCATGGCGGGATCGTCGAGTACGAGGCCGCGGCGGCCCGCCGGGGCTGGAGGGTCGCGGTGATGCGCGAGCATGCTCATGGTGCGCTCGAATGCGAAGGCGGACTTGGTTCCCGCGGCCTTTCGGCGTGCTCGATACTCACCGGGGAGCAGTATCGAGGCCCAGGCCGCAGCAAACAACACGATAACCAGGAGCCCCATCGCCGCCTACCGTAACAGGCCTGTGACGCAGAACCGCGCAACCCCGGTCGCGTCAGCGAGGGTGGTCTCCCCCGCCCAACTGGTCCACAGCATGCGTCAGCACCGCCAGCACCGCCCGGAGGTTCTCCACAGCCCCCTTCGGCGAGCCGGGCAGGTTCAGGACCAGCGTCTGCCCGCGGACGCCAGCCACGGCGCGGGACAGCATCGCCATCGGGGTGACCGCCATCGACGCCGCGCGCATCGCCTCGGCGATGCCGGGCGCGAGCCGGTCGACGACATCGAGGGTGGCCTCGGGCGTCAAGTCCTTGGGGTGAAGGCCCGTGCCGCCGTTCGTGACGACGAGGTCGGCGCCGTCGCAGGCCGTCGCGATCGCCGCCGCCACCCCTGCCCGGCCGTCGGGAACGACGGTCACGCCATCCACCTCGAACCCGGCCTCACGCAGCACTTTCGCCACCGCGGGACCGGCGTCGTCGGGGTAGATCCCGGCCGCCGCTCGGGTCGAGACCGTCACGACGGCCGCACGCATCCGCGTGCCCTCACCCATCGCGCCGCCAGTCTCCGCGCTGGCCACCGCTCTTGGACAGCAGCTCGACCCGCTCGATGAACGCGCCCCGCTCGACGGCCTTGACCATGTCATAGAGCGCGAGCGCGGCGGTGCTCGCCGCGACCAGCGCCTCCATCTCGACACCGGTGCGGTCGCTGGCACGCACGGTCGCCAGGACCTCGGCGGCGCCCGCCTCGACGTCCACCGTCACCGTGATGTCGACCGAGGAGATCCCGACGGCGTGGCACAGGGGGATCAGCTCAGGGGTGCGCTTGGCCGCCATGATGCCGGCGATGCGCGCGACCGGGAGCGCGTCTCCCTTGGGGAGGCGGCCCTCGGCCAGCGCGGACGCGGCCTGGGGAGACAGGCGAAGGCATGCCCGCGCCGCCGCCTCCCGGCGGGTCACCGGTTTCTCACCGACGTCGACCATGCGGGCATGGCCGCGCTCGTCCAGATGCGTCAACTCGGGGGGCTGCGGCATTCAAGCGGCCGGATCTACGAGCAGGTGGACGACGACACGCTCGCCACCGGCGACCTCGGTGACCTCGGCGGGAATCTCGGCGAGGCCGTCGGCGAGCACCGCCGAGCGGAGGATGCCGCTGCCCTGGGCCCCGGTCGAGCGGGCGTGCCAGACGTCCCCGTCACGGCGCAGCGTGACCCGCAGGAATGAGACCTTGTGGGCTGGGCTGTGGACCGGCTCGTCGAGCACCGCGGTGACGCGAGGGCGGGTGAGGTCCGCCCGCCCCTGCAGCCGCCGGATCGTGGGGCGGACAAAGACCTCAAAGCTCACATAGGCGCTGACCGGGTTGCCCGGCAGCCCGAAGCATGGCACCTCGTGACCGGCTTCGCGCATCACGAACCCGAACGCCTGTGGCATCCCCGGCTGCATCCCGACCTTGCGGAACCGCACGTCGCCGAGCTGCGCGAGCACGTCCTTGACGTAGTCATAGCGGCCGGCGCTGATCCCACCGCTGGTCACCACGAGATCGGCGTGGGCCATCGCGCCCTCGAACGCCAAGAGCAGCGCGTTGCGGTCGTCGCGTACGATCGGCAGGCGGTATGCGGTCGCGCCAGCCTCACGCGCCATGGTCGTGAGCGTGTAGCTGTTGGAGTCGCGGATCTGACCCCGCCGCAGCGGCCCGTCAGGCTCGACCAGCTCATCGCCGGTCGAGATGACCACCACGCGGGGCCGGGGGTGCACACGAACGCTGCCCAGGCCGACCGCCGCGCACATCCCGATATCCGCGGCCGCCAGCCTGCGGCCGGCCTCCAGGACAGTCTCGCCGGCGCGCACATCCTCGCCGGCCTCGCGCACGTTGTCCCCGGGATGGGGCGCGAGGCGCAGGCGCACCCGGCTGTCGAGCTCTTCGGTCAGCTCAAAGGGCACGACGGCATCGACGCCATGAGGAATCGGGGCGCCGGTCATGATCCGGACAGCCTCTCCAGGCCTGGGCTCGACCACGTCAGCGGTGCCGGCGGCGATCTCGCCGATCACCGCCAGCTCACCGCCGTCGCCCACGTCACCGGCGCGGACCGCGTAGCCGTCCATCGCTGAGTTGGCGAAGGCGGGAACGTCAGCGGGAGCGACGACGTCCTCCGCCAGCACGCAGCCGTGGGCCTCCAGAAGGCCGAGCCGGATCGGGTCGAGCGGCTTGACGCGCTCCAGCACCTGCCGTCGGTACAGCTCCAACGGGACCAGCTCATCGGGATCGACGTGATGGTGATGATGGCTCTCGGCCTGCTTGTGGTCGTACAGGGCTCACAGCTCCTTCACGAAGTCGATGAGGAACTCACGAAAGGCCGGGCCCAGATCTCTGCGGACCACAGCCAGCTCGACCGTGGCCCGCAGATAGTCGAGCTTGCTGCCGATGTCATACCGGACACCCGAGAAGCGGATCGCGCGGATCGGCTCCTGGTGAGCCTGCCGCCGCATGGCGTCGGTGAGCTGGATCTCGCCGCCCCGTCCCGGCTTCGTCGCGTCGATGTGCTCGAAGATGTCGGGCGTCAGCACGTAACGGCCGATGACGCAGAGCTTCGATGGAGCGTTCGCCTTGCCCGGCTTCTCGACCAGATCGGTCACGAGGAAGACGTCGGGGTGGTCCGGATCGGGCTCGGCGGCGATCACCCCGTATTTGCCCAGCTCCTCGTCTCCGAACTCCATCACCGCGACCACGCTGCGACCAGTCTGCTCGCACAGATCGACCATCCTGCGCAGCAGCCGCTCCTGCGTGCCGATGAGGTCATCGCCCAGCAGCACGGCGAAAGGCTCATCGCCGACGTGCTCCCGCGCGCAGCCGACCGCATGGCCCAGCCCGAGCGGCTGGCCCTGACGGACGTAGTACACGGCGGCAAGCCGTGAGATCGCGCGGACGGCGGCGAGCAGGTCCTCCTTGCCCGCGGCGGCGAGCTGCCGCTCCAGCTCGATGGCTTGGTCGAAGTGGTCCTCCAGCGCTCGTTTGCCGCGCCCGGTGACGAGCAGAATGTCGCTGAGCCCCGCCGCGGCGGCCTCCTCGACCACGTACTGGATCGCCGGTTTGTCGACGATCGGCAGCATCTCCTTCGGCTGCGCCTTGGTTGCGGGCAGAAACCTGGTGCCCAGGCCGGCAGCGGGGATTACAGCTTTACGCGCACGCACGCCACTCCTTCCAGATCGGCGGGCCGCCCTTGTTCGATTGCAGCATCTTAATCGTTTACGGCCGCGGGGGCTCCCCGCCAGGGCACCTCTCTCAGCGCGTCGCCGCCGGCCATGACCACCCGGTTGCGTCCCCGGGTCTTCGCCACGTACATCGCGGCGTCGGCGGCCCGCAGCAGACCCTCCAAAGTCTTGCCATGAACGGGGAACGAGGACACCCCGGCGCTGCAGGTGACCGGCAGATGCACCCCTGGCTCGCCGCACATCTCAACCTTGACCGGGGCGGAGTCGACGGCGGCGCGGATCCGCTCCGCCGTCGCGAGCGCGCCCGTCTCTCCCGTGCCCGGGAGCAGCACGACGAACTCTTCGCCCCCGTAGCGCGCGACGACGTCCGGGACGCGGGTTGAGTGCCTGATGCGCCGGGCGACCTCGTTGAGCACCTCGTCGCCGGCCTGGTGGCCAAGACCGTCGTTCACCCGCTTGAAGTGGTCGAGGTCGACGATCACCAGCGACAGCGGGCGATCGAACCGCACCGCGCTCTCCACCTCGCGATCGGCCTGGACCTGGAAGTGGCGGAAGTTCCACAGCCCGGTGAGCGGGTCCGTGATCGCCAGGCGCTGCGCCTCCCGATGCAGCAGCACATTCTCGATCGCGACCGACGCCTGAGCCGCGAAACTCGTCATCGTGTCCAGGTCTGCCTGCAGGAACGGCCGGATCCCCTCATCGCGCAGCAGCGACAGCACTCCGATCACCTGACCGCGTCCAAACAGCGGGACAAGCAGCTGGTTCTCACCGACCGGCTCATCCGCCGAGGGCGCAGGCGCGTGTTGGGCATCGGCGGGAAGCCGCAGGGGCGAGCCGGTCGCCGCAACCCACCCGGTCAACCCCTGCCCGGCCCGCAGCCTCGGCACTGCCGGTCCGAGACCACGGCCCACCTTGGCGAACAGCGCGTCACGCTCGGGTGTGAGCAGCATCAGCACGGCTCGGTCGGCGGCCAGCGAGCTCATGGCCGTCTCAACCACGACCGACAGTGTCCGGCTCAGGTCAAGGCTCGACGACAGGGTCTGGCCCAACCGTGACAAGGACTGTCGCAGCTCGTCCCGGCTCCGCTCCGACTCAAGCAGAACTCTGCGGGTCGGCGCGATGAAACGCCCAGCCACCAACCAGCCCGTCAACCCGCTCAGCAGCGCCGATCCCGCGATCAGCAGCCAGCAGACGATGGCTTGTTTGCTGTCCAGCATGGTCCACAGCAGCAGGGCCGCGGCGGAGGCACCGGACAGTTGCGTGGCGATGGCCAGGCGCGGTCCCCGCTGCTGGCTGGTCCGAACCAGACCGAAGGGGGGCTCCCACTCACCGCCACGCGTCGCGAGGACGCGCTCGTCCGACACGATCGCCGCTCCTTCGCGAAGCTCGTCCAGCGACAGCCTGTCGAGCAGCTCGCGGTCCGTCCACAGACCCGCGTGCGGGCGCAGCGCAACCACGGCGATCACGAGAGGAAAAACCGCAACCGCCGCAAAGATCACCGCCACACGAGCACGGAGGCTCATGAGAACATCATGGCACCTGGACGCGAGGACCGTCATGCGGCCAACAGGGTTTGACGCGTACTCATCAGATCAAGGATGGGATACAGGGTGATGAAGGGAGTCAAAACGGCCTTGCGAACGCAGATGCTCGCGGCTCGCGCCCAGCTGTCCGAGGCGCAGCGGGCGCAGGCCTCCACCGCAATCCGCCAGCGGTTGGAGCGCCTGCCCGAACTGCGCACGGCGCGGACGCTGCTCTGCTACGCGGCGTTCGGCGCCGAGGTCGATCTGGATCCATGGCTCGAGCGGCTCCTCGATTCAGGGATCGGCGTGTTCCTCCCCTGGGTGGACGGCGAGCGGCTGAGCATCGCGAGGATCAACGACGTGCGGGCCGACTTGGTGCCCGGCTGGCGTGGCGTCCGGGAGCCGCGGGCGATCGGGCGGCGGCCAGCGCGACTCGACCGCCTGCAGGCGGTCGTGACGCCTGGCGTCGCGTTCGACCGGAGCGGCGGCCGCCTCGGCTATGGAGGCGGCCATTTCGACCGCCTCCTCGCCGACCTCAGCGGGCGCGCACCAGTTGTAGGGGTGGCATTCGAGCTGCAAATGGTTGAGACCCTCCCGACCGCACCGCACGACCGACCCGTCGATGTCGTCGTCACCGAACACACGGTATATCGTGGAGGCCACGACGAATGACCTCCGCGGAGATTTTGCATGCCCACATACGAGTACGTGTGCCGCGACTGCAGTCGCCACCTCGAGGTGGTCCAGTCTTTCAGGGACACACCGCTGACGACATGCGGAACGTGCGGTGGGGCCCTTCGCAAGGTGTTCAGCGCCGCCGGCATCATCTTCAAGGGCTCGGGCTACTACGTGACTGACTCTCGCAAGAAGCCCGCCACCGCGACGCCGGCCAAGACGTCGGCCAAGGCCGAGCCGTCGTCCTCTTCCGAGCCCTCCAGCAGCTCAGACGGGAAACCCGCCGCGGCCTCGAGCACAGCCGAATCGGCGTGACCGTCGCTTTTCCGTGCCCAGGCCTGGTGATGAGCACATCGTGACAGATATGGCAGGAGCTGCTCATTCGCCCGGAAGTGCGGCACCACCCACGGGTGCATCCACCAAGAGCCGCTTTTCCGCCGTGCATTTTCGGGCGGATGTGCATCCTCGGGCGTATGCGCCCGAGGATGCACATCTGAGCGCTGAAGCACACAGTCCGTCTTCATAGCGGTGGCGTCTATCAGCGTGAGCCGCCATCGTTGCCCGCATGAACATACAAAGACTGCTCGGCGGCCCCGCGGTGGCGCTGCCCCGAGGTGTGGACATGGTCAGCGAACGGTGGGCGCGTCTGCCCCCTCGGCTCAGGATGCTCGTCGTCGTCATGCTCACACTCGCGCTGCTGCTGTCGGTCCAACTCCACGTCGCCACCGTCGAGGCGCGCTGGGGCGGGGCTCCCGTGACCGCACTGCGTGCGATCGACGACCTGCCCGCCGGGGTAGAGCCCAGGGCGGTGGAGCCGGTGGCGCTTCCGGCCTCGGCGGTGCCGCCCCGCGCCGTCCATGACGTGCCCCGTGGCGCGGTGCTGTCGCTGCCGCTGCCCGCCGGATCGGTGCTGACCGAAGCGCACCTCGACCCGCGCGGCCCGGCAGCGGGGCTGCCGCCCGACCTGCGGGCCGTACCCATCCCGATCGAGGCGGGCTGGCGCGTGGAGCCCGGGGGCTGGGTCGACGTGTGGGTGCTCGGCGCGGGTGAGGAGCCCGCACAGCTTGCGGCCAGCTCTCGCGCCGTGCTCCAAGTGCGCGAAGAGCAGGGGAGGTCGACCGCGCTCGTGGCGCTGAGGGCGGGCGATGTCCAGGCGACCACCGCGGGCCTGGCGCTCGGCACGATCCTGCTCACCCACGCCCCGCCCCCGACCGCCTCTCCACCGCCGGAGCGCCCACCCCAGTAACATCAAGCGCCGGGCGCCTGATGTGAAGGGTGCTGGATCAGGCCAAGACGGCCGCCAGCGTTGCAGGTCAGATGGGCGCGCGTGGCCGTCCCATGGAGAAGAGCGAATGATTCCGCTGTGGCTGCAAGCCTTGGTGCTCGGTGTCGTGCAGGGCCTGTCGGAGTTCGTCCCGATCTCTTCAGACGGCCATCTCGTGCTCGTCCCGTTCCTGCTGGGCTGGGAAGAGCCGTCGCTGTCGTTCATCGTCGCGCTGCACATGGGCACGCTCGGCGCGGTGCTGCTGTATTTCCGCCGGGAGCTGCTGGCGATGCTCATGGCGGTCACGAGCCGGTCCCATACGCCCGAGGCCATGCTCCACCGGCGGCTCGCGATGCTGCTGGCCGCCGGAAGCGTCCCCGTCGCTGTGGTCGGCCTGCTGCTGGAGGCGCGGATCGAAGAGGCCTTCACATCGCCGCTCATCGCCGCGGCGGGGCTGCTCGTCACTGCCGCTCTCCTCATCGCGGGCGAGCGCGCACGCGACCGCCGAGTGGCGGCCGCGGCCGGTGACGCTGGAGCGCCGGCCGCGCAGGCGCCTGGGCGCCCGTCGAGCACCGCGACCGCCACCGAGGCGC
>JBOGEA010000033.1:0-24497 GCA_050743205.1 Egibacteraceae bacterium | reverse complement strand
GCTTCGCGCTGACCCTGACTCCGGGTGCCATAGCACCCGGAGTCAGGGGGTGGGGTGGGCGATGGGGGTGGGGAGGAGAAGGGCGCGGCCGACGCGGTCGACGGCGAACGTGCGCTCACCCGAGCGCAGGTGGCAGTAGCCACGGAACAGATCGGCGTCGAACGCCCACGGGTCGACGACCCGGTCGGTCGCCGCCCCGCCCCGCGACGAGGCGAAATACTGCAGGCGGACCTGCCGCCCCTCGGCCAAGGCCCGCTGCAGCAGGGCGCGGACCGCGCGCGGGCCCACGGCCTCCTCGGCAGCGGTCGGCAGCGCCGGCTCGGCAGGTTGGGCGGCGACGACGGCGTCGGCGTCCAACGCCACGCCCGCCGCGCGCAGCGCGGCGGCGACAGTGGCCGGCGCGCACGACGACACCGCCACGGTCGGGGCGATCGCCCGCAACTCCGCGCCCGCCACCCCCACCGCCCGATCCAACGCCTCGCCGGTGGGGGCGACCACGACCGCACGAGCACCCTCGACACGCACCGATCGCGCGACCGGCAGCGACGACCCAGACGACGACCCAGACGACGACCCAGACGACGACCCAGACGACGACCCAGACGACGACCCAGCGGGCGGGGACCACAGCGTCAGCACGGTGAAGCCATGCCTCGCCTCGTCGGTCGGATGCACCAGACCGTCGTCGCAGGCCAGGACAAGGCCTCGCCGCTGCAGCCAGTCCAGCGGAGGCGGCAGCATCCCCCTCCCCCACCAACCACGTCCCAACAGCACCTCAACCGGAGCAGCGCCGTCCGCGATCAAGCGGACGAACGCGGCCCGCGCCCCCTCGGGCGCCCGCTCCAGCGCGGCGCGCACCGCGCCAGGCGTGCCCAGCAGCTGGCGCAGCTGACGCATGGCCGCGCCCCGGTGGACCGGCGCGTCGCCGCCGGCGAGCAGCCGCAGAGCCTCGCGCACATCCTGATGCGACAGCGCGGCGACGGAGGGCATCGCGTCAGTCCTCGGACGCCACGTCGCCGAACAGCGCCTCGACGAACGCGTCGGGGTCGAAGTCGGCGAGGTCGTCGATCGACTCGCCCAAGCCGACGAGCTTGACGGGGATGCCCAGCTGCCGCTGGATCGCGATGACGATGCCGCCCTTCGCGGTGCCGTCGAGCTTGGTGAGCACCACCCCGCTGACCTCGACGGCCTCGAGGAACGCCTTCGCCTGCGCCAGGCCGTTCTGGCCGGTCGTGGCGTCGATGACCAGCAGCACCTCGTCGCACGGCCCCGCCTCGCGCTCCAGCACCCGCTTGACCTTCGACAGCTCCTCCATCAGCGCGCGCTTGTTCTGCAGCCGCCCAGCGGTGTCCACCAGCAGCAGGTCCGCAGCGGCGGCCCTGGCCGACGCGTAGCCGTCGAACGCCACCGAGGCGGGATCCGCGCCCTGCTGGGCGCGGACGACACGGGCACCGGCCCGCTCGCCCCACAGCTCCAACTGCTCGACAGCCGCGGCGCGGAACGTGTCGGCGGCGGCCAGGACCACCGTCTGTCCCTGACGCTGGTGACGGGCGGCCAGCTTGCCGATCGAGGTGGTCTTGCCGGTCCCGTTGACTCCGGTGAACAGCCACACCGACGTGCCCTCGTCTCGCAGGCGCATCGTGCGGTCGGTCACCGCCAGCTCCAAGCGCAGCACCTCCTTGAGCAGCGCGAGCGCCTGATCGCCGGTGCGCACGCCCTCGGCCTTGGCTCGGCCGCGCAGGCCTTCGACGATCTCAAGGGTGGCATCGACCCCGACGTCGGCGGCGATCAGGGACTCCTCCACCTCCTCCCAGGTCTCCTCGTCGAGGACGCCCCGCCGGAAGATGCCCACGATGCTCGCGCCCAGGCCGCCGCGCGCGCGGCCGAGGCGCAGGCGGAACCGCTCGGCCCTGCCGAGCGGCCGCTCGACGACAGGCGCCGGCCGCTCCTCCACCTCGGGCTCGTCGGGCGGCGAAGGCGGCTCCTCAACGACCAGCGGAGGCGGCTCCTCAACGACCAGCGGAGGCGGCTCCTCGACCTCCTCGGCGAGCAGCCGCTCCAACTCGGCGAGGTCGATCACCTGGACAGGCCCGGCGGGCGGCGGAGGCGGCTCGTCAACGACCACCGGCGGAGGCGGCTCCTCGACCTCAACCTCAGCGAGCAGCCGCTCCAACTCCTCGACGATCACCGCCTCGGACGGCTCCACCACCTCGACGCCCACCGGCTGCTGCTCCTCGACGGCGCGCTCCACGACGTCCGCGGTCTGCGCGTCTGGGATGGGTCTGCTCCGCCGCGACCGCACAAGCAATCCAACGAGCAGCGTCAGCAGCAGAGCCCCGATGGTGATCACCAGGATGACGAGTTCCATAGCCGCAAAGCCTAATGCGCTGGCGGCTCCCGGTGGTATGCGGATAACGCACGACTCAAGCTGGACACGCGCACAACAAATTTGCCCTGGGCAAACCATGACATCTCACCAATGAGCGCAGCCCCCGACCGTGAGCACAGGGCCAGATGACGGCGCGTGGCGCCCCCTGCGCCACGGCCGGCCTGGCGCATCCATCCTCCCATTCGGACAATGGCGTCCAGCACGACACCGCAGCGCGACGGAAACGGGAAAAGGGCGACGATTTCGATGGCGTGCTCTGAATGCGAAGGCGAACGCAAGGGCGAGGCAGACTCCTGCATGCAGTGCGCAGCGGCGCCAGCGGACAGTTCGGCGGCGCAGCAGCCCGCCGGGGACACCGCCCCCGAGCCCGCCGCGATCGCGCGCAAGCCCGCCATTCTGACCGACCGGCCGTGGAAAGCGCCACGGCATCTCGCGGCGGGCCAAGCGGTCACGACGCAGCGCCTGACCGCGTTTTTCGTCGTCCTGTTCTGGCTGGCCAGCATGGCCGGGGCGGGTCTCCTCCGCGGCCCGGCTCTGCTGGGCGCCAGCCCCCAGCCCGACTCGCCCCACCAGCGGACCGCCCTGTCCCAACCGGCCGCGGTGCCAGCCGCTCCCGCGCCCGCGCGGCCAGCCGCCATCGCCCCCGCACCGGCTCCTCCGGCGCCAGCCCCCGCACCACCAGCCCCCGCACCGCCGGTCGACGAGGCCTCTGCGCTGGCCGGCGTGATCGAGCAGTCAGAGCGCGTCATCCACGACCCCGCCGCCACCCCGACACACCTTGAGCAGGCCGCTCGGCTGCAGCAGCTCGCCTACCGCACGCTCGCCGAGCACCCTGACCTGCAGACGACCGTGCTGCCGCTGCTCGGCCCCCAAGCCCGGGCCAGCGCCGGCACCGCCGTGCAAGCCGCGACCGCGCTGCGCGCTGTCGTCTCGGTCCAGCGGCAACTGCCCGACTGGCGCATCGTGCCCCCAGCCCCCGTCGACCAGCTGCTGGCCTACTACCGCGAAGCGGAGTCCACCTTCGGCATCCCGTGGGAGTACCTGGCGGCGATCCACCTGGTCGAGACCCGCATGGGACGCATCCGGGGCGCCAGCGCCTCAGGCGCCCAAGGACCGATGCAGTTCCTGCCGGCGACCTGGCAGCGCTACGGCGAAGGCGACATCAACGGCGACCACGACGCGATCCTGGCCGCCGCCCGCATGCTGACCGCCCACGGGGCACCAGCCGACATGGCCCACGCCCTCTACCGCTACAACCCGTCCCAGCAATATGTCAAAGCCATCACCGCCTACGCCCAGCAGATGGCAGCCGACGAGCGCGCGTTCCTGGGCTTCTACAACTGGCAGGTGCTCTACAAACACATCGACGGCACCGTGCTCCTGCCCGTCGGCTACCCCTCAGCCACACCCCAGCCCGTGGACGGCGCCTGGCCCGCAGGGCCGAGGAGGTGAGTTTCCCGACACGAAAAAGCGACGGCCCTCCCGCAACGTCTCGGGCCGCGAGGGTCACGGAAAGCGGGACGGCAGCGGTCGCCTGGGCTTCGCGGGGGTGGCTGGCCGGTGGCGGGCGGGCGGGTGAGGGCGGCCCACGCCGGCGCCCGCGAGCGGGCTATGCCGGGGTGAGCTCCGTGAGGCGCTGGCTGACGACCATGCTCACGCCCCCTGCGCGCATCGTCACGCCGTAGAGGACGTCGGCGATCTCCATCGTGCGCTTCTGATGGGTGACGATCAGCAGCTGGCTTGAGTCGAACTGGCGGACGACCTCAAGGAAACGCTGGAGGTTGACGTCGTCAAGGGCGGCCTCGACCTCGTCGAGCACGTAGAACGGAGACGGGCGGGCCGCGAAGATCGCGAACAGCACCGCCAATGCGCACAGGGACCGCTCACCGCCCGACAGCAGGGACAGCCGCCGCACGCGTTTTCCGGGCAGCCGCACCTCGACCTCGACCCCGGACGCCAGCAGATCGTCGGGGTCAGTGAGCAGCAGCCGGCCCTCACCGCCGGGGAACAGGCTGGGGAACAGCCGCTCGAACTGGGCGGCCACGTCCGCGAACGCGCGTGCGAACACCTCGCGGATCCGCCCGTCCACCGCCTCGACGACCTCCATCAGGTCCCGCTTGGATGAGCGGCAGTCCTCAAGCTGCTCGGTGAGAAAACGATGGCGCTCCCGCAACGCCTCGCACTCCTGGACGGCCAGCGGGTTCACGGTGCCGAGCAGCGCGAGCCTGCGCGACAGCCGCTCCTCGTCCTCGGCGAGCGCCGCATCCCGCGCCGGATCGGCCGCCATGGCCGCCGGGTCGGCCTGGTCCAGCGCCGTGTCGGGATCGAGGCCAAGCTCGTCGGCCAGCCGCGCCCGGACCGCGTCCAGGCGGTGGCGCAGCTGCTGGCTCGCGAGGTCCTCGCGGTGCCGCTGCTCGGTCAGCGCCTGCAGCGCGGCGTCCAGCTCGCGCAGCCGGGCGCGCAGGGCCCCCAGCTCGCGCTGCGCCTCGGCGCGATGCTCCTCGAGCTCATCGCGCTGCGACGCCGCCAGCGCCTGCGACGCCTCGGCCCGGCGCAGCGCGGTCTCGGCCAGGACCGCCAGCTGATCGCAGCGCGTGATCGCGGCGAGCCGCGCCTGGCGGCGGCGCTCGCGCTCGGCGAGCTGGCGCTCGGCGTCCGCGGCCTCGCGCTCGGATGCCTCGATCCGTCGCAGCAGCTGGGCGGCCTGCTGCTCGGCGCCACTGGAGGCGATCCGCGCCTGCACTTCACGCTCCCGCGCCTCGCTCAGCACGTCTTCGAGCCGCTCAGCCTCAAGATCGGGCCCCTGCGGCTCAGGGTCCCGGGGGCTGTGGTCCAGCTGCTCGAGGGCGTCCAGCCGGCGGCGGCGCTTTTCGATCTCAGATCCGAGGGCGGCCTGCTGGGCTTCGAGCCGAGCGAGCTGCGACTCGGCGTGCGCCAGCTCTTTGCGCAGCCTGCGCAGACGCTCGGCCGCGGCGGCGATCAGGCCGTCGGACTCTCGCATGGCCGCGGTGGCCGCGTCCAGCTCACGCCGGGCGGCCTTCCAGGCGTGATCGGCATCGCTGGCTCGCTGGTGGGCGACGAGCAGCTCGGACGCGACCGCCTCAGCCTGCTGCCGCGCCTGCGCGGCCATGGCCAGCGCGACCACCGGCGCCCGCGGCGACGCCGCGCCGCCGCTGTAGCCGCGCGCCCCAGCCATCTCGCCGCCGGCTGACACGAACACGAGGTCAGGGTGCGCCGCCGCGAGCCGGCAGGCGGTCGCGAAGTCATCGACGAGGTACGCACCCGCCAAGGCCCAGCGCAGCCCGCCGAGCACATCCGCCTCCGCGCCGAGCAGATCGACGAGCGGGCGGGCGCCGTCGGCTGTGAGGTCCGCGAGATCGGGCGGCTCCCCATCGCGGTCCGCCGCCAGCAGCAGCACCCGCGCCGACCGCTGGGACCGCAGGAGCGCGACCGCGGCGGCGGCGGTGTCACGGTCGGTCGTGACCAGCGCGTCCTCCAGCGCGCCGAGCGCGGCGGAGACCGCCGCGGCGTCGCCGTCACGCACGGTGATGTGGTCCGCGAGCCGCCCCAGCACCCCGTCGAGCTCGCCGCGCCGTGCCGCCTGGAGCAGCGCGGCGGCGCCCTCGCCGGGATCCGCGGTCGCGGCGCGCAGCGTCTCGGCGCGGGCCTGCAGCGATGCCCGCTCGCGCTCCAGATCGCGCTCACGCTTGGCCGCCTCGTCGGCGGCCTGCCGCCGGTGCTGGGTCAGGCGCTGCGCCGCCTCACGCTGCTCGCCCAGATGCCCCGCCCGGCCTTTCGCGCCGTCGATCTCGGCCCGCGCCGCCTCGATGTCGGTGAGCAGCTCCGTGCGGCGGATGCGCAGGCCGCTGACCTGGCTCTCGAGCCGTCCCTCCTCGCTGGCCGCCTGGGCCAGCTGGCCGCGCAGCCCAGCGACCTCCCCCTCCCAGCGCAACCGCCGCTCGCGCTCCTCAGCGCGACGGCGGGCCTCGGCGGCGGCGGCCTGCTGGTGCGCGCGCCGAGCGCGGTCGGCCTGGTGCCTCGCCTCCTGTGCCGCCTCAAGCCGGGCACGCGCGGCGCCGTGCTCGGTCTCCGCCTCCGCCAGCGCCTCCCGCTGCGCGCGTGCCCGCGCGCGCAGGTCGTCGGGGTCAAGCCCGGCGACGGGCTCCTCGACCGCATCGACCAGGCCGCGGCGGCGCTCGCTGATCCGCTCGACGAGCCCGCGGTACCGCTCGGCGAGGTTTGAGAGCAGGAAATGCGTCTCGGTGGCGGTGCGGGCGGCCGGCGCGAGCGTCTCCAGGCGCGCCTCGATCGCGCGCTCCCGCTCCCGCGACGCCCCCACATGGTCGGACAGCTCGCGCATCCGACCCTGCGACTCGGCCGAGGCCTCTGCATCCGCCGCCGCGGCGGCGGTGACGGCGGTGAACTCCACCAGCGCGCGCGTCACGCGCACCCGCAACAGCGCCGCTTGCAGCTGCGCGGCCTTTGCTGCGGCCTCGGCCTGCCGCTCGAGGGGGCGGAGGCTGCGGCCGAGTTCGCGGAGCAGGTCGGTCAGGCGCTCGACGTGCGCCTCCATCTGTGCCAGCTTGCGCAGCGCCCGCTCCTTGCGGCGCCGGTGCTTGAGGAGGCCGTCCGCCTCCTCGATGAACAGGCGCCGCTCCTCAGGCCGCGCGTTCAGGATGGCGTCGAGCTGGCCCTGCCCGACGATCGTGTGCGTCTGCCGTCCCAGCCCGGTGTCGCTGAGCAGCTCCTGCACGTCCAGCGCGCGGCACTCGACGTCGTTGATCCGGTAGGACGTCTCACCGGTCGCGAACATGGCGCGTGAGACGGTGACCTCGGTGAACTCGATCGGCAGGGTGGCGGCGCTGTTGTCGATCGTGATCTCGACCGCCGCCCGCCCCAGCGCCGGGCGGCCGGGCGCGCCAGCGTAGATCACGTCGGCCATGGACGCGCCGCGCAGGCTCTTCGCGCTGTGCGTGCCCAGCACCCATGTGAGCGCGTCGACAATATTGGACTTGCCTGATCCGTTCGGCCCGACGATCACGGTGATGCCAGGCTCAAGGTCCAGCACGGTCTTGTCCGCGAACGACTTGAAGCCCCTCAGCGTGATCGACTTCAGGAACACCGGTCAGCCTCTTCTGGGGCACACGCGCGACCGCACGAGTGCGCTCGCGCGGCGGGGCGGGGTCTCACCTGGTGTCCGGTTGCGGACCTCGGGCGCGCAAGGGGAGCAGCGACCCCATTACGCACAGAAGAGCGGCCCTGGAGGACCGCTCTGGAGACTGCCGACGTCAGCCGGCGACGACCGTGAGATCGTCCGGTACTACGTCGTGCGTGTGCAGAAGCTGGCGGAGAATGGCGTTCTCTTCTCTCGCGCCGGTGAGTTCGACCTGGAGTTCCGCCACCCTGGTCCGCAACGCGGTGATCTCCGCGAGTAGCTGGTAGGGACGGTGGTCCCAGGAGCCGACAAGAGCTTTCATACGGAGATCCTCCTGCATGTTGCTTGGGGGTGTGGCGGTGGTCGCAGGGACGGGCGACCGGACCCCTTCACGCAACGGATATAGATGGCGTTGGATGGGCGGCCCACGCAGCTCCCTGCCTGAATCCTCACCCGGGCTCCCGTACGGAGCACCTGATCAGGCCGCTATCGGCAGGATGACTGTGGCAGGACCGCCCTGATTCACGAACGCACTATACCGATTGCCCATGCGAACATGCAAGAGCAGGGCCCATCTTTAGGCCCCAGATCTTGGCTCCGACACGGGCAGGCTCGCACCCTTGCGAGGATCCCGCAGGCGCTGCTCGGCCGCGGCCAGAGCCGCCTTAACCTGCGGTGACGCCGCGGTGAGCACAGGACGGCGACCGGGAGATCTCCCGTCCACCATCATCACCATCCACGTCCCTACGCGGCGGTCAGGGGATGATTATCCTCCCCTGGCACGCGAATGTCCACCCCTCGGCAGCGCGCGGGCAGCGCCGCCTCACCCGCCACCCGGCCTTCCCGCCTCTCGCCGGGGGACCAAGGCAGTACGATCGGTCTTGGTTCATGAGCCGGAGCGTTTGAACGACATGTCATCACACATTCTTGAGCGGGCAGCCCTCTCAGCTTTGGTATCCGCGCTCGCCGGGGTCGCGGGCGTGCTCTACGCGGCCTCGCGCTCCCGGCCTGGGATACCGGGCGCCGCGCCCCCCCTGCCGCCACACGGGCTGCCGCCGGCGAGGCTCGTTCCCGTTCCCGGGCGGGGTGAGATCTTTGTACGCGAAGGTGGGTATCCCGCCGCCTCGGGACAGCCCACGATCGCGCTGCTTCACGGCTGGGCCTGCCCCGCCGACATCGCCTGGTGCGGCTGCTACGAGCCGCTGTCCCGAATCGGGCGGGTCGTGGCGATGGACCACCGCGGCCACGGGCGGTCCAGCCGCCCGTCCGAGCCGTTCCGCCTGGTCGACGCGGCCGACGACGTCGCCGCGCTGCTCCGCGAGCTGGGAGCGAGTCCGGTCATCGCCGTCGGCTACTCGATGGGCGGCACGATCGCGCAGCTGTTGTGGCGGCGCCACCCTGACCTCGTACGAGGGCTCGTGCTGTGCGCGACGGCGGCGACCTTCGCCGAGGGCCCCCGCGATCGGCTGCTCTGGCGTGGGATGGGCGCGCTGCAGGTGGCGCTGCGGGTGGTCCCGCGATTCTGGTGGGAGCGCCTCCTCCGCGCCCAGTTGGAGGGGACGCTGCCGTTCCGCCTGACCAGGCTCATCACGAGCGACACCCCACCCGAGACTGTGCAACTGCTCCCCTGGATCATCGGGGAGTTGGACCGCAGCAGCGCCGAGGACATGGCCGAGGCTGGGCGCGAACTGGGGCGCTACGACGCGCGCGGCTGGCTGGGCGGCGTGGACGTGCCGACGGCGGTGGTCGTGACAACCCGCGACCAGCTGGTGCCCGTCGAGCGGCAGCGGGCCATGGCGGCGTTGATCCCGGGTGCGCAGACCTTCGACGTGGACCTGGATCACGACGCTCCCTCGTCCCGGCCCGACCTGTTCGTCGCGACGCTGGAGAAAGCGCTCGGGTACGTGCGCGATGCGTGAGCCGCTTGACGCCTACGGCGTGCTCGGTGTGCCAGAGGACGCGGACCAGGCGACCTTGAAAGATGCCCACCGCCAGCTCGCGTGGCGTCATCATCCGGACCGTCTGCCAGCGGAGCAGCGCGCCGACGCCACACGCCGCATCCAGCAGATCAACGTCGCCTACGGCCTGGTCCGGACTCCGGCCGTCCGAGCCCGCTACGACACGCTGCGCGCGCCGCACCCCGCGGTCACAGGCAGGTCGAACGCCGATTGGGACGAGCTGATGCGGCAGGCGGGACGGTGGGCCGCGCAGTGGTGGCGCCGGAACGAAGGGCCGCTGCGGCGGGCCGCCACCCGCACGCGCCGCCGGTACACCGACGTGACCGGGACAGTCACGATGGTCGCCTTCTCCTGGATGGGCCTGATACTCGCCTCGGCCGCTGTGCAGGTCATGCAGTCGAGCAGCCTGCTGCCGACAATCGTCGGCGCCGCTGGCGGCGGGCTGGCCGGGGCCGCCCGCCGCCGAGACCGGCTCCGCACGCTCGACGGCCACCCACCGATGCGCCACTCCTGGCTGCCGGTGGCCGGATGGCTCGTCGCGCTGGCCCTCACGCTCGTGCTCGTGGCCTGAAGCGGGGTGTGTCGGCTGGGTTCCGGATTCCGGACTTGAGCCGACACACCGCGCTTTCTGGAGTCGCTCAGCTCACGCCGAGCTTGTCCGCCGCCATCCTGGTCCCTTCGACGCGGTTCTCGATCTTCTGGAACGCGACTTCGCGGGCATAGTCGGGCGAGCCATGGTTCGGCTTCTCATCGATGCTGAACGGCGAGAAGCCACAGTCATCCGTTGAGCCGAGGCGCTCCTTGGGGATGAAGTTGGCCGCCCTTATCAGGGCATCGCGGATCTCCTCCACGGACTCAGTCCGAGGGTTCAGCGGATTGCACACCCCGACATAGCACATCTGCGGGATGCCGTTCGCGTCGTCGCGGCTGTTGTCCCCGACGAGCTTGTAGACTCGGTCCCGGTCTCTTTCGCTCGACAGCTGGATCAGGAAATACCCTGCATTGATCTTAAACATGCTCGGGAGCAGGTCGTTGTAGTCGACGTCAGCGCTGTGGACTGAATCGCGATCGCCTCCAGGACAGGTGTGGATGCCGATCTTCGCACGCTCCTCAGGCGTGAAACGGTCGATCACACGGTTGTTGAGCTCGATGAAGTGCCCCAGCATGTTGCGACCCGTCCAAGGGTTGCGGTGATCAGCCCTGGTGGCAAGCCTCCCCTCCGTGAAATCGACGGAGACCCTGGCAGCTCCGGCGTCGAAAGCCGCACGAATGTCTTTCTCACATTCATTGCACAGGTCTTCTTCGAACTCTTCCCGGGAGTAGCCGGGCACCTCTTCATCCAAGGGGTGCAGGAGGGCGAGCATGGACGGCGCGATCACGGCCTGCTTCATGGGCTTGGTGGCCATGACGATGGATTTCTTCAGCGTATCCGCCGCGTACGTCTTGTACCGGAAGGGGCCGCCGGTCAGGCGCGGCAGCTGCCGGTAATGCCCGTCAGCAAAGATCGCGAAGTACTGGCCGCCCGGGCCGAGGTTGTCAGCAAGGCCGGTCCCTGCCAATGTGTCAGCAAGTGGGTAGGTGGCGAAACTCGACCAACGCTGCTCACCGTCAGAGACAATCGGCGACCCTGTGGCCTCCATGCGTGTGATCGAATCACGGACGGCTTCGTCCTGTTCGGCTTCCAACTGCTCGAGGGAGATCTCCCCGGCATCGTAGGCTGCGTAGGCGTTCTGAAGTTTCTGCGGTCGGGGTAGGGAACCAACAGGCTCAGTGGGTATGCCCGTATACGTCCTGGGATCATAACTCATACTTCCCCACTCCTTGGCGAGATCGGCGGCTCTATCAGAGCAAGAAATAGACAGACATGTCTACCTTGCTAACTCGGGGACTCTACTGCCGAACGTTGGTGGCGTCAATGATCAGATTCCATGACGAATAACCCGAAAACGCCAATTTACGTTTTTGATATGACGCTCGACCCTGCATGGGGCACGGACGGCCTGCTGCCCGTCCCCTGAATGGCATGCCCAGCCACCATGCTCCTGGCTTCCGGCCGGCTGGAGACAGTTGACCCTCCGCCTCCACTGGCGTACGGTACGGGCGCTTACAGACAGGTCTGTCTATCCATCAAGGCGGGGATGCGTTGGCAGCAGGGACGCACCGAGCGGCGGTCGTCTGGTCGCGGGTTGCCTGTCTGCGCAGTCGTCCCCCCTTCGCCATGATGGGCACACAAACGAGGAGCGGCCATGACCTTCCCGAGTGACCTGGAAATCGCGCGCCGCGCGGACCTCAAGCCCATTCCAGAGGTGGCCGCCCAGATGGGGTTGGGAGCGCACCTGCTGGAGCCTTACGGCGAAGGCGTCGCCAAGATCAAGCTCGACGCGATCGACGAGCTGGCCGACCGCCGCCAAGCGAAGTACGTGGTGGTCACGGCGATCACGCCTACCCCGCTGGGCGAGGGCAAGACCACCACCACGGTCGGGCTCGGCCAGGGTCTGCGGCACATCGGCAAGCAGGCCACGATCGCGATCCGCCAGCCCTCGATGGGGCCGACGTTCGGCATCAAGGGCGGCGCCGCCGGCGGCGGCTACAGCCAGGTCGTGCCAATGGAGCTGCTGAACCTGAACCTGACCGGGGACATGCACGCGGTCACCGCGGCGCACAACCTGCTGGCCGCGATGATCGACAACCACCTGTACCAACATGACAATCTGGGCCTGGAACAGCACAGCGTCACCTGGCGCCGCGTGCTGGACGTCAATGACCGGGCGCTGCGCAACATCGTGGTCGGGCTGGGCGCCCGCCCGGACGGGATCCCCCGCCAGAGCGGGTTCGACATCACCGCCGCGTCCGAGGTCATGGCTGTGCTCGCGCTGTCCACGTCGCTGCACGACATGCGCCGCCGCCTGGGGCGGATCGTGATCGGCTCCAACGCGCGGGGTGAGCCGATCACGGCAGAGCAGCTCAAGGCCGCCGGCGCGATGACCGTGATCATGCGTGAGGCAATCAAACCCAATCTCATGCAGACGATAGAGGGGACGCCCGTGCTCGTGCACGCCGGCCCCTTCGGCAACATCGCCCATGGCAACTCCTCGGTCGTGGCGGACATGATCGGCATCCACGCTGGCGAGTTCCTGGTGACGGAGGCCGGTTTCGGCGCGGACATGGGCGCCGAGCGCTTCTTCAACATCAAATGCCGGGCCTCTGGCCTGCGGCCGGACGCAGCCGTGCTGGTGGCCACCGTCCGGGCGCTGAAGGCCCACTCGGGCCGCCACAGGGTCGTGGCCGGACGGCCGCTGCCCGCGGCAATGGTCGAAGAGAACCCCGACGACGTCTACGCGGGCGCCAGCAACCTGCGCAAACAGATCGAGAACATCCGCATCCACGGCGTGACGCCGGTCGTGGCGATCAACACGTTTCCGACCGACCACCGCAGCGAGCACGCCGCGATCCGTGAGATCGCCGACCGCGCCGGGGTGCGGTCCGCGCTGTGCACGCACTTCACCGACGGCGGCAAGGGCGCGACAGAGCTGGCCGAGGCCGTGGCCGAGGCGGCGCAGGAGCCGGTGGAGTTCAGTTTTCTCTACCCTGACGAGGCCACCCTGCGGGAGAAGATCCTCACCGTCGCGCTGCGGGTCTACGGCGCGAAGGGGGTCGAATACGACCTCAAAGCCGCCCGCCAGATCGACCACTACGAGACCCGCGGATTCGGCAGGCTGCCCGTCTGCATCGCCAAGACGCACCTGTCGATCTCGTCCGACCCAGCGCTCAAGGGCGCCCCCACCGGGTGGACGCTGCCGGTCCGCGATGTCCGCGCATCGGTGGGCGCCGGCTTCATCTACCCGATCTGCGGCGACATGCGCACGATGCCCGGCCTCAGCTCACACCCCGCCGCCGAGCGGATCGACATCGACGAAGCCGGCCAGATCGTCGGCCTCTCCTAGCGAGGGTGGACGAACTCGTGCCAAGACGGCCGCCCCGAAGTTACCGCATCGCTGACTTTTGTGGAGCATCGGCGACATATACGTCGCGGATGCTCCACAAGACTGCCGCCAACCCGCGCGCCTCCGCCCCTCCCGCCCATCGCTCGTCGGGCCGGGGCGCAGCCCCGCCAGCGGTTTCACGCTATGGATGACACCCCTTACCGGGATCAGATGGTAGGCCGGTTCCTCGAGCTCGTGGCCTCTCCCGAGCCGGCTCCGGGCGGCGGCGCGGTGGCGGCGATGGCGACGGCGATGGCCGCCAGCCTCGTCGCCATGGCCGCAAGGCTCTCCGGCCGGCACATGGAGGACGCGGCCGAGGTCGGCCAGCAGGCCGACCGCCTCAGCCAGCGGGCCGCCCTGCTGGCTGACCAGGACGCGGGCGCCTACCGCGAGGTACTGGCCGCGTATGCCCTGCCGAAAGAGCTGGACCCAGACACCCGGCGCGCCCGCATCAGACAGGCGCTGGTCCATGCCACCGACGTGCCTCTGGAGGTGACGCGGGTGGCCGCGGACACGGCGATCCTGGGGTCCCTGCTCATGGCGAGCGGCAACCCGAACCTGAAAGGCGACGCCGTGACCGCCGTCCTGCTCGCGCGAGCGGCCGCCCGCGCCTCGGCCACGCTCGTGGAGTGCAACGTGCGGCTCGGCAAGCTGGACGGCGACTGGCTCGACCGCTCGGCGGCCTACCTCGCCGCAGCCGGGGTCGACCCTCCCGGAGATCTCATATGAGAGCGGACACCAACCGGAGATCTCATCTGAGAGCGGACACCAACGACGGGTCGACGGTGACCCCGACTTCGATTTGGGGCGTAAGTGCCCGGAAATCAACATTGGGGCACCGACGATGGCAGCCACCAGGCCCGGTGCGGGATAAGCGCGCCGAGATAGGCTTGAGGGTCGCGAGGGAGCAGTCCTGCAGAGTTGGATCCGCTGCCCACCGAGCCGCGCGCGATAGTGGACGATAAGCTAAGGGCGTGCGTAACGTGCCAGACAACGTCAGCGTGGTTTGCAGCGAGGATCCACCGAGCAGAGCGCGGGAGCGGATACTCGACACTGCTTATGGCCTCTTCGCTCGTCATGGGGTCAGGGCGGTAGGCGTCGATACCGTTGTCGCTGAGGCCGGAGTGGCGAAAATGACGCTCTACCGTCATTTTCCCTCCAAAGACGAATTGGTGCTCGCGTTCCTGCAGCGTCGCGAAGAGCGCTGGACACGCGCCTGGCTGCAGGCAGAAATCGAACGGCGGGCCGCTGCCCCATCCGAGCGCCTGCTCGCGATCTTCGACGTTTTCGACGAATGGTTCCACCGCGACGACTTCGAGGGCTGCTCGTTCATCAATGTCCTGCTTGAGATCGACGACCCGACGAGCCCAGTCCACACCGCCGCCGCGAAGCACCTCGCCTCTATCCGCGCAATGCTGAGGGAGTTGGCGGAGCAGGCGGGAGTCCACGCTCCAGACGACCTGGCTCGCCGCTGGCACATCCTGATGAAGGGCTCAATCGTCGCAGCGGGAGAGGGCGATCGCGACGCCGCGCGTCTCATCAAAGAGGTCGGCAGGTTGGTGCTGGCTGCTGCATTGTCAGACCCTGCGGTTTCGAGTAAATGAGGCATTTCTGGCGTTTCGCCTGGATATACACCGTCATCTTCAGCCTTGACGCAGACGGCGTATCCCGCCTAAGATGGACAGAACGGTCTGTATTCAACGTGGGATCGGACAGGTGATGAGTGATTTCATCTTCACGTCAGAGTCCGTCACCGAAGGCCATCCGGACAAAGTCGCCGA
This sequence comes from Egibacteraceae bacterium, assembly GCA_050743205.1. Lineage (GTDB taxonomy): Bacteria > Actinomycetota > Nitriliruptoria > Euzebyales > Egibacteraceae > JBOGED01. The sequence goes on along the minus strand of JBOGEA010000033.1, from coordinate 9,231 downwards.
TCAGGTGTCCGATTCGATCCTCGATGCCGTTCTCGCTGAGGACCCGCACGGTCGTGTGGCATGTGAGACCCTGGTCACGACCGGGTTGGTGGTCGTAGCGGGCGAAATCACCACGACAGCGAGCCTGCGCATTCCCTCCATCGCCCGAGAATGCATCCGCCGGATTGGGTACGACAGCCCAGAGACTGGGTTCGACGCTGGGGTCTGCAGTGTGGTCATAGCCCTGGACGAGCAGTCTCCGGACATCGCCCGAGGGGTCGACACCTCATACGAGATCCAGCAGGACGCGCGGAACGCGGATCCCTTCGATCATGTCGGCGCCGGCGATCAGGGAATGATGTTCGGGTATGCATGCACCGAGACCGATGAGCTGATGCCGCTGCCGATCATGCTGGCACACAAGATCTGCAGACAGTTGGCCGACGCGCGGCGCACGGAGATCCTGCCTTATCTCGGACCTGACGGCAAGGCGCAGGTGACGGTCCGCTACGAGGTGGACTCCCGGGGAGTCCAACGTCCGGTCGAGATTGTCCGCCTTTTGGTGTCCACGCAGCACCGCGACGGCATCGACATCGACAAGGTACTCAAACCAGACCTTATCGAATACGTGATCAGACCCGTCCTGCCGCCTGGGCTGTGCGACGAGCGCCGCTTTGCCGAGCGCGACTTCGTGCTGGTCAATCCCACCGGCAAGTTCGTCGTGGGCGGACCAATGGGGGACACAGGGCTGACCGGCCGCAAGATCATCGTCGACACCTACGGCGGCGCGGCCAGGCATGGCGGCGGGGCGTTCTCGGGAAAGGACCCGACGAAGGTCGACCGCTCGGCGGCCTACGCCGCCCGGTACGCGGCGAAGAACATCGTGGCCGCTGGTCTCGCTGATCGCTGCGAGCTGCAGGTCGCGTACGCGATCGGCGTCGCGCAGCCGGTTTCGATTCTGGTGGACTGCTTCGGCACCGAGCGGATCCCGCCCGCCCACATAGCCGAACTGGTCCGCGAGCACTTCGACCTGCGGCCCGCCGCGATCCTCCAGGACCTGAACCTGCGCCGGCCGATCTATGCCAAGACCGCCGCCTACGGACATTTCGGCCGTATGGAACCCGAGTTCACGTGGGAGCGGACCGACAGAGCTGAGATGCTGCGAGCTGCCTCCGGTCTCCAGGAGCCAGCCCTCCAGCCTCACGTCGCCACGATCTGACGCACCGGCCATGACCCTCGTCATCGTCGGCTCGGTAGCGTTCGACTCGGTCCAGACGCCCTCGGGAAAGCGCGAGCGGATCCTCGGCGGTGCGGCCACCCATGCGTCGTTGGCCGCCAGCTTCTTCACCGACGTGCGGGTCGTCGGCGTCGTCGGCGAGGACTTCGGCGACCCCGAGTTCGAGATCCTGCACGGCCGGGGGGTCAACACGGACGATCTCGAGCAGGTGGAAGGAGGGCGGACCTTCTTCTGGGCGGGGCGGTACGACTACGATTTCAACACCGCCCACACGCTCGAGACACAGCTAAATGTCTTTGCGGAGTTCCGCCCCGCGCTCTCGCCGCGGTCGCAGGTGGTGCAGACCCTGTTTTTAGGCAATATCCAGCCTGACCTGCAGCGTGAGGTGCGCGAGCAGTGCAGGGCCGGCCTCGTGGCGCTGGACTCAATGAACTTCTGGATCGACACCGCCCGGGACTCGTTGATCCGGACCCTGGGCCTCGTCGACGTCGTCCTGCTCAACGACGCCGAAGCGCGCCTGCTCACCGAGGAGTCCAGCCTGGCCCAGGCGGCTCGCCGGATCAGCATGTGGGGACCGCGCACCGTCGTGATCAAGCGGGGAGAGTATGGGGCAGCGCTGTTCAGCGCCAGCGGCTTCTTCGCGCTTCCAGCCTTCCCGCTCGAGACGGTGGTGGACCCGACCGGCGCTGGCGACAGCTTCGCCGGCGGGTTCCTCGGCTACCTCGACGCGCATGCGGGACAGCTGTCCGACAGCGTGCTTCGCCGGGCGGTCGCCTACGGGCAGGTCATGGGATCGTTCAACGTGGAGGGGTTCGGCACGGAGCGGGTCCGGCGCCTTACACACGACGAGATCAACGCCCGCTTCAACCAGCTCAAAGAGATGACCGATTTCGAGGCGGTCACGATAGCGTCACGAGTCCTGCGGGGTGACGGCGGGATCTGGGCCGCTGAGCGTCTTTATCCGGCCGGGAGCAGAGGAGTTGTTTTGACAAAGGCCTTGGACTACGACATCAAAGATCCTTCCCTCGCGCCTGCCGGCAGGGCGCGCATCGAATGGGCGGACGGGCAGATGCCGGTCTTGGCTACGGTCCGCCAGCGGTTCGCAAACGAAAAGCCTCTCGCGGGCATCCGGATCTCCGCCTGCCTGCACGTCACCTCTGAAACGGCCAACCTCGCGCTCACCCTGCGGGACGGCGGCGCTGATGTCGTATTGTGCGCGTCGAATCCCCTGTCGACGCAGGACGAAGTCGCCGCCGCGCTGGTGGACGAGGGGATCCCGGTCTTCGCCATCCGCGGCGAGGACAACGACACTTATTACTCGCACATCGCCTCGGCGGTGGACCACCGGCCGCACATCACCATGGACGACGGCGCGGACGTCATCGGCACGGTGCATGGGAGCAGGCGCGACCGGTTGGACACGATCATCGGCGGAACCGAGGAGACCACCACCGGCGTCATCCGGCTCCGCGCGCTGGAGCAAGAGGGGAAGCTCGCGTTCCCCGTCATCGCGGTCAACGAGGCGAACACCAAGCATCTGTTCGACAACCGCTACGGCACGGGCCAGTCCACCGTGGACGGCATCATCCGGGCCACCAACATCCTGCTCGCGGGCAAGAAGTTCGTGGTGGCCGGCTACGGATGGTGCGGTCGCGGCGTGGCCATGCGGGCGCGGGGGATGGGCGCCCTGGTCGTCGTCACCGAGGTCGACCCCATTCACGCCCTTGAGGCGGTGATGGACGGTTACGAAGTGCTCCCGATGCGCCGCGCCGCCGAGATCGGCGACATCTTCGTCACCGTGACCGGCGACAAGAACGTCATCTCCATCGCTCATATCGAGAGCATGAAGGACGGCGCGATCGTCGCCAACAGCGGCCACTTCAACGTCGAAATCGAGCTTGAGCAGCTGCACCGGTTAGGCGGGCGCGAGCTGCGTCCCAACGTCATGGAGTACCGGCTGGGCAACGGCCGGCGCGTGTATGTGCTCGCGGACGGCCGCTTGGTCAATCTCTCGGCCGCTGAGGGCCATCCCGCCGCGGTCATGGATATGAGTTTCGCCAATCAGGCGCTCTCCGCGGAGTTCATCGTCCAGCAGGCCGGGAAGCTGGAGCCGAAGGTATACGTCATCCCCGAAGACATCGACCGCCAGATCGCAGTGCTGAAGCTGGAGACATTGGGGGTCGAGATCGACCACCTCACCGAGGAGCAGGAGCGCTACCTGGCGTCATGGGATGAAGGGACTTGATGGCCGAGAATGTGAACATGTGCCAAAAGGCAGGCAGGAAACGTGTACGTTGACGTCCGCCCCACCGAAAGGCTGCGCGGCTCGCAGTCGATCGACCTGGCGGCCTCGCTCGGGCCCGTGATCGCGGCCTTGGCCAACGACTCCGTCGACCTGGCGCGTGTGCGGGTGGTATGCGATTGGGTCCAATACCGAAACAACTTCCGAGACGCCGTGGACGTCCGGCCGATCATGGGGCCCGCGTTCGGTGGGCCCGCGACGGAAGAAGGGCTGTTCCTGTTCTCTATGTCGAATGTGTACGACAATCTCCCCAGCGATGAGGTCGCACGCATCCGTGGCCGGGCTCCAATGTCAAAACCCTGACAATGAGGACGAGAGATTGACGACCGCGACCGCTGACCCCCGTGGACCGCGCACCACACCGGCGCTGCTGCCGACCACCGTCGTCGGCTCGTACTCGGTTCCGGAATGGCTCGAGCGGCTGAAGACCGATTACCACCAACGCCGGATAAGCGGGCAGTACCTGCGCGAGATTCATGAGGTTGCGATCAAGGCCTCGTTGAAAGACCAGGAACGCGCGGGTGTCGACATCGTGTCTGATGGCGAGCTGCGCCGGGACAACGACATCGACTATTTCTTGGCGCGGATCCCGGGGATAGAGATTCCGCAAGCCGCAAAGGCGTTCTATTACGACTACTACGAGGCCCGGGTGACGCATCCCCTGCCCAGCAGCGCGCCCGGAAGCCTCGGTCTGTCGCAGGACTTCGCATTCACCCGCGATCAGACCGACCACCCGATCAAGTTCTCACTGACCAGCCCCTACGCTCTGTCGCACCGGATCAGAAACGAAGCCTATACAGATCGCGCTGATCTCGTGAGGGCGATCGCCCATACGCTGCACGCGGAGGCGGCGGAGCTGGTGAAGGCAGGCGCTGATCTGCTCCAGATCGACGAGCCGTTTCTCGCGGGATACCCACAGGACGTGGAATTGGCGATCGAGGCGGTCAACATCGTCACCGAAAACATAGACGCCGCATGGGCGCTGCACGTCTGCTACGGGAACCGCTACGCGCGTCCCGCCTGGGAAGGACACTATGATTTCCTGTTCCCGACCGTCTTGGAAGCGAATGTGGATCAACTGGTCCTCGAATTCGCCCGGAAGGGGTACGACGACTTGGAGCTGTTCCGGCGCTACAAGTGGGAGGGTGGACTGGGACTAGGGGTGATCGACGTGAAGACCGAGGACGTCGAGCCCGCTGAGGTGGTGGCCTCGCGCATCCGCCGCGCGCTGGAGTTCATCCCCGCCGACCAGCTGATCATCAATCCGGACTGCGGGCTCCGCCACCTGCCCGCCGCGATCGCGCGCGCGAAGCTGCAGGCGATGGTCGACGGGACTGATCAGGTGCGATGCGAGCTGGAGGGCCAGGCGACATGAAGCTGCGCGACATCTACGCTGAGCCGGGCCTCAAGGTGTCGTTCGAGTTCTTCCCACCCAAGACCGATGCCGGCACCGATCAGCTCATGAAGGAGATCCAGGTACTGGCGTGCCTGAACCCAGATTTCTGCTCGGTGACCTATGGAGCGGGCGGCAGCACCCGAGAGAAGACCGTCGAGCTGGTCGACGCGCTCCACCGCGACTGGGGTCTCGAGGCGATGTGCCACCTGACCGTCGTGGATCAGTCCAAAGACGACGTGCGCGCGGTGCTCACAGAGCTCGAGCGCAGGGGGATAGAGAACATCATCGCCCTGCGAGGCGACCCGCCTCGCGGCACCACCGACTGGGTTCCTCATCCTGACGGATTCACGTACAGCATCGATCTGGTGCGGGAGGCCCGCACGCGCGGCTGTTTCGCTGTCGCGGTTGCGGGATTCCCCGAGACCCATCCGCAGGCCGAGAGCCCAGAAGCAGACCTCCGTTACCTGAAGCAGAAGGTGGAGGCCGGCGCCGACGTCGTCATCACCCAGCTCTTCTTCGATAACGAGGACTTCTACCGCTATATTGAGAATGTGCGAGCGCTTGGAATGAGCGTCCCGGTCGTGCCAGGCATACTGCCGATCCAATCCGCGGAGCAGACCATCCGGTTCGCGGCCATGTGCGGCGCGAAGATCCCCACCCGATTGCATCACCTGCTTGAGAAGGTCTCCAATGACAGAGAAGGCGCACTGCAATTGGGCATTGATTACGCCACCAAGCAGTGCGAGCAGCTCATCGCCTTCGGCGCACCCGGAATCCATTTCTACTCACTCAACAGATCCCGCTCTGTCGAGGCCATCCTGAACAACCTCGCCCTGGCGGGCTCGCGCCCCCCCGCCGCAGCCCCCCAACCCTGAACTCGCCGCACCCTTGAGATCCCAGAGCTTGCGCCGCGGTGCGAATTGGTGCGGCGACGCGCTCCTCTCAGTTCGCTCAACCCCAGCTTTCCTCCGCATATGAAGGAAAGGCGCACATCAAGCGTGTGGAAGTGCGGTTGGGACGCAACTTTCCCTCGAATCCGGAGGAAAGCTGCCGCTGGCGCTTGAGACCGCGCTACCTTCGGGTGGGATGATCCGCCGTGCCCTCCGGCTGCGCTGCCCCGTGTGTGGGGCGGGCGGGATCTGGCGCTCGTTCGGGCAGTTCGTGGAGCGCTGCCCTGGGTGCGGCTACAGGTTCGAGCGCGAGGAGGGTTGCGTCCGCGCGTGCGCTGTTGCGGCGGCCTGTCCTGAGGGGATGGAGTCGTTGATCGAGTGTGCTCCAGTACCACGGGGAGCAGCGGGCCCAATAGCGACCGGCGTTGTGTCCGGCGAACGTCCGCAAACCGGCCAACGCCGAGCGGACGTTACGACTGGGCAACAGAGTGGGCTTCTGGGAGACTTTGCCCACCAGATGGGGCAAAGTCTCTCGGAAGCGGTCGCATTGCGGCGCTACGAGTCGCAGCCGGTGCCGTCGCCGTCGCGGTCCAGCCGGTGCGGGTCGCTGCCCGTCACGCGAACGGGGTGCCCAATGTCGCCGCAGTCGAGGTCTGGTGGATACGCCGGGATGCACGGGGTGTAGTTGGGATCGCAACCGGTCTCAGGGCCGGGATCGGGTGCGGGCTGTGGCGCGGGCGCTGGCGCGGGCTGTGGCGCGGGCGCTGGCGGGGATTGCGGCGCGGGCGCTGGCGGGGGGGCAGCGGTGTCCAGCAGGGCCGGAGCGGCCACGAGCTCCTCGTTGCGGCGCGCGAACTCGGCTTCTGCCGTGCCTCGCGCCTCCTCGGCGGCGCGGGCTTGGTCTGTCGCCTGATCCGCGCGCTCCTGTTCGGCGGCGAGCTGGGTCTCGAGCTGCCCGATTCTCGCCTGCGACTGCTCCAGAGCGGCATCGGGATCGCCGGATGATGCTCCGATCATAAAAGCCACCAATGCGGTCAACGGCAGCAGCCACCGCCGCTTGTACCACCATGGTCGAGTGTCGCCCTGGACATCATTGGTCTTCGCTGCGGTGAAATTGTTTTCACGCTTCGGCAGTGTGCCTGTTGGCATGAAAAATCATCCCCTTTGAAAGGTGGACTTGCCCGTATGATCTTGTCTGAATGTAGAGACGTACCGCTGAAGGGGATAGTTACGGTGCTTGCGCCAATCTGATCGCAATGTCTACCCGATGACGATAGCAGTTGCCAAAAGCGTATACGTCGGATATGAGGAGAGGTGGCAGTCTGGCTGCTCAGGTCGGGTGACCTGGCACTCGTCGCGGGGCTTGAACTGGGCTTTCTGGCGGTATGGACAGGCCATGAGCATTCTCCGCCGCGCTGCCCGCGTCATGATGTCGTCGATATTCATCAGCGGTGGCCTGGACGCGCTGCTCGATCCTGGATCGAAGGTCCCGGTCGCGCGGGACGTTGCGACAAAGGTCGCCTCCCCGTTCCCCTGGCTGGCCGACCAGAGCGCCGAGACGTTGGTCAACGCTGGGGTGCAGGTCGGCGCGGGCGCGCTGCTCGTGCTGGGCCGCTGCCCCAGGCTGTCCGCGATGGCGCTGGCCTCCAGCCTCGTGCCGACGACCGCCGCGGGTCACCGGTTCTGGGAGAAGCACGACGAGGCCGAGCGCCGGCAGCAGCAGATCCACTTCCTGAAGAACGTCTCGATACTCGGGGGCCTGCTCATCGCGATCTTGGACACGCAGGGCCAGCCGGGGCTCGCCTGGCGCACCCGTCACGCCGCCGACCGTCCCAAGTCCGATCTCCTGAGTGCACAATAATGGCTAAATTAATCAACTAAGGCGGGCTTTGGCTGTCGCCCACTGGTCAGCGCCATCTGGGGGTAAATACCGTTCAATCTCTCTCGCATGCTGTGCCGGCGGTGGTATTCCCTTATTTAAGTCCACAACCGCAGGGAGCCACGGCATGCCAGTATCGACCAGGCGCAGGATCGAGGAGCCGACGTGGGAACTCGTCCGCAAGCGCAACTCGATCGAGCGGTTGAAAGAGGAGAAATTTCCGCTCGACATCGTCGATGAGCTGCCCGAGCTGATCGCGCTGGGCTACGAGGCGGTGCCCGAGGAGGACATCGTCCGCCTCAACTGGTGGGGTCTGACCCACGACAAGCCCAAAGTCGGCACGTTCATGGTCCGCATCAAGGTCGCCGGCGGGCTGCTCACACCGGCCCAGCTGCGTGGCGTGGGCGAGATCTCTCGCACCTATGGCGGCAACTACGGCGAGCTGACCACGCGGCAGGGCCTGCAGCTGCACTGGGTCCGGCTCGACCAGCTACCGGTCGTGCTCGAAGCGATCCGCGCCACCGGCCTGACGACCGTGGGCGGTGAGGGCGACACTGTCCGCAATGTCACGGGGTGCCCGGTCGCGGGCATCCTGGCCGAGGACCTGTTCGACGTACGCCCCGTGATCAAAGAGGTGGCGGCGTTTTTCTATGGCAATCGGGATTATTCGAATCTGCCGCGTAAGCACAAGTACACGATCAGCGCCTGCCCGGGGCAGTGCAACGCGCCGGAGATCCACGACGTCGCGCTGCTGGCCGCGGCGCATCAGGGCCGCCAGGGGTTCGCGGTCTGCGTGGGCGGCGGGCTGTCGAGCACCCCGCGGCTGGCCCGCGACTTGGGCGTGTTCGTCCCCGTCGAGGAGACGATCGAGGTCCTGCGCGCGATCACCGACGTGTGGCAGACCGACCTGCGCTACCGCGTCAGCCGCGCGAAATCGCGGATCAAGTTCATGGTCGACCACTACGGCGCCGACGGCGTGCGCGCCAAAGTCGAGGAGCGCCTCGGACGGCGGCTGGCCGACCTGCCCGCCCCGCTGCCCCAGGCCGGCTTCGACCACCTCGGCATCCACCCTCAGAAACAGCACGGCCTGGTCTACGCCGGCTTTTCGGTGCCGATGGGCTGGATGACCGGCGACCAGATGGTCGCGGTCGCCGACATCGTCGAGCGCGTCGGCGGCGACCTGCGCCTGACCCGCCAGCAGGACCTGATCGTCGGCGACATCGCCCCCCACCGCCTCGACGAGCTGTGCGACGGTATGGCCGCCGCCGGCCTGCCGATCAGCCGCAACAAGGTCTACGGCAACTCCATCGCCTGCACCAGCCACGCGTTCTGCAACTACTCGGTCGCCGACACCAAAGGCAAGCTGGAGGAGATCCTGGCCGCGTTCGACGCCCGCTTCGGCGAGCGGGTCGCCGACCTCAAGGTGTACATGGACGGCTGCCCCCACGCCTGCGCCCACCACTGGGTCGGCGACATCGGCCTGCAGGGCACCACCACCACCCACCCCGACACCGGCCTGCGCATCGAGGCCTACGACGTCACCCTGCG
>JBOGEA010000032.1:0-24555 GCA_050743205.1 Egibacteraceae bacterium | reverse complement strand
GTCAGGGGCTGGCCCAACTGCTGGCCGGTGACGGCATCCCAGACCCGCACTGTCCGATCCGCGCTGGCGGAGGCGATCCTGGCACCGTCAGGGCTGAACGCCACCCCCCGGACCTCGTCGGTGTGGCCGGTCAGGGGCTGGCCCAACTGCTGGCCGGTGACGGCATCCCAGACCCGCACTGTCCGATCCGCGCTGGCGGAGGCGATCCTGGCACCGTCAGGGCTGAACGCCACCCCCCGGATCCTGTCGGTGTGGCCGGTCAGGGGCTGGCCCAACTGCTGGCCGGTGACCGTATCCCAGACCCGCACTGTCCGATCCGCGCTGGCGGAGGCGATCCTGGTCCCGTCAGGGCTGAACGCCACCCCCCGGATCCTGTCGGTGTGGCCGGTCACGGGCTGGCCCAACTGCTGGCCGGTGGCCGCATCCCAGATCCGCACCGTCGCATCGTCGCTGGCGGAGGCGATCCTGGTCCCGTCAGGGCTGAACGCCACCCCGTCGACCGCGTCGGTGTGGCCGGTCAGGGGCTCGCCCAACTGCTGGCCGGTGACCGCATCCCACATCCGCACTGTCCGATCGGCGCTGGCGGAGGCGATCCTGGTCCCGTCAGGGCTGAACGCCACCCCGTTGACTTCGTCGGTGTGGCCGGTCAGGGGCTCGCCCAACTGCTGGCCGGTGACGGCATCCCACATCCGCACTGTCGCATCGTCGCTGGCGGAGGCGATCCTGGTCCCGTCAGGGCTGAACGCCACCGCCCAGACCGTGCCGGTGTGGCCGGTCAGGGGCTCGCCCAACTGCTGGCCGGTGACGGCATCCCAGATCCGCACTGTCCGATCCGCGCTGGCGGTGGCGATCCTGGTCCCGTCAGGGCTGAACGCCACCCCCCGGATCCTGTCGGTGTGGCCGGTCACGGGCTGGCCCAATGGTTGGCCGGTGACGGCATCCCAGATCCGCACTGTCGCATCGTCGCTGGCGGAGGCGATCCTGGCCCCGTCAGGGCTGAACGCCACCCCATACACCCAATTGGTATGGCCGGTCAGGCGAATGAACTCATATCCAGACGCCAAAAGCCCGCTCACTAGACCCTTCCTGGCCTCGTCGGTGTCAACGGTGTTCAGAGCCTCAAGGCTGAGCAGCTGGGCCAGGTCGGGCTGGTCATTGAGTCTGGTTGTTGCCACGGCGGCAAGCTCACGCGACTTCGCGAGGCGAGCCCGTTCGGATGCGTGATTTGCTTGGACTACGGCAATCACCCCAGCCGTCATCGCCACGAGGAGCAGCACGACCAGACCTGCGGTCAGCGAAGTGAGGGTACGGATACGGCGGCGGTCGCGGTCACGCTCACGAGCCTGGAGGTGCTTGCTGGCCTTGATGTAGGCGATGTGGTCGGCGGGCAGCTCTGCTGCGCGCTGGTCGACCCAGTCCTCGGCCTCGGCCAGTTGGCGGCCGCGCAGCAGCAAGTCAGGATCGCCCTTCGTGCCGTCGCCGGACGAGCTGGCGATCCACACCGCCGTGGGGCGCTCGATGCGTTGGCGCCAGGCGAGGAGGTCGCGGTCCTCTGCCAGCCACTGCCCCAGCTGGGGCCATTCGCGCAGCAGCGCCTCGTGGATCAGCTCCACGGCCGCTTGGCCGTCGTCTCGTCGGCTGGTCACCAGCAGCCGCGCAGCCGTCAACCGCTGCACGACCTTGCCAACTGCGTCGCCGTCGCCGGTGGACAGCTCGGCGATGGTGCGGCGGCGGCGGCTGTCTGGGACGCCCTCGGCCTCGTCGCTGACACTGACCAGCGCGGTCAGCACCCGTCGAGCGACGGGGTGCAGGCCGGTGTCCAACTCGCGCAAAGCGCGGTCGCACCATTGGCCCAACCCGCCGATGACCCCGCCGATCTGGTCATACGCCTTGTGGGTCAGCCAGCCATCCTCACGCCGCTCCCAGCTCGGTCAACGCGAACTCCAACAGCGGCAGCACCGTGCTGCGCGCGCTGCGGCTGCCGGGATCCGCCACTCGCGCCGCCTCGATCGCGTCAGCGACGATCCGCGCGGCGAGGTCGGCCTGCAGTTGCACAGGGCTGGACGGCCGCTCCACGATCGCGGCCAGCTCATGGGCGTGCAGCTCGGCAGGGACATCGACCGAGTTGCGCCCGACCCACGGCATCAGCTCAGCAGCCGACTCCGCCAACCGGCTGTAGAAGTCATCACGCATCACCACAACGACCGTCAACGGCAGCGACCGCTCCAGCGCCGCCACCAATTGGCCGACCGCACCGGTGCGCTGCGCCGCCGGCACACTGACCAGCAGCTCCTCGAACTGGTCCACCACCAGCACCAACCGCTGCGCCTCGGGATGCGCGCCGTGCCAGTCCCCCACAGCCTGGCCCAAGTCCGTACACGCCCCGGCCAGACCGGCCCGCTCCAATTCCGCAAGCAGGTCGGTGCCCGGGCGGACCACGATCACATCCCAACGGTCGCTGCCCGCCAGCGCGCCCCGGCCCAGCCGCGGGAGGACTCCGGCCTGGATCAGCGAGGTCTTGCCGCTGCCGGAGGGGCCGAAGACCGCGAGGAACCGCCGGTCCCGCTCCAGGCCGGCCAACACCGCGTCCACCGCCCGATCGCGACCGCAGAAGAACTCTTGGTCCGCTTCGGTGAACGCGGCCAGGCTGCGGTAGGGACACACATCAGACAGCGCAAGCTCCGAGCACACCGCCCGCAGCGTCTCCGTGGGCGTGACGAAGGCCGTGCTGGCGCCCCGGCCGTAGGAGTCGGGGGGCCGAATAGAGGTGACCATCCCGATCACGCGCCGGGCCGCCTCATCGAACACCGGCCCGCCACTGAACCCTACGGTCACCTCGCTGGAACTGACCTGCAGCAGCGTCACGCCGTCGTGTGTGACCTGGTGGCCGATCATGCCGTAACCGTGCTCCCCACCCACAGGCCCACCGGGATAACCGAACGCGTGGAACGAATGGCCTTGGGTTCCCGCAGACGACCCCAGCGCCAGCGGCTCAACCCCGGCGGGCAACGACCCCTCCAGGCGCAGAAACGCGACATCGTCGCGATCCCGCCAATACACCGGAGTAACCCGCGCCCCCGCGCCTCCCCCGTCGCCTGAAACACGACCGTGACAGGCCGCTCAGGCTCACCGTCGCCGATGACGTGCGCGCAGGTGGCGATCAGGCCCTCGGTGCTGACGACAAAGCCCGCCCCCGCAGTCTGGCCCGCAGGACCGAGGATCCGCACGACGCCGTCCGTGAGCCGGCCGGCACTCACCACCCCGTCGAGCGAAGCCTCGATCACCAACCCCCCGATCACCCTCCCAACCGAAAATACCTCCGCAACAGCCGAACCGCCGTGTTTCCCCACAGCTCGGCGCCGCGCGCTGGCGGACGGGGGGGCCGATGGAGCGGCTGTCATAGCCCGCATCCGTCATCAGGCCAGCGCGCTGACCCGCTGTGCGTTGAGGACTGCAGCAGGCGGAGAGAAAGCGCTTGGGCGGGGCGCTGCGGGGGCAGGCGCTATGCGCCAGCCAACAGGATCTGACGGGGACTTTTGAAGTAGCGGGCGTGCGTCCGCTCCAGGGCCTCACGAGACTCGGCGCCAAGGACGACGACCTCGATGTGGGTCTGGCGCAGAGTCTGCGCCTCACGCTCGAAGCGGGCCGCAAGCGCCTCCAGCCGCTCATGGTCCTGGAACTCTTGGAACTCCAAGACCTCGCCCTTGAGCTGGTCGTACACCAGAAGGAAGTAACGCACACCATCACCCTAGGGCGCCTCGTGCGCCGTGGCCTCGCCCAGATCGGTGAGCAGGGCCCGCCCGCGTTGGGGCGATCGGCGCGCTCAGCCCCGACCTGATCGTCGGCACCGACCTCGACCAGCAGCCCTAATGAGAAGCCCTCCGTGAGCCCCCCTACGGTGCCGGCGGACGCGACCGCAACGGCGGCCCGCCGAGGTCGAGGCGCCTACGAGCAGTGACACCAAGCTGCCCGCCACCGCCCGGGCACCACCGGGATCGCCATCTGCCCAGATGACAGCAGTTTCGCATCGACAGCACCGAGCCGCCTTCCCGGGTCGGTGGCCACCGACGCCGGCATCCCACCCCCGCAGCTGCCCGAAGGTGTCGGCGAGTTCGACCAGGTCGCCGGGTTCGTCGAGGTCAGCGGCGAGTGGCTCGACGTCAGCCCCGACCGGGACCTGATCGTCCTGCCCGACTTCCGCACCTTGGGGCGCCAGCGACGACGGTCACCCAGCTCGAGGCCGACCCGCTGTGGGCGAACCCTGCCTGTGGCGCGGGCAGGGCGGGTCCTGCAGGTACCGGGCTTGGCCTACAACGGCGGCGACCACTACGCCGCCGAGCTGCTCCCGCGCGCATCACCCTGGCCCCGGCCCTGCCTGACCGGGCCCCCCACCAGGCGTCCTCGCGGTTGGGCTCGGACGGCAACCGCGTTCGGCTATCGCGCGCCGCGGGCTGTGGGCCATCCCGTCACGGCGGCGCTCAAGCCACCGCCTCGGCCATGGATGGGAGGTGGACCTGCAGCCACACCCGATCACCATCACGGCGGGTCACCCGCGCCCGCAAAGGCGCTTCTTCGTCGTCGCCGACGGTCACCCAATCGCCGGGCTGAGGGTCGAAGGTCACGTCGCCGCAGCGGGGGCCGTGCGAGATCCAGCACTCCACGACAAGGTCGGCCCCGACGGTGTTGGGGTCATACCACAGGTCGTAGGCGAGGGTGTGGCTCATGAGCTCATCGTACCGGCCGGCCGCGACCCGACCAGGCTGGGTTCTCGATCGGGCCATGGAACAGTGCACGCACGTGGCCGAACTGCTCAGGCGTCGGCTCGGAGATCACCACGGTCCAGTGGGGATGGTCGAGTGTGGGGAGCAGGGGAAAGCCAGCCGAGATGAGCTCCGGTCCATTCGCGACGAGGAGAAGGCGTCGCTCTGCCACGACGGGTCGAAGCCGCACGAGCTGGCCGTAGTCCCCGCCCGGCACTTCGAGCACCGAGAACCCCCAGATGCCCCAGCGGGCGCGGCACTCGCTCGTGCTCTTTTCCAGGTGGCCATTGAGCAGCGTGTTGGCTCCAAGCCTGACCACGACCAAGACGTCCGGGACGACTTGGTCGCGAAGATTCAGCGGATCCACAGAGAGCAACCTCCCGTGTCACAGACACAACTCCGGACCGCGCCTCCCTGCCAAGGCCGCGGCCGGCAGCTGCAAGCGCCGCTGATACGAGCGCTCAGGCGAGCAGATCACGGCAGTCCAGGCCAGCCACGTCCAGCGTGCTCATCAGGTCCCGACGCCGGGCTGCTCAGTAGCTTGGGAAGGTTCCAGACTCTTGGCGTGGAACGGCTGCCATCGAACAATCTCCGTATCAGCCCCATAGTGTTCGGTCTCACCTGGTTGGCGTGGTCGGACGGGCCACGGTCTGCGCGAGGGCCTCGGCGGCGCGACGGTCGGGGGCGGGGACGAAGTGGGTGTAGACCCGCAGGGTGGTGGCGCCGCCCTCGCCGTGGCCGAGACGGCCGGCGACGGTGCGCAGGTCGGTGCCGGTCGTCAGCATCTGGGTGGCCGCGTAGTGGCGCAGGCTGCGCAGCGTGATCGCGACCCCCAACCGGTCGGCCAGCCGGCCGACGCGGCGGCTCACCGAGTCCGGCAGCCACGGGTCCGCCCCGTCCGGGCTGGTCGAGAACACACAGCCGTCAGCGCGGAGCCCGACCTCGCAGGCGGCGGCCCGCTCCTCACAGCGTGTCCGATGCTCGGCCAGGATCTCCACGGTGACCTCGTCGAGGGCGAGGAAGCGGCTCTGGTGGGTCTTGGTGTCCTTCTCCTGCCGCTCACGCCCCACATGGACGAGGTTGCGCGCGATCAGCAGCCGTCCCTCATCCAGGCGGATGTCAGACCAGCGCAGCGCGCACAGCTCACCGCGACGCGCGCCGGTGACCATGGCCACCCACAGCAGCGTCCCGAAGTCAGGGTCGCCGGTCCAGGCGGTCTGCACGAAATTTTCGACCTGCGCTGGGGTCGGGGGGTGGACCTCTTGGCGGACGAACCGTGGGATCGTGGCCCGCTCGGCGGAGTTGTCGGTCAGCCAGCCCCACTTGACGGCCAGCCCGAACGAGGCGCGCAGGATGAAATGCACCTTGCGGACCGTGTTGCCGGCCAGGCCCTGCTCGCGCTGGCCGCCGCGGCGGCGCAGCTCGGCGTAGAGCCGGTCGAGCATCTCCACGGTCACCCGGCGCGCCTGGACGTCGCCGAGGGCGGGCAGGATGATCCGTTTGGTGTAACGCTCGTAGTTGCGGCGTGTGGTCAGCTCGTGGTCGGCGGTGGCCAGCCAGCGCTCGATCACCTCGGCGACGGTGGCTTTGGTGCCGCTGGCGCGGCCTCGGTCGATCTCGCCCAGCAGTTTGGTGCGCAGCCGCTCGGCGTCCCTGCGCGTCTTGGCGGTGGCCGTCAGCCGCCGCTCCCTGCCGGTCAGCGGGTCGCGGCCGGCGTAGACGAGGACCCGGAAGGTGCCGTTGTCCCGCTGTTGGATGTGCCCACGCGCCATGGCACCCGACGCTACCCCCCACACCGCCCCGTTGCCACGCGCCGGGACCTCGGAGCCGACAGAAAAGCAGATTACCATTCTGACCTGCGGTTCTGTTGGAGCCGGGGGCGGGAGTCGAACCCGCGGCCTGAGCTTTACAAGAGCCCTGCTCTGCCGACTGAGCTACCCCGGCGGGGTTCGGTGTCTGATCTGTGGTTGTGTCTCTGGGGCGGCGCGGGTGCTGGGGGCCGGCGCTTTGACGGGCCGCATCGAACGGCGCACAGTCTAGCCCGAGTTTGGGGGCTGCTGGCTGGGAGGTCGGAGTCATCGCCCAGCGCGGGCATGTGACCCGCCTGGGCGCCCGCCCTTGAGCGGCGCGAGCCCGGCCACCGCTGGACCGCCCAAAATCGATACGTGCGGAATATCGTGAACCTCCACCTGCGGCGGTTCGGAGGACGCAACGCTCGGAAGCGATGCAATTCGCATAAGGCCGCTGGGATTGCCCACCCAGCGCGGCTTACCTAAGACCTTTGGGGAACGATATGGTCACGGATAGTGCTATGGTCATTGTTCTTGTGTTTCTCCTTGCGGGGTACAGGCTGGGGCGTTAGGCTTAGCTCGCAAGTCAACCCCACTTACTGCAAGCGTTGAAAGCGTGGCTTGCATGCGTCGGGACGGTCGGGTCGGGCATTAAGAGGGGCGATCCAGCAGGTAGCTGAGGGATCAGGGGCGCTGCGCAGCGGGGCGAGGGCATGCCGCTGTCTGTGCCTCTTTGTCCCTCAGAACTGACCACCTGCCGTCGCCAATCGCTGGCCGCACCGTCAAATTCATAGAAAAGACTGGACACCTCGAGAGGGGTGGGACTTTGAGATCCTGCAAAAAAATTATTGCCATTGTCGCCGTGGCGGGTTCTCTCGGGCTGCTGTTAGCGCAATCCCTTCGCCTGCGAAGAAAACTCGCGGGCGACCAGCAGCTGCCCTGAAGAACAACGAGTGGCGCACGCACGCCGAACATCTGTGGGAGGAAGACCACCGTTGGCGAAGTTCGAGTTCATCGCTTTGACACTGCCGGGGATCGCAGATCCGGCGATCGCGATCGCCGCCAGCCGTGCGGGGGCGGTCGGCGTCGTGGATGTGTCATTCGTCGCAGATGCGGAGATGGCGGTGCGGGCGGTCGCAAGGCTCGCGCGGTTCGGTCGCGGCCGCTGTGGGGTCAGGCTCGATCCCGCCGACGAGGGCGTCGCCGACGCGGTGATCTCGACCCTGCCGCCCGCGGTCAACGTGGCGATCCTGGCTCCGGCCGGGCGCGAGCTTGTCCGCCGGCAGGCCGAGCTGCTGCGTGCCCGGGACGTCGAGGTGCTGCTCGAGGCGACGAGCCTGGACGAGGCGCGGCTGGCCGTCGACCTGGGGCTCGACGGCGTCATCGCGAAGGGTCATGAGGCCGGGGGACGCGTCGGCGAGACGACCGCGTTCGTCCTGCTCCAACAGCTGCTGTCCGAGACAGCGCTGCCAGTATGGGCCCAGGGCGGGATCGGCGGGCACTCGGCGGCGGCGTGCGCCGCGGCTGGCGCGGCCGGGGCAGTGCTCGACGCGCAGCTGGCGCTGACGCGAGAATCCCCGCTGCCCGACGGCGTCAAGGCGGACATCGCCCGCATGGACGGCAGCGAGACGGCCTGCGTCGGTCAGGAGCTCGGCGAGCAGTGGCGGCTGTACGCGCGGCCGGGCCACAGGGCAGCCGAAGAGCTGCGCCAGCTGGAGGGCGCGCTGGCCACTGGCGGGCCAGGACTACATCGCCAGGCGGCCTGGCGTGAAGGGCTCGCCGGTCTGGTCGGCTGGGACTCACCGGATCAGGCCTGGCTGCTCGGCCAGGACGCCGCCTTCGCCGCGGGGTTGGCGACGCGCTTCCGCACCGTCGGGGGTGTGCTCACGGGTCTTCGCCAGGCTGTCGATGAGCATCGGGCATTGGCCGCGACGCTGCGGCCGCTCGCCGAGGGAAGCCCCCTCGCCGGCGCTCACGGCACGCGATACCCGATCGTCCAAGGGCCGATGACCCGGGTGAGCGACGTCCCGGGGTTCGCGCAGAAGGTCGCCGAGGCGGGCGCGCTGCCATTCCTGGCGCTCGCGATGATGCGCGGGCCGCGGGTGGAGGAGCTGCTCCAGCAGACGCGGCGGGCGCTCGGCGAGCAGCCTTGGGGGGTCGGCATCCTGGGGTTCGTCCCGCTCGAGCTGCGCGAGGAGCAGCTGGAGGTCCTGCGGCGCTGCCCGCCGTCGTTCGCGCTGATCGCGGGCGGCCGGCCGGACCAGGCGCTGTCACTGGAGCGCGAGGGCATCCCGACCTACCTGCACGTGCCTTCGCCTGGCCTGCTGACACTGTTCACGGAGGCCGGCGCCCGGCGGTTCGTGTTCGAGGGGCGGGAGTGCGGCGGGCACGTAGGGCCGCGAACGAGCTTCGTGCTGTGGAACACGATGATCGACACCCTCCTGGCGTCGATGCCACAGGGCGACCTGCCGGACTGCCACGTGCTTTTCGCCGGCGGCGTCCACGACGCCCGGTCGGCCGCGATGGTCGCGGCGATGGCGGCGCCGCTGGCGGAACGGGGCGCGAAGGTCGGGGTGCTGCTCGGGACGGCCTACCTGTTCACCGCGGAGGCGGTGGCCGCGGGCGCGATCACGTCGGGGTTCCAGGCCGAGGCGGTCCGCTGCACCGGCACCGTGCTGCTCCAGAGCGGGCCGGGACACGCCACGCGCTGCGCGGACACGGCGTTCCCGGAGGCCTTCCGGCGGGAGCAGCGCCGGCTGGCGGCCGAGACGCTGCCCGCCGAGGAGATCCGGACACGGCTCGAGCGGCTGAACCTGGGGCGGCTGCGCATCGCATCGAAGGGGATCAACCGCAACCCGAGCCATGAGCAGGACCCAGACGCGCCCGAGTTCGTCGCCATGACACCCGACGAGCAGGCCGTCCACGGCATGTACATGCTCGGCCAGGTCGCTGCCCTGCGCGACCGTGTCGTGACGCTCGCCGAGCTGCATCACGACGTGTGCGCGAACAGCTCCGCGCTGCTCGACGAGACCGTGCGGCGGGACCGCACCACAGCTCCCCCTCAGCCGTGCGACATCGCCATCATCGGGATGAGCTGCCTGCTGCCCAAAGCGCCGAGCCTGGAGGCGTACTGGCAGAACATCCTCGACAGGGTCGACGCGATCGTGGAGATCCCCGCCGATCGGTGGGACTGGCGGGACTATTTCGACCCCGACCCGGACGCGCCGGACAGGATCTACTCCCGCTGGGGCGGGTTCCTCGACCCCGTCCCGTTCGATCCACTGCGCTATGGCATGCCGCCGACCAGTCTGCGCTCGATCGAGCCCCTCCAGCTGCTCACCCTCGAGGCCGTCCGGGCCGCGCTGGACGACGCCGGCTACCTCGACCGGCCGTTCGCGCGAGACAAGACGGGGGTGATACTGGGAGCCAGCGGCGTGGGCGACCTCGCCAATCGCTACAGCATCCGCTCTGGCCTGCAGACGGTGCCCGGCCCCGCCAGCCAGGAGTTCCCCGACTCTCTTCCGGTCTGGACCGAGGACTCGTTCCCCGGCATCCTGCCCAACGTCGCCGCGGGGCGGGTGGCCAATCGCTTCGACCTCGGCGGGGTCAACTGCACCGTCGACGCCGCCTGCGCCGCGTCGCTGGCCGCCGTCTGCCTCGCCGTGCGCGAGCTGGAGGCCGGCACCGCAGACATGATGATCGTGGGCGGGGCCGACAACACGCAGAACCCGTTGGGCTACCTCTGCTTCAGCAAGACCCACGCGCTGTCGCCGCGCGGACGCTGCCGGCCGTTCGATGCGGGAGCCGACGGCATCGCGATCAGCGAGGGCCTGGGCGTCCTCGTGCTGAAGCGGCTCGCCGACGCCGAGCGGGACGGCGACCGGATCTACGCCGTCATCAAGGGGATCGGCGGATCGAGCGGCGGCCGGGACAAGGGCCTGACCGCCCCGCGGCCCGAGGGGCAGGTGCTCGCCCTGGAGCGGGCCTATGCGCAGGCGGGGTTCTCACCCGCCACGGTCGGCCTGGTCGAGGCCCACGGCACGGGGACGCCGGCTGGGGACCGGGCCGAGATCCAGGCGCTCACGCAGGTCTTCGGCGCGGCCGGCGCGCCCCGGCAGGGATGCGCGATCGGGTCGGTCAAGTCGATGATCGGCCACACCAAGGGCGCCGCCGGCGTGGCCGGGCTGATCAAGGTGGCGCTCGGGCTGCACAACAGGGTGCTGCCGCCGACGCTGCATGTCGAGCGGCCCAACCCCACGGCCGGCTTCGACGACAGCCCCTTCTACGTCAACAGTCAGACGCGTCCCTGGCTTCGGGCCCCCGCCGCGCCGCCGCGGCGCGCCGGGGTCAGCGCGTTCGGCTTCGGCGGCACGAACTTCCACGTGGCACTCGAGGAGTACACCGGTGAGTACCTGCCCGCGGACCGCGGCGCACCGGTGCTGGCCTGGCCGAGCGAGCTGCTCTGCTGGACGGCCTCCTCCCCCGACGAGCTGCGCGAGCGCCTTGACGCGCTGGATCACGCGCTTGCGGAGGTCGGGCCACAGCCCCCGCTGCGGAAGGTGGCTCATACGGTTTGGATGGAAAACACTTGCCAACTCAGCTCCTCCCCGACATACTCTGAACTTATGTTCGATAATAGCCTCATGCAGACCGATCCGCAAGCCAGGCTCGCGATCGTGGCCACGTCAGTGGACGACCTGCGGTCCAAGCTCTCCAAGGCCCGTGACACGCTGGCCGGGCCCGAGGTCTGGGACCGCGGCGGCGTCTACCGGGGGGCGACGCCCTTGGCCGGCGGTGGCTCGATCGCCTTCCTGTACCCGGGGCAGGGCTCGCAGCACCCCGGCATGCTCGCTGACCTTGCCATCTGCTTCGCCGAGGTGCGTGAGGCGTTCGAGCTGGCTGATGCCGTCCTCGCCGATCGCCTGGAGCGTCCACTGTCGTCCTACGTGTTCGCGCCACCGGCGTTCAGCTCGCGGGATGAGCGGGCGCAAGCTCAGGCGCTGAGGAGGACCGACCGAGCCCAGCCCGCGCTCGGCGCGGCGGAGGTGGGGCTGTCGCGGCTGCTCGCGGCGCTCGGCGTGCGGCCAGCGATGGTGGCGGGGCACAGCTACGGCGAGTACGCCGCGCTGTGCGGCGCGGGCGTGATCGCCGAGGATGTCCTGTACAGCCTGTCCGAGGCGCGGGGACGCGCCATCATCGAGGCGGCCGAGCGCGACCTCGGCACGATGGCCGCGGTGTCGGAGGGGCCGGCCCGGGTGCGGGAGGCGCTCGGCGGTGTGCCCGAGGTGTGGGTGGCTAACCTCAACGCGCCGGCGCAGACCGTGATCTCCGGGACCAGGCCTGGGATCGAGCAGGCGATCGAGCGCCTGGCCGCCGCCGGGATCGACGCGCGGGTGCTCCCCGTGGCCTGCGGGTTCCACTCCCCGCTGGTCGCGCCCGCGCGCGACCGGCTCACGCGGGCGCTGTCGAGCGTGGCGTTGGGGTCCCCGCGGCTGCCGGTCTACGCCAACACCACGGCGGCCCCCTACCCGGCCGAGCCGTCACAGATCGCCGAGCTGCTCACCGACCACCTCGTCATGCCAGTGCGCTTCGCCGAGCAGGTCGAGCAGATGGAGGCCGCGGGCGCCCGCCTGTTCGTGGAGGTCGGCCCAGGCGGCGTGCTGACCGGCCTGGTCGGCAAGGCGCTCGGCGCGCGCCCGCACCTGGCGGTGGCCACGCAGGGCGCGGGTCACGGCCTGACCGCGCTCCAGCACGCGCTGGCCCAGCTGCACGCCCACGGCGTCGACCTGGACCTCGACCGGCTCTACCAGGGAAGGGTGACGAAACCCCTTCGGCTGGACGCCCCGCCCGAAGACCCCGCGCCGCTGCCTGACACCACCTGGCTCATCGACGGGGGCTCCGCCCGGCCGCTGCGCGAGGCGACCTCTGCCGGGGAGCGCCCGCCCGCGCGCTTCCAGCCCCCCGTCGCGTCACGCCCAGCGCAGGCCGCCCAGACGAGCGCCGCGTCGAGCACCCGCAACGGTGCGCACCCCGAGCCCACGGCGCCAGCGCCGGCCCCGCATGCGGCGACAGCCGACGTCGTGCTGGCATTTCAGCAGCTCATGAGGAAGTTTCTGGACACCCAGCAGGCGGTCGTCAGCGCCTACCTGCAGAGCCCGGGGCGCAACGGCTCCGGCGCGTCCGCATGGAGTGAGACCGTCCTACAGCCTGGGGCGGCCAGCACGGAGGACATGCCACACCCCCCGGCCCCTCCTGCTGTGCCGCCCCCTATACAAGCCGACGCTGAGGCCGCGCCCAGCATGGCGGACCCTGAGCGGCCCGGTCCGCCAGACGTTGGCCAGGTCACGCGCCGGCTGGTGCGGCTCGTGGCGGAGCGGACCGGGTACCCACCCGAGATGCTCGACCTCGACGTCGACCTGGAGGCCGACCTCGGCATCGACTCGATCAAACGCGTCGAGATCCTCGGCGCGGCACAGCAGGAGCTGGGGGGCTCCGACGGCGTGATGGACTCTGACGCCATGGAGACACTGGCGAAGGCCAGGACCCTGCGCGCCCTCGTGGAGGCGCTCGTCGCCGCCCTCAGCCGCCGCCGCATCGGTCAGCGGGCGACCGGTGCGGCGGCGCTCACACCGAGCGCCAGCGCCGAGCTGTCCCGCTCCCTCGTCGTGGCGGTCGACGCGCCGATCGGCGAGACGACGCGTTCGCTGTCGGGAGTGGTCGTCATCACCGACGACGAGCGGGGCGTCGCTCGCGACCTCGCCGCGCTGCTGCGGGCAGGAGGGATCGACGTCGCCCTGGTCCGCGACCGGCAGGGGCATGGGCTGGCGTCGGAGGCCGGAACCGACGGGTACGCGGCGAGGCTCGGTGACCCGCAAGCGGCCCGTGACCTGGTCGAGGCCGTCCACCAGCGGCAGGGGCCGATCGGCGCCCTCGTGCACCTGCTGCCGCTGCGGGCAGGCCCGCCCTTCGATGAGCTGGACGTCCGCGGCTGGCAGGCACGGCTGGACCTGGAGACGAGGACGCTGTTCCATCTGGCCCAAGCGGCCAGCGCCGACCTGCGGCGAGCGGCCCCCCGCCCAGCAGGCGCGCCCACTCGCCTGCTGGCCGCGGTCTGCATGGACGGCGCGTTCGCCACCCGCGGGACCGGCGCGCCGCTGCATCCCAGCCACGGCGGCGTCGCGGGACTCGTGAAGACGCTGGCGCGCGAGTGGCCCGAGGTCGCGTGCAGGGTCGTCGACCTAGGCCCCGACGCGTCCACAGCGTCCTGGCCCCGATCCGCAGCTCCCGCCGCGGGCCCCGACGCGTCCACAGCGTCCTGGCCCCGATCCGCAGCTCCCGCTGCGGGCCCCGACGCGTCCACAGCGTCCTGGCCCCGATCCGCAGCTCCCGCTGCGGGCCCCGACTTCCCAGCTCCCGCTGGGGGCCCGACGATCTCCCGAGCCGCGGAGCGGCTGGCCGCGGAGCTCACCGCCGGCGACGACCACGTCGAGGTCGGCTGGTCAGACGGCAGCCGGACCACGCTGCAGCTCATGCCCGCGCCCCTGCCCCCAGGGGGCGGCCAGCCGCTGCTGGGCATGGACTCCGTCCTGCTCGTTATCGGCGGCGCCCGGGGCATCACGGCCAGCGCGGCCTGCGAGATCGCCCGCCGCTACCGACCGACCATCCTCATCGCCGGCCGCTCGCCTCTGCCCGACCCCGAGGAGGCCGCCGACACCGCCGGGATCGCCGATCCGAGGGCGTTGAAGGCGGCGCTCGCCGTCCGGCTGCGGCGCGCCGGCCCGCCGGCCACGCCCGCCCAGGTGGAGCCCGCCTACCGGCGCCTGCTCGCCGACCGGCAGATGCGCGCGAACCTGCTGAGGATGACCGAGGCGGGCGCTCGTGTCCGCTATCACCAGGTCGATGTCCGCGACGCCGAGCAGCTCACCAGGCTCATCGACGACGCCTACGCCCGCCACGGGCGGATCGACGGGGTCATCCACGGGGCCGGGATCGTCGAGGACAGGCTGATCGAGGACAAGACCAGCGACTCGTTCGACCGGGTCATGGCCACCAAAACGACCGGCGCCTTCGTGCTCGCACGCGCGCTGCGGCCCGAGTCCCTCACGTTCCTCGCACTGTTCTCCTCGATCAGCGCGCGCTGCGGAAACCCGGGGCAGGGCGATTACGCGGCCGCCAACGAGGTGCTGAACAAGCTCGCGGCGTGGCTCGACGCGCGCTGGCCCTGCCGGGTGACGTCGTTGCTGTGGGGTCCGTGGAAGGGGACCGGGATGGTCTCCGACGAGTTGGAGCGCCAGCTCGACCGGCGGGGCGTGCAGCTCATCGGACCCGAGCTGGGCGCTGCCGCGCTGATCGACGAGCTGGAACGAGGCCGCAAAGGGGACGTCGAGGTCATCCTCGGCGCCGCGGGATGGCAGCCGGCCACCTCGGTGCCCCGTGCCGAGGCTCTCCCGCTGCTCGACGGCGCAGGGATCACCGCGACCTCCGACGGCATCGAGGTGACGCGGACGCTCGACCCAGACCGCGACCTCTACCTGCGCGATCACCGGCTCGACGGGCACCCGGTCCTGCCCGCAGCGGCGGCGATGGAGCTGATGGCCGAGGCAGCGATCGCGGCACGGCCAGGGCACGAGGTCACCGAGCTGCGCGGCCTGCAGGTACTCAAAGGGGTGATCCTCGACGACGGACCCCGACCGGTCATCATCCGGACGACGACTGCCGCCCCACCGGCCCTCGACGGCGGGATCGCGCTCGGCGTGAGCATCGCCGATCCGCACACCAAGCGGATCAGCTATCGGGCCGAGGCCGTCCTGCGGGCAGCGCTGACCCCGGCGCCGCAAGCTCCAAGCCGCGCAGCACGCCTGCTGGATCCATTCCCGATGGAGATCGAAGCGGCCTACGACGAGCTGCTCTTCCAAGGCCCACTGCTGCGGGGGATCACCCGGATCGAGGGGATCGACGACGAGGGCATGGTCGCGACGCTGATGCCCTCTTCCCCACAGCGCTGCATCGTGGGGGTACCCCCCTTGGCGAGGTGGATCGTCGACCCCGCGCTGATCGACAGCGGGTTCCAGCTGGCCATCCTGTGGGCGCGCACCCGTTTGGGCATGACCCCCCTGCCAGCCAGAATCGGGCGCTACCGCCGCTTCGCGGCGCTGCCGGACGCGCCACTGCGCTGCGACTTCCGCGCCGTGGCGCGCGCCGGAGGCCACATCCTCGACACGAGGTTCGCGTTCCTGGACGACGAGGGGCGCCTGCTCGTGACCATCGAGGACATGGAGTTCACCTGCAGCCGAGCACTGAACCGGCTGGCGGTCGTCGCTGCCGGAGGCGACGCCCCATGAGCCCGCGCGGCGACATCGCCATCATCGGCATGGCGTGCGTGTTCCCAAAAGCGCCGGACGTCGGGGCCTTCTGGGAGAACATCCTGGGCAAAGTGGACGCGATGACTGAGGCGCCGCCGGACTGGAGCACCGGTGACGCCTCCGATCCGCGGGACTCCGCCGGCGACCCCGTCTACACCAAGCGCGGGGGCTTCCTCGGCGAACTCGCCCGCTTCAATCCCCTCGACTACGGCGTCCTCCCCCGCGCGATCGACGGGGGCGACCCAGAGCACTTCATCGCCCTTCGGGTCGCCCACGAGGC
This sequence comes from Egibacteraceae bacterium, assembly GCA_050743205.1. GTDB lineage: Bacteria > Actinomycetota > Nitriliruptoria > Euzebyales > Egibacteraceae > JBOGED01. The sequence continues at coordinate 8,363 of JBOGEA010000032.1, read as the reverse complement.
ACTCGCCGACGCCGGCTATCTCGACCGGGAATTCAACCGCGAGCGCACCGCCGTGATCCTGGGGCGCGGCGCCCACCCCGGCCGCGGCTACGCCACCGTGTTCCAGCACACGGCGGGGATCGACCAGACGATCCGCCTGCTCGCCACGCTGCACCCGGAGCACTCGGCCGCCGAGCTCGCCGCGATCCGCCAGCAGCTGCGGGCGAGCCTTCCGCCCTTCGACCTGGACACCGCGCCCGGCCTCATCCCGAGCGTGATGTGCGGACGCATCGCGAACCGACTCGATCTGATGGGCCCGGCGTACACGGTGGACGCCGCCTGCGCCGGCTCACTGGTCGCCATGGAGCAGGCCAGCTCGAAGCTGGACAGCGGCGAGGTGGACATGGCGCTGGCCGGCGGCGTCCACCTGTCCAGCCCGTTCGCCGTCGCGCTGTTCTTCTGCCAGATGGGCGCGATGTCCCGCGGAGGCCAGGTGCGCTCGTTCGGCGCGGACGCCGACGGCGCGCTGCTCGGCGAGGGCGCGGGCATCCTCGTGCTCAAACGCCGCGAGGACGCCGAGCGTGACGACGACCGCATCTACGCCCTGCTCAAAGCGGTCGGGGTGGCCAGCGACGGGCGAGCGATGGGCCTGCTCGCTCCGCGCGTCGAGGGCGAGGAGCTGGCGATGCGCCGGGCTTACGAGCAGTCCGGCATCGCGCCGCGCACGCTGTCGCTCGTCGAGGGGTGCGGGATCGGGACGCCGGCTGCCGACGCGGTCGAGATCGAGGCGCTGTCCCGCGTGTTCGGTGAGCGAGGCGGCGACGGGCCATCGTGTGCGCTGGGCTCGGTCAAGTCCATGATCGGCCACCCGCTGCCTGCCGGCGGCGCGGCGGGGATCATCAAGGCGGCCCTGGCGCTGCACCACAGGGTGCTCCCACCGACCCTGCACGCCGAAGCGGGCAACCCGAGGCTGGACTCGACGCCGTTCTACCTCAACACCGAGGCCCGCCCGTGGATTCACGCCGGCCCAGAGCCGCGACGCGCGGCGGTCAGCGCGTTCGGCCTCGGCGGGATCAACGCCCACGCGATCCTGGAGGAGCATCCAGGGGGCCGGGGGGAGTCCCCCCAACTCGGACGGGGCCGGGGGGAGTCCCCCCAACTCGGACGGGGCCGGGGGGAGCGCTCGCACCGCAGCTTCGGCACGGAGGTCCTCGTCCTGTCGGCCGGCGACCGGGGGGAGCTGCTCAAGCAGGGTGATCAGCTGCGCGGGATGCTCGCTGAGAACCCGGATCTGGACCTGGTCGACCTCGCCTACACGCTGAACTGCGGGCTACCCGCCCCGCCTGAGATCCAGCTCGCCATTGTGGCTGACTCGGTCGCAGACCTGGACGCCAAGCTCGCCCACGCGCTGAACCGGCTGGCCGACCCAGGCTGCTCGGGCATCGACGAGCCCGGCGGCGTCTACTGCACCGACGCCCCGCTGCACGCGCCCGGCACGCTGGCCTTCCTGTTCCCCGGCCAGGGCGCGCAGTACGTGAACATGCTGGCGGACCTGTGCCTCCGCTTCCCTGATGTCCGCGGCTGGTTCGACCTGACGGACCGGGCGTTTGCTCAGCACGGACGCAGACGGCTTCCAAGCCAGGCGATCTTCCCAGCCCCGGGCGAGCGATCGCCTGGAGACCCGGACGCGCTGTGGACGATGGACTCCTGCATCGCCGCGGTCCTGGCGGCGAACCAGGCGCTGTCGGGCATGCTCAACCGGCTCGCCATCCGGCCGGACGCCGTGCTCGGCCACAGCACGGGCGCGCTGTCCGCTCTGGGAGTGGCCGGCGCCGTGCACGTCGATGACGAAGCCGAACTCGTCCGGCACACGCTGGTGGCGACCGAGGCGTGCGAACGCCTGCATGCCGAAGGCCGCGTTCCGACCGGCGTCCTGCTCGCCGTGGTCACGGCCGAGCGTGAGCGCGTGCTGGCGCTGGTCCAGCGCAGTGAGGGCGCCCTGACGGTGGCGATGGACAACTGCCCACACCAGATCGTGCTCGGCGGCTGCGCCCAGGCGGTGGCCGCGGTCGCCGACGAACTGGGGCAGGCCGGCGCTATGTGCACGACGCTGCCCGTTGACCGCGCTTACCACACGCCGGCGTTGACCGAGGTCAGCGAGTGCCTGCACGGGTTCTCCGAGCACCTTCAGTTCCGACCGCCGCAACTCGCCGTCTACTCGTGCGTGACGGCGGCGCGCTGCCCGAGCGACCCCACGACGCTGCGCAGGCTCACCGCCGACGAATGCTCGCGGCCGGTCCGGTTCCGGGAGGCGGTCGAGGCGATGTACGCCGACGGCGTCCGCATCTTCGTCGAGGCCGGCCCAGGCGGAAAGCTGACGGGGTTCGTCGGCGACATCCTGCGCGGGCGGGAGCACCTCGCCGTGCCGGCCGACGTCGCGCACCGCGGCGGCGTGGCCCAGCTCGCCCACCTGGTGGGGCTTCTGGCCGCGCACCACGTGCCGATGGACCTCGGGCCGTTGTATGCGCGCCGGTCGCCCCGCCGGCTCTCGATGGAGGAAGGCGGAACATGGGAGGCGCAGGGGGTTGGGGGGAGGCTCCCCACTGAGGACGACCGCTCTGTGCGGCTCGCCCTCGACCTGCCGGTCCTCAAGCTGAACGGTCCGCTCCAGCTCCGCTCACACGCGACGGCTGGGACTGGCGCGGTCGCGCCTGACGTATCCGGCACGAGCGGCCGTGAGCAGGTCATGCGGGCGTACCTCGACACGATGGACCGGTTCTTGGACGTCCAGCGCGACACCATGCGAGCGCTGCTGGGCTCAGGGGGTGACATCACAGGGGGTGATCCCGCGCCGCTGATCCACGAGAACGGAGTGGGGCATGCGCCATCCCCGCGTGAACCCGAACCAAGTCCGGCCGTCCCGCCCAAGCCGACGGATCTGGCACGGACAGTGCTGGGCGTGGTGAGCGAGCGGACTGGTTACCCAGAGGACTCACTCGACCTGAGCGCGGACATGGAGGCCGACCTCGGGCTCGACTCGATCAAACGGGTCGAGATCCTCGGTGCCCTCCAGCAGGAGCACGGCCTCCTGCATGGCGGGGACATGGAGCGGCTGACCGGCGTGCGCACCCTCGGCCAGTTGATCGACGCGTTGCGCTCGACCGGCAGCGAGTGGGTGCCGTCCAAATGAGGCGCCTCCCGCTGTACCAGCCGCCTATTTGGATAGGCTGCGACTTCTTTGCTTGGATGCGGTTGGTGGCTCGCAACCGTTTCCGCTTCTCGCCCAGCCGCCTCCACCGCTTCTTCATGATTTCGGCGTTCTCTCTTTCCCATATATGGCTGCGCTGGGTGCAGCGGGGGATCTACGGCAGCCGGGTCGCCCGCACGCCGATCCGCGAAGCGCCGATTTTTGTCATCGGCCACTGGCGCACCGGCACGACGCTCCTGCATGAGCTGCTCGTCCTGGACCCCAGGCATACGTTCCCGACCTCCTACGAGTGCTTTGCCCCGCACCATTTCCTGCTGACCGAAAAAATTGTCATGCGCTGGTTCGACGTCAACAGATCGCGCCAGCCGATCGATAACATGGCCGCCGGATGGGGCCGCCCGCAGGAGGACGAGATCGCGCTGTGCATGATGGGCCAGCCCTCCCCGTACTTCACCATCGCCTTCCCCAACCACCCGCCGCAGTACCCCGAGTACTTGGAAATGGAGAACGCCTCTGCGCAGGCGCAGGAATCGTGGAAACAAGCGTACCTGAGATTCCTGCGAGCGGTGACCCTGAAGAAGCCAGGCCGGCTCGTACTCAAATCGCCCACGCACACTTGGCGGATCAAGGCGCTGCGGGATCTGTTCGCCGACGCCCACTTCGTGCATATCGTCCGTGATCCCTACGTCGTCTTCCCGTCCACAGTCCACCTGTTGAAGTCGCTCTACCAGGTGTACGGCCTGCAGCGGCCGACCTATGCGGGACTCGAGGAGCGGGTCTATGCCGACTTCAACCGCATGTATGAGAAACTGGAGGAGACGCGAGGCGGCCTCGACGCGTCGCGGTTTCACGAGCTGAGATACGAAGACCTCGTCGCCGACCCGGTCAAAGAGATGCGGAGGCTGTACGAGCGCCTGGAGTTGGGGCGCTTCGAGGAGTACCGGCCACATCTGGATGCATACCTGAAGACGGTGAAGGGATACGAGACGAATCGGTATGAATTGAACCCCCAGCAGCGGGCGGAGATCGCCCAACGGTGGGGCTGGGTGATTCGGCGTTACGGCTACGAGTAAGAAAATTATGGAAACCGCAAAAATTCACCTCACCGGGGAGAAAGAAACGCTCCTCGCCACACTGTACGCGCGAGCCCTGGAATGTCGCTCGAAAGGCTCGATTCTGCGGGACGCGACAGCTGAGAGCGTGGTGCGTCAGATCGATTACGACTTCAAAAAATTTAAGGTTCGAAAACGCGCGTCGGCGCTCGTAGCCATCAGGGCGAAGCGACTGGATCTCTGGACGGCGGAGTTCCTCGCCGACCACCCGAACTCGACCGTGCTGCATTTGGGCTGCGGCTTGGACAGCCGCGTGCTGCGGGTTGATCCACCAGCCACCGTCCGCTGGTTTGACCTGGATCATCCGGAGGTCATCGAGCTGCGCCGGCGCTTCTACCCAGAGCGTGACGGGTGCCGCATGATCGGCTCGTCGGTGACGGATCCGGGCTGGCTGAGCGAGGCCCCCGTGGGCGGCCCTGTCATGGTCGTCGCCGAGGGGCTCACGATGTACCTGTCAGCACACGACGTCAGGCAGCTCTTCGAACGGCTGACACAGCGTTTCTCCAGCGGCCAGTTGGCGTTTGACGCATGCACCCCACTGGGTGTGCGACTCACGCGGCGCCACCCGCTGATCAAAGCGACTGGCGCGTCATTGGACTGGGGAGTCGACGACCCACGAGAACTCGAGGGCTGGATCCCGCGATTAAAGCTCGTCATGGAATTGCCCTACACCGCCGCGCCGGAGATCGCCGCGCTGCCGTGGGTGTCCTCTGCCGTGTGCCGTGTGCTGAACCATATTCCCGCGCTGAGGAGCCTGGGGCGCCTCCTGCGCTATCAGTTCTAGGTTGATGCAGGAGAATCAAATGAAGAACGTTCGACCCGCGCCAGCCGTCAGCGGCGGCCACGGCGCATCGCCGGCGGACACCGTGGGGCGGGCCACCGGCCGGCTGTGCGGTGTCACCGCCGGCGGAGTCGCGCGCGGTGGCCGAGTCCTGATCGCGATTCTCGTGGGCGCCGTCTTCGCGGCGGCGTGCGCGGGCGCTGAGCGGTCGGCCGTCGCCGTCGAGGAGATCGGTCCCGGCGAGGTGACCCAGACCGTCTCGGCTCCCGCCCGGGTCGACGCCGCCGCCCGCCAGCAGGTCGTCGCCAGCGCGTCCGGCACGGTCACAGGGATCGAGGTTGAGGACGGCAGCCAGGTGGAGGCCGGCCAGGTCGTCGTACGCCTGGAGATCCCGCAGTCCGCGGACCCGACGGCTCCAGCATCCGAGTTCAGGGTCGAGGCCCCATTCGCTGGGACGGTCTCGATCGCGCAGTCGAGTGGCGGGGGGGCGTCGGCAAGCCTGCCGCCGCTGGGCCGGCTGGCAGACGGGCTACCCCAGGCCTCGGCCCCTTCAGGCGGCGGCCCCCTGCGCCTGGGCTCTCAGGTGAGCCCAGGCCAGACGCTGTTCACGGTCTACGACCTGTCCCAGATGTACGTGATCGCCGACGTCGACGAAGTCGATATTTTACAGATCCAGGAAGGACAGCGGGCCATGGCGCTCATCGATGCGATCGAGGACAGCGCGTTCCCAGGCGTCGTCGAGCGCATCTCGATCGAGTCCACCACCACCGAGGCCGGCGGAACCGGATTCCCCGTGCGGATCCGCCTCGACGGACCGGCGCCCGATCTCGACGGCGTCCGTGTCGGCATGACCAGCAGCGTCGAGATCACCATCCGGACGCAGGAGTCGGACATCGTCGTGCCCTCTCGCGCGCTGCTGAGTCGAGGCGCCGAGACCGTCGCATTCGTGGTACGCGACGGCGTCGCGCACCAGGTGCCCGTCGAGGTCGAGATCCTCGGCGAGGACGGCGCGGCCGTCACGGGGGATCTGCGCGAGGGTGACGCCGTCGTCGTCACCGGCTCTGATGACCTGCGCGACGGTCAGCTGGTCACAGTGCGATGATCCTCGAATTGCTGCCACCCGTCGTTGAGGCCGTCGATGTCACCCGCTCCTACATGCTCAGTGAGGGGGTCAGCGGGAAGCACCCCGGTCAGGCGGGAGTCAGGGAAAGGCCCCCAGGCGAAGACGGCCGCCATGTCCAGGCGCTGCGGGGCGTGACCTTGGCGGTGCAACAGGGCGAGTTCGTCACCATCGTCGGGCCCAGCGGCTCAGGCAAGTCGACGCTGCTGCACCTGCTGGGCGCGCTGGACCGGCCGACCACGGGCGCGATCCGGTTCAACGGCCAGGATGTCGCGGACATCAACGACGCCGCGCTCGCCCGGCTGCGCAACCGCGAGATCGGGTTCGTCTTTCAGCAGTTCCAACTGCTGGGCCGCGCGTCGGCGGTGGCCAATGTCGCGCTTCCCCTTCTCTACGCTGGCGAGCCGCGAGCCGAACGGATTGCCCGCGCCGAGGCCGCACTCCAGGCAGTCGGCCTCGGTCATCGGCTCCGCCACCGCCCCAGCCAGCTGTCCGGCGGCGAGCAGCAGCGTGTCGCGATCGCGCGCGCGTTGGTCACCGAGCCCGGGCTGCTCCTGGCCGACGAGCCCACCGGCAACCTGGACTCCGCCACCGGCGTGGAGGTGATGGGCCTGCTCCGACGGCTCAATCAGGAGCGTGGTGTGGCGCTCGTCGTGATCACGCATGACCAGGACATTGCCACGCTCGCCCCGCGCAGGTTCGGCATCCGCGACGGGGTGCTGCGACCGGTGGGCGCCGCGTGAGCGGCTTGTGAGGAAACGCTATGGATCTTACCGAAGCTACCAAGGTCGCAGTCACGGCGATCCTCGCCAACCGCCTGCGCTCGTTCCTGACGGTCCTCGGGGTGGTGATCGGTGTGCAGTCGGTGGTGCTGCTCGTCGCGATCGGCACAGGGGCACGCGACGAGGTCGCGGCCGGAGTCGAGACGCTCGGCTCCAACCTGCTGTTCGTCGCCCCCGGCCAGTTCGAGTTCGGTTCCGCACCCACGCTGTCGAGGTTCACCTTGGACGACGTCCACGCGCTGGAGCGCGACCTCGACGGTCGCGCGCAGGTCAGTGGAAATCTGTCCAGCGGTGAGCAGATTCGCGCCGGGGAGGGGGACTCGTTCGCGTCGGTGAGCGGCGTGACCGCGAACTATGACCAGGTCCTCGACCGCCCGATGTCCAGGGGTGAGTTCTTCACCTCCTCAGACGTCACGACCGGACGGCGAGTAGCGGTGCTCGGCGCGTCCGCTGCCGAGGGCCTGTTCCCGGCCATCGACCCGATCGGCCAATCGATCACGATCGCCGGGCTGCCCTTCCGGGTGATCGGCGTGAGCGAGCGTCTCGGGGCATCGCTCAGCGTTGACCGCGACAGCGAGGTGTTGATCCCCATCACCGCGGCACAGCGGATGTTCGGGACCCGTCATCTCGACTCAATCTTCGTGAAGATGCCGAACTCAGCCGACGCTGACGCCGTCTCAGATGATGTCCGCTCCACCCTTTCCAGCCGGTTGGGACCTGATGAGTTCAGCATCCTGACCCAGGACCAGATCCTCGGCGTGGTCGGCGAGATCCTCGCGACCCTCACAGCCGTGCTTGCCGCGATCGCCGGGATCAGCCTGCTCGTCGGCGGCATCGGGGTCAGCAACATCATGCTCGTCAGCGCTCAGGAGCGGACTCGCGAGATCGGGCTGCGCAAGGCGCTCGGCGCCAGGACGCGCGACATCACCATGCAGTTCCTGGTCGAGGCCGTCATGCTCTGCGGGGTGGGGGGCGTGCTCGGGATCGGGCTGGGCGTCGGGCTCGCCAGGCTGGCGTCTTCGCTGACACCCCTGCCCGCCACGGTGACCAGCTGGAGCATCGGCGTCTCCTTCGGCGTCAGCGTCACCGTCGGGATCATCTTCGGCGTGTTCCCCGCCCGCCGCGCCGGCCGCCTCGACCCGGTAACGGCGCTGCGGCACGAGTAGGGGCGCCTCCATGTCGGTGTCCCGCTTCCCATGGGTCGCCCCTTGTGCCTACGTCGCCCCTTGTGCCCCGTGCCCCTTGTGCCCCGCGCCCCTTGTGCCCCTCGCCCCTTGTGCCCCTCGCCCCTTGTGCCCCTCGCCCCTTGTGCCCCTCGCCCTACCAGGGGTCGCGTTGCGTCGGGTTCCGCTCGCGAAGAACCTTTGAGGTCGCTGCACCC
>JBOGEA010000031.1:0-24685 GCA_050743205.1 Egibacteraceae bacterium | reverse complement strand
GCCGCAGGAGCCGCCGCGGCCAGTCCGGCTCGCAGAACAGCAGCGTGCCGGCCATCGCGAGCACCGGAAAGACCCCGATGGTGAACAGGCGCGCGTTGAGCGCGTGAAAGGCGACAATGACCACGAGCGCGGCCACCCGGGTCCGCCGCGCCAGCAGCAGGGGAACGGCGAGCAGGTCGAGCGCCGCGCTGAGCCAGGCGGCCCCCAGCGCTGCGGTCGGATCGGCCAGCCAGGGGCCCAGGACAGGGAAGTCAGCCCGGGCTGCCAGCCACATCCGCATCGGCTGGCCCGCCAGCCAGTCCGCGCTCAGCTTCGCCAGCCCGGCGTAGACGTAGAGGACGCCGACCTGAAACCTGAGCAGCCACAGCGTCCATGCCGGCGCGGAGTCGCCGCGCAGGCGCGGGCGCAGCCACGCGTCCACCGACCAGCGCCGGTGCGCCGGCACGACCGCCAGCAGCCCCGCCATCAGGAGCATGAAGTAGAAGTGGTTCAGGTAGCGCCCCTGCTCGAGCAGGAACTGGTACGCGAACGCCAGCGTGAACAGCGCCGCGGCGAAGCGGTACAGACCGCCCACCGTGATGAGCGCGGCCAGCACGCCCATCACCGCCCACAGCCCGTACATCCCAGCGCCGGGCAGCCGCGGCAGCCAGCCGAACCCGGGATACGGCAGGTGCTCCGCCGGCGCGATCCAGTACGCGGCGATCCACCCATGCGAGAAGTAGCGCCAGACCTCCCAGATCAGCACCAGGCCGAACATGACGCGGAACGCCACCAGCCCGGCGATGTCCACTGGCGCGAGGGCAGCCTCGCGCAGGGCGGTCAAACGATTGCGACCGATCAGCGCGCCTCACCTCCGAGGCGCATGGTACGGCCGCGGGCGAATCAGCCGAAGTCGATCGAGCTGTACTCCTGCAGCTTGTCGAAGGTGTGGCGGGCCTTGACGTAGCGGACGGTGCCGCTCTTGCCGCGCATCAGGAGGGATTCGGTGGTGGCGCCGTGAGCGGTGTAGGTGACGCCCTCGACCAGGTCGCCCTCAGTCACGCCGGTGCACACGAAGAACGTGTCGTCGCTGGACACGAGGCGGTCGGTCGTCAGCGCCTCTTCGGTGTCATAGCCCATCTCCTTGGTCAGCTGGATTTCCTTGTCACTGCGGGGCGACAGCTTGCCGAACATCTCACCCCCCAGCGCCTTGACCGCGCAGGCGGTCGTGACGCCCTCGGGGGTCCCACCGATGCCGAGCAGCGCGTCCACCGGCTTCTCGGGCATCGCCGCGAGCAGGCCGGCGGCGACGTCGCCGTCCATGATCAGCCGCAGCCGCGCGCCTGCCTCGCGGACCTCCTGTGCCATCAGGTCGTGGCGGGGCCGGTCGAGCATGATGACGAGCAGGTCGTTGACCTTCTTGCCCTTGGCGCGGGCGAGCGCGGCGAGGTTGCGCTCCACCGGCGCGTCGATGTCGATGGCGCCGAGCCCGTCAGCGCCCACGACCCATTTCAGCATGTAGTGGCACGGCCCAGGGTCGTACATCGTCCCGCGCGGCGCGGCGGCGATGACCGCGATCGCTCCGGGACGGCCTTGGGCGAGCAGGCGCGTCCCGTCGATCGGGTCGACGGCGATGTCCACCTGGGGCGGGCGGCCGGTGCCGATCTGCTCGCCGTTGTAGAGCATGGGGGCCTGGTCCTTCTCGCCCTCGCCGATCACGACCACCCCGTCCATCTCAATGGTCGACAGCATCAGGCGCATCGCGTCGACCGCCGCCTGGTCGCCGGCGTTCTTCTGGTTGCGCCCCATCCACCGGCCCGCCGCCAGCGCGGCGGCTTCGGTGGCCCGCATCAGCTCCAGGGAGAGGTTCCGGTCGGGCTGCTGCGGGTTCTTGACCATGGCCACGCTCCTGCGATGCGGCGAATAACGCGAGCTTGTGGAGCTATACCCGACCTGAGAAGCCCCAACCGCGCCAACGCCAGCCACCGGGGGAACAGACGTGCATTCCGCAAACCCGAGCGGTGCGCACCGCGCGTGGCGCATACTTGACGCACGATGGACAACGACCCACTCGACCCACTCGACCCACTCGAGCGCCTCGAGGAGGAGCAGCGGACGCGGCCGGTGAGCCGCGCCGAGTTCCACCGGCAGCTCGCCGAGCTGGACGGGCAGCTGGTGGAGGTGGCGCAGCGCGTGGCCGACGCGATCGGCCCGGTCACGACGGCGTTCCTGCAGGCCGACCGGTACCTGGCGGACCAGTACGCCGATGCGGTCGCTGAGGTCCGGCGGCGCTGTGTCGGGCTGGAGGAGACAGGTTTCGTGCTGCTCGCCCGCCAGGCTCCCGTCGCGGTCGACCTGCGCAGGGTCATCGCGGTGCTGCGCTGCACGCGGGAGGTGCACCGGAGCGGCAACCTCATCGCGCACATCGCAGCGTCCTTGACCTGGATTCATCCACCCTCGATCGGCGAGCACCTGCGCCAGGTCGTCGCCCAGCTCGGCGCGGTCTCGGCTGAGCTGTTCCACGCCGCAGTCGAGGCCTGGCGCAGCCACGACGGGCTCGCCGCCCCCGAGCTGGAGGCCAAGGACGACCAGGTCGACCTGCTCCAGAAAGTCCTGCTCACCGAGCTGTACACCGGTGACCAGTCAGTCGAGGAGTCCGTGAGCCTCGCGCTGCTCGGCCGCTACTACGAGCGCATCGGCGACCACGCCGTCGAACTCGCCCACCAGGTCGCCTACTTCGTCACCGGCGACCGTCCCACCCCAACGGAGCGCTGAAGAGACCGCGAGGACGCCCCGCCCCGAGGTGGCTTTTGAAAACCCGTTACCGACTGATCTGCGGTTTTAGCACCCCGGGACCGCGGGGTTCCGGGGTATGCGGATCCAGCACATGACTGCGGTCAACTCCGCCCACCACCCAGTCACGGGATGTCAATTCCCCTGAATGGGGGATTATCCTCGGGCTTCCGCCGTGGTAGCCTTCCCCTATCTGGAAGAAACTAGTAGGAACTCTCGACGCAGGCTGGCCGCACAGGCGCGTGAGGAGTTTCAGGAACCGCCGCGGAGGTGAGCGACGACATGGCCACGAACCTTGAGGACATCGAGGGCATCGAACCAACGCACGCATCGAAGCTGCGGGATGCCGGGGTCAGCTCGGTCGAGGCGCTGCTGCAGACGGGCAGCACCCGCGCCGGGCGTACAGAGCTGGCTGAGCGGACTGGGATCTCCCACGACTTGATCCTGCGCTGGGTGAATCACGCTGACCTCTTCCGGATCCGTGGCGTAGCCGGGGAATACTCGGAGCTGCTGGAGGCTGCCGGGGTGGACAGCGTGCCCGAACTCGCCCGTCGCAACCCGGACAACCTCGCCGAGGCATTGGCGCAGACCAACGACGAGCACAAGCTCGTCCGCCAGGTTCCTACGGCCAAGCAGGTTGCCGGCTGGGTCAGCGAGGCCAAGACACTGCAGCGCGCCGTTCATCACTGACCGGGGGGACTGGCTGACGCCATCACCAGCCAGCAGCGTTGCCTGCACATGCTCGGCAGGATTGAGCGAGCGGGGGATAACGCGCGAGCGTCCGGTCTGTCCGGGGTCAGAGCCTCGTGGCGCCTTTGGCGCCTTTGGCGCTGCTGGCGGTGGCCAGTTGCGGGCCAGTTCGGTGGCGGCCTGTTTGGCGCAGGTCTCGCCCACCAGCACTTTGCCACTGGCCACGACCGCAGGGACGGTGGCGCCCCACCGCGGCACAGCATCCGTCGGGCGGCGGGCAAGGCCAGACCCTGACCACGGCGCTTCGACACCGCCTTGGATTCACCCCAGGCGTAGGGCATGGGGCAGTCCTTCGTTTGTTCACCGACACCCGTACTCAGCCAGCCCGTAGCGCCGTTTGGAGCACACAGAGGGGGATGGCGGACGCGGGCGTGGGACTGCGATGGCACAGCGAGCCATTGTCGGCAACTACACGGCGCTGATCAACGACGATTTCAGGCGGGTGTGGCGACTGGGTCCGGATTCAGGCCCTGAGCCCAGTCGAGTCGCCAGGGGGATGAGTCAGGAGATCTGGAGTCGACACAGCTCGTGGCTGAAGGTCTCTTGCGGTACAGCGGTCATCTGGCGCTCTGGGTCAGGGGGGGCCAAGGGCGGTAACGGCGCTCCTCGGCCCAGCCGGCGGGGTGCTCGCGGGCGGGTTTGATCGAGATGCGCTCGATCGGCCAGGCGAGCAGGCCCGAGTCGTCGACCGCGCGGGAGAACGACGCGCACAGCTCGTCGCACCAGGCATCGTCCAGGATGAAGCCGTCGAGCCGCAGGTCGCGGTCAGCGGAGGACCTGACGCCGTAGGACAGCAGGGCCTCCCCGCCGAGACGGTCGGCCAGCCACACGACCCGCCCGATGTCGAGACGATGCCCGCCGGCTGGACCTTCGGCGAGCAGCACGATACGCGTGCACGTCCACGGGCTCGGATCCTGGGGCTCCGCCGGCCCGGTGATCACGGTCCGGTGATCCGCGCCGTGCCAGACGGGGAGCCCAAGCTCTTGGGCGGCGGCCTCGAACTCGTCCTCCAACCCGAAGTCGAGCAGGTCCCTGCCTAAGTCCTCGCTGCCGTCCCCGTCGACCATGAGCATGACGCCATAGCCGAGCAGACCCGTCCCGCCCAGCCGGTGACCCAGATCGGCGACCAACGCCGCGTCGAGCGGGGCCGTGCCCAGCTCCGTGACACAGCCTCCCGCGGTGACCGTGACCGCGAGCTCCACTGGCAACTCTCTCCTCGAACGTGCGGACTGCGAGCCTCGCACGACAGCGGGCTGGCGGGAAGGGGACAGCGCTCTTATGGCTCGGGAAACACGGTCACGTCCGCGCAGACCGCTCCGTCGAACACCAGCGTGAAACGGCCGCCCTTGCGGCAGCGGACGTTCTCCAGCGCAATGCCGTCGCGGCCGACGAGCAGGGCGGCGAGGGCGGGGATGACGTCGCCGTGTGAGCACAGGACGATCCGTTCACCGGCGTGCTGGCCGACGATGCGGTCGAGGAACGCCACCGCTCGCCCAGCGAGCCAGGCCGATGCCACCCACGCGTCGCCACCGTCGTGGACCGGCAGCGCCATGCCCTCGCCAAGCGCCGGCTCGGTCACGATCTTGACGTCGCACAGCTCCTCGAGAGGCTCAAGGGTCTGCACGCAGCGCACGAAGGGGCTGGAGTACAGGCCGGTGATCGTGCCCTGCGCCACGAGCTGCCGGGCCAGGCGGCGGGCCTGCACGAGCCCCGCCTCGGTGAGGGGGCGCTCCCGATCCGCCTTTCCCCACCACTGGTCGCGCCGGTACGCCTTGGTGTGCCGGACGAGCTCGACGACTGTCATGCGCGCAGGCAGCGGGGAGATCACGGCAGCGAGCATACCCACCGCTGTGTGAAGAATCCGAGACATATGCGTCGCGCGTGGCCGGCTGACCGGCCCGTTCACGTCGCGGGGGGCCACTATCCTCGTCGAATGGACCTTGAACAGCTCATCACCGCCGTGGGCCTGCTCGGCGTGTTCGCGATCGTGTTCGCCGAGTCCGGCCTGTTGATCGGGTTCTTCCTGCCGGGCGACTCGCTCCTGTTCACCGCGGGCCTCCTCGTGGCGACAGGGGTGCTAGAGGTGCCGCTGATCGTGCTGCTGGTCGGCTGCTTCGCCTCCGCGGTGGCGGGTGACCAGGTCGGGTACGCGTTCGGGCGGCGCGTCGGCCCGCGGCTGTTCCGCCGTCCGGACTCGCGGTTCTTCCGGCAGGAGCACATCGAGCGCGCCGCCGGCTTCTACAAGCGCTACGGCAGCCGCACGATCGTGCTCGCCCGGTTCATCCCGATCGTACGGACGTTCGCGCCGATCCTCGCGGGCGTGGGACGCATGCACTACCGGACGTTCGTGACCTACAACGTCCTCGGCGGGCTGCTGTGGGCGGTCGGGGTCACCCTGCTCGGCTACCTGCTCGGGTCCCAGTTCCCTGGAATCGAGCAGTACCTCCTCCCCACGGTCCTCCTCATCGTCATCGTCTCGGCGATGCCGCCGATCCTCGAGCTCCTGCGCCATTGGCGGGTCCGCGCGAACAGGTGAATCGGGGGAATCGTGGTCGGGCGGCTGCTCACGTGGGAGGACCTGGAGCCACTGCGGGACATCGTCGAGCGCGACGAAGATCCGCGGGACGCGCTGCGCGCGATCGTCCGGCTGCCGCTGGACGAAGCCGCGGCAGAGCGGGCTCTGGCGCTCGTGTCGCGCCTGCCGGGCGTCGATGCCGAGTCGAGGCAGGCGGCGCGGGAGCGGCTGCGCGCTGTCCGTGAGCCCGTCCGGGCAGCGGCGCGACCGCCCGAGCCCGCCCGGTCGAGCCCCGACGCGCAGGCGCTGGCAGAACAGATACGGACGCGCCTGCTCGGCGCCGGCCCGTTCCCCGGCAACCTCAACGCGCTTCGGGCGCTGGCGGTCGAGGACGCCCGAGCGCTGCTGTCCGCGCTGGTCGCGCTGCTGCTGGGCGCCGCGGACCGGGGCGAGGGGATGCTGCGCACGGCGACTGAACGCCTCAGCCGCGTGGCCGATGCGCTTGGGTCAGCGCAGCCTCGTGGCATCGCGGCCGACCTGCCTTCCGGTCGCCAGCTCACCATAGGCGAGGCGCGGTGGACGTGGGCGGGCGGTCTGCTCACACTCGTGGAGCCCGCCGAAATCCTCGCTGCGGTCTACGCCCGGCTCGACCAGGCGAGCGAGGTCGAGCGCCGGACGGTCCTGCGCCAACTGGCCTCGGCGGCGCCGCGGATCGGCCGGCCGCAGCTGCCGCTGCCGGCCCGGAGGAGCACGATGAGGCGTTGCTGCGGCTGTACGCGCTGACCAGGCCCGCCATCGCCGGGCCGCGTCCCACACGGGCGCCGTTGCCCAGGGCTGAGCACGAGGCACCGGACGAGGCGCGGACCAGGCGTGCCATCCACTGGTCCGCGCCTCGCACGCGGACGCGGTTGCCCAGGGCAGAGCGCCAGACACCGGACGAGGCGCGGACCGCGTACGCCCGCCTCGACGCCCCCGGCCGTGTCGATCCCGGGACAGTGTTCGAGCTTCGGGTGGGGCTGGCCTCCTCGCCGACGGCGGGCGTGAGCCAGCCGGCCAGCGGGATGAGGGTGCCGACAGGCGCGTTCACCCTGACGGTCCAGCTGATGGCCGACGGGTTCCAGGTGCTCGGCGACCGCTCGCTGGTCCACGAGATCCGCGTTGCCCCGGACGATCCCTTCCCGTACGAGGTGCTCCGGCTGCGGGCGCTGGACGGTCCGGCCTGGAGCCCACAGCGCGTGATCACCGCCGTCTTCCTCCGTGATGGCGCGATCCTCGGCACCGCCTGGCGGACCGTTCGAGTGGGGCCGGCGGGTCCGGTCGAGGACGCCGACGACGCGCCCGGCGACGGCTGGGTGCTGGCGGTGGGCCCCGACGCGTCTACAGCGTCGAGGCCCTCCTCCCCAGCTCCTGCTGGGGCCCCGGCCGGACCTGGAGATCATCATCGCCACCCCCTCCTGCAAGTGCACTGGAGCGGCGAACACAACGACCCCGCCTAGAAGCTCGGTGCGGTGCCGCCGGCCGTAGGCGCCCTTGGCCAGCCACACTGCAGCTTTCCTCCGGATCCGGAGGAAAGCTGCATCTCTGGCTCGAGCGCCCCGGGTCGCACACGCTGATCTGTGCGGCGCGAGACGCAACGCGGCCCGGGCCCGTCATGTCTGGCTCCCATCCGCGGGCTTGCGCCGGCGCGGCCGGCCGCGCCGGATGATGCGCCGCTCGTCTTCGCCCAGCCCGCCCCACACGCCAGCGTCCTGGCCGGTCTCCAGCGCCCACCCCAAGCACTGCGCGGCTACCGGGCAGCGGGCACACACCGCCTTGGCCCGCTCGGCCTGCTCGATCGCCGGTCCTGTGATCCCAATCGGAAAGAAAAGCTCGGGGTCCTCATCGAGGCAGGTGGTCTTGGCCCGCCAATGACCCATCACCGCACCCACCTCTGACCGCTCCACGGCCGCGCCGACGGGCATCTCGGTGACGTCATCTCCTCAAGGGCAACGTCAATGTTCATGCGCCTGGCTCCTTGTTCGCTGGGTTTTTTCGTGTGGCGATGCGATGCGGTTATGGTGTGATCGCCGTTGCGCCACCCATTCAGCACCGGCTGCAACGCCGGGGCCAGAGACGGCTGGACATGTCCGCGTGTCCGCGTCAGGGGGATGAGATGGGCCAAGTCCCGAAAGGGCTGACGCCATACGCGTCGGCGCGGCATTTCTTCGGCGCGGAGCTGCGCCGCTGGCGTGAGCGGCGGGGGTTATCCCAGCACCGGCTCGGCGAGCAGGCCAACTTCGACGCCAGCCTGATCGGCAAGGTGGAGAAGGCCGAGCGCATGCCCTCACCTGCGTTGGCCCAGGCGTGCGACCGGGTGCTGGAGACCGAGGGGGCGCTGGCGAGGCTGTGGCCGCTGGTCGACCAGGAGCGCCAACGAGCCGAAGCGGCAGAGCACACGCTGCGACAGGCGGCCGTGGGGTCGCTGGCCGGCTGGCAAACGGCCCCTGGCGCATACGCTGGACTGTGGCAGTCGAGCGCCGCGCCCGTCCCCGCGACAGCCATCGGCGCGGCGAACTCGGACGCGCTCGTCGTGCCGGTCCTGACCTCGGATGGAAAGGTGGTCTTCATGCCAATCGACCGCCGGATGTTCCTCCTCGCCGCGAGGGCGGCTGGAGCGGCGTCCCTCGCGGGGATGGAGTGGGGGCGGCTCGCCGGAGCGATCCGCGCGCCGGAGCGAGTCGACGCCGAGATCGTCGGCTACCTCCAGCGGGTCCTGGATGAGCATGGCGCGGCAGACAACCTGCGTGGCGGGTGTTGCCTCATCGACGTCGTGGCCGCCCAGATGCGGTTCATCGACCACCTCCGCAGCGGCGCGCGGGGTGAGGTCCGCAACGAGCTGCTCACGGTCGGGGCGGGCTACGCGGAGTTCGCCGGGTGGCTTCACCATGACTCGGGCGACGCAGCAGCCGCAACGCACTGGACCGACCGGGCGATGGAGTGGGCTCAGGAGGCTGGCAACGACGTGTGCTTCTCCTCGATACTCACGGAGAAGAGCAACCAGGCCAAAGGTCAGGGTGACGCGGACCGCGCGATCAGTCTGGCTCGGGCGGCCCAGCGGGCGATCGATCCGCTGCCGCCACGGACGCGCGCGGTCGCGATACAGCAGGAGGCGCAGGGATATGGGCTGGCGGGTGACGAGCTGACCTGCCATGCCTTGTTCGACACGGCCTTGGAGCTGCTTGCGATCGCCGAGCGCGATCAAGACCCAGGGCCGGGACGCTGGTGCACTGAGGCCCACATCGAAATTCAGCGGGCCACGTGTTGGCTGCGCCTCAAGCGCCCGCAGCTGGCCATCGACCTGTTCGAGCGTCAACTCGCCGCCCTGCCCGCCCGCTACCACCGTGACCGCGGCGTGTATCTGGGCAGGCAGGGGATCGCGCACGCCGCCGACCGCGACCCCGAGCAGGCGGTCACGGTGGGCTATACGGCGCTTGCGATCGGCCGGGAGACCGGGTCCGCGCGAATCCTGGCCGAGCTCCATCGGCTCGACGCGAGCCTGACCGACTGGGTGGATCTGCCCGCGGTCGCCCAGTTCCACGAGGCCATTGCTACAGGCTGAGCCGCTTCTTCAGCCGGACCTGCGCCGAGAAGGGAGAACCGCTGCTGTGGCCAGCCCAGTCGAGACTGACGCGATGCGCCGCGCGATCACACTCGCCGCGCGCGGGATCGGTGCCGTAAGCCCCTACGCGCTGGTCGGCTGCGTGATCCTCGACCGGGCCGGCGAGGTCGTCGGTGAGGGCTTCTTCGAACGGGCAGGCACACCGCACGCCGAAGTCAACGCGCTGTATGAGGCCGGCGAGCGGACCCGCGGCGGCACCGCTGTCGTCACCCTCGAGCCGTGCAATCACTACGGCCGCACCCCGCCGTGCACCAACGCCCTGCTTGAGGCTGGCGTCGCGCGCGTCGTCTACGCGGTCGCCGATCCCAACCCGAAGGCCGCCGGAGGCACCGAGATGCTGCGCGCCGCCGGCGTCCAGGTTGAGGGCGGGGTGCTGGAGGCTGAGGCCGAGCGGGTCAATGAGGTGTGGCTGACGGCTATACGCCTGAGTCGCCCGTTTGTGACGTGGAAGTACGCCGCCAGCCTGGACGGGCGAGTCGCCGCGGCGGACGGCTCCAGCCGTTACATCACCAGCATCCAGGCCCGCACGGATAAGCAGCGGTTGTGGGCCGAGTCCGACGCGGTCATGGTCGGCTCGGGCACCCAGCGCGTCGACGATCCGCACCCGGCGGTGCATCGAGTCGCGGCGCGGCGTCAGCCGCTGCGCGTGGTCGTGGACAGCGACGCCCGCACCCCCACCGCCGCCCGCGTGCTCGACGATGCCGCCCCCACGCTGATCGCGGTCGCCGAAGACGCCGACGCCTCTCGTCTGGAAGGGCGGGGGAGATCGTACGGCTGCCGCGTGCCGATGCTGGGCTTGACCTGCACGCCCTGATGAAGGCGCTGCGCGAGCGCAGGGTGCGCTCGATCCTGCTGGAGGGTGGGCCCACGCTGGCCGGGTCGTTCCTCGCCGCCGGCCTGGTGGACCGCGTCATCGGCTATATCGCGCCGATGGTGATCGGCGGCGGCGGGCTGGCGGGCGCTCGCCGGCCCCGGCGCGCCCTCGATCGACAAGGCGCTCCGGCTCCGCCTTGACGACGTCACGCGCATCGGCCCCGACATCCGGATCACCGCACGACCGCTGTAGCGAGTCCACGTCGCCGCCCTCAGTGGCCGCGCCGTGATCACGGCTCCCCACCTGCCGTAACGGCGGTGATGGATGCTGGTTAGGATGGCGGTGCGGCGTGTACTTCCTGGATCCGGCCGGCCACGGCATTGACCCGTCAGCGGCCGAGGGGGAGCATGGTGTCCGGGAGGAGGGCGCTGAACAGGGCGGTCTGATGGTCGAGGCGCTGGAGGTGGCGGGCGACCTGGGCCGCAGTTCGGCCTTCGGCGAGGCCCCGCACGAGGACGCGGGAGGCCTCTTCACTCTGTCCCGGGTCGGCCAGGCCGGTCGCGATCACCGTCTCGATCCAGCCGAGGCCGATGAGCTGGCGCGCGAAGTCGTTGCGGAGCAGCAGCTGGCTCATGGTCTCGCTCTGCCCATGCGGGCGGGTGAGGTCGAGCACCACCAGGGGGGGTGCGGTCCGCGCTCGAAAGCTCTTTCACCAGATGCTCGGCCGACGTGACGGCGAGCAGCTCCGTCTGGGCGTGCTGCCACGGCGACTCGCTGCCATAGGTCGCCGACCCGAAGTCGATGGTGGGCACCGTTCCGGTGGACTGCATCGTCGTGCTGATGTGGAGCACGTCGACGGGCGTGCCGGACTGCGGGGCGGGCAGCTGGAGCGCCTCCGGGTCGCCGATGGCGGTCACCTCGAAGCCGGCCTGGCGGTACAGGTCCTCGATGCCGTAGCCCTCCAGTGACCTGCTGCGGCTGGCGGCCAGCTCGCCGGCCGTGTCGCGCCGCAGGACGAGCACGTGCGGGCTGCGATCCGTGCGCTGTGCGAGCAGCCGCTCGCGCAGCGCCTTCCACGTGTGCGGGCCCGCGAAGCCGTCCACGCTCCTGCCCACCGAGTGCTGAAACGCCTTGATCGCCGATTCTGTGTCGGGCCCGAGCAGCCCGTCGGCATCGCCCGGATCGAACCCGATCCGCATCAAAGCGCGCTGCAGCGCCCGCGTCTGCACGCGGTCGGCCTGCGGCTGGGCGGGCGCCCGGTAGAGGAAGCGGACGCGGTCGTCCGCCCAGAGAGGCCCGCGGGGCGTCCGCAGCAGCTCCCACGGCAGCCGCGCGAGCAGCCGCGACGCGAACGTGAGGCGGAGGTCCAGCGGACCGGGCTGGCTGCGGGCGAGCAGCTCGTCGAGCCGCGGCAGCCGCAGCGGGACCACCACGTCGTCGACCAGGTAGCGGACCAGCGGCGTGTTCGACATGATGCGGCGGGCCTGGATGAGCGCGTCGCACAGCGGCGCGTCATGCGGCAGGCGGTCGAGCGGGCGGCCGTCCGCGCTGATGGACAGCCCCTGATCCGGCGCCGCAGCGACATGCAGGTCCAGTTGTGGCCAACCCGGCTCGGCGGGGTGACGGGGCGGGACGATCTCTGGCGCGATCCCCGCCCCCGCGGTTTCGTCGCCCAGCTCCCCGTAGGCGGCGGCGGCCATCCGCGCCCGCAGCTGCGCCTGCACAGCGTCTCCTCGGGCAGCGTCGAGCCGGCTCCACGCGACGTGGAGCAGCGCCTGCCAGCGGGTGGCGCTGATCGTGACCTCCTCCAGAAGCGCCTCGGCGCGCTCGAGGCGGCCGGCCGCGACCTCCGGCGGGTCGATGCCCATCCTCCGCGTCGCGAGGACGATCTCCTGGGCGGCCCGCAGCAGCGGCGTGGCCCGCGGATCGCCGGCCGGGGGCACCGGCGGGTCGATGCCCATCCTCCGCGTCGCGAGGACGATCTCCTGGGCGGCCCGCAGCAGCGGCGTGGCCCGCGGATCGCCGGCCGGGGGCACCGGCTCGTCGCGGGCGGCGGGGCCGATCCGCTCCATGAGCTGCAGCCAGCGCCACCAGACGTGGGGGTCGGCCCGCGCTAGCTGGGCCGCCGCGCGGGTCGCGATGCCGGCGGCCTGGGCGGGCTGGCCGGCCAGGCGGCGCAGCTCCGCCTCGTGCAGCGCGAGCCAAGCCGCGTCCGCCGCCGACTCGGGGCTGGACGGGACGTCGTAGGGGACCACCAGGTCGAGCAGGTCACCCGCCACGTCCAGCGGCTCGGCGCAGAGGGCGAGGTCGCTGAGCAGGGCAAGGCGCGCGGACGCCGGCGTCACCGAGCGCAGCACGGTGAGCAGCGCCTGAGAGAACACATCGGCATGCCGGCCGCCAGTGGCGAGCCCGGCGATGGCGGCAGCGGCGGCGAGGGCGGGGTCGGTGGGCCGGGCCTCGAGCGTCCGCAGCGCATGCAGGCAGGTCTCGGCGGCATCGGCGACGCCGAGGCGGTGATCCAGCTCGGCGCGCAGCAGCAGGCGGCGCGTCCACGCCTCGCCGCCGTCGTCCACGGTCAGGCCCATGGCCTCGTCGAGGTACTGCTGCGCCCTCGTGAGATTGCCGACGGCGCGCAGGTGCACGCGGGCGGCCTCAACCGAGCACAGCGCCGCGCGCTCGTGGTCCTTGAGGCGCGAGTACAGGCCCCTGGCGAGCATGAGGCTGTCGCGCGCCTTGTCGGTCACGAGCAGCTCCCCGGCCGCCCGAGCGCGCAGCGCCAGAAGGGCTGCGCCATGGTCACGCCGCGGGCTTGTCTCCCCCAGCGCCTGCGTGCACAGCCGCATGGCCGCCGAGGGACGACCGGCTGCCAGCAGCGCTTCGGCGCGCAGGACCGCGTACTCGACCCACCGGTCCGCCTTGGCGGGAAACATCGGCCAGCAGGGCCGCGGTGGCGGGACACCCCAGGCGCAGCATCAGCGCCGCCCGCGCGATCTCGATGCGGCCGAGCAGCTCGCCGGTGGGACCGTCGTTCGCGGCGGTGCGGGCCCAGTCACACGCCTCGTCGAAGCGCCCGCGGGAGACGGCGTCGTCACAGAGCATCAACGCGATGCGCGCCAGGGTCTGGACGTCACCGAGCAGGCGCGCCAGCTGCCTGGCCGATAGCAGCGCCGCCGTTGATGCGTCGTGCCGCTCGAGCGCGCGCAGCGCCTCAGAGCGCAGCATCAGCGCGCTGCAGCGGTCGGCGGACACCTCCGCCGAGTCGGTGACCGGTTGGATGACCTGGACGGCCAGCTCGGGCTCAGCCCACGCCAGGTGCAGCGCCGCCCGCGCGACCCGCCACCGGGTCTCCGGCAAGCCGGGGCCAGGGCTGCCAGCACACAGATCCCAAGCCTCGTCGAGGCTCTGCTCCACGACGCTCCAGCGCCCGTCGGCGCCGGGGAGCAGCTCGCCACGCGCGTACCGCGCCGCGCCCCACGCGCGCTCGACCAGGGCCTCCGCTCGCAGCTACCCCTGGCCGATGGCGTATTCGGGGTCGAGGATCTCCTCGGCGAACTTCGCCGCCCAGTCCGAGCGGTGAGCGGCGTGCGCCTCAGCCACGGCGGCGCGCCAGGCGGTGCCGATGTCGTCTGCGCCGCCGGCCTGGAAGCGGTGGTACAGCGCCTCCCTGGTCCACGCCAGCCAGCGGCCGGAATCCCAGCGCGCCAGCTCCTCGTAGTATCGGGCCGCGTCCTCGTGCAGCAGGGCGTGCACCGGCTGCTGGGCGAGCAGCTGCCGCAGCGGCGCGACGACGGACGGGTGCAGGATCACCGTGTCGGGGTCGCCCGGCGCCGGCTGGACCCACGACGAGACACTGGCGGCGTACCGGAGGAGATCGTCTCAGACCGCGTCCGGCGGCGGCATGTCGTCGTAATGGCCTAAGGTAGTCGGCGAACAGCGCGAGCCGCCAGGGAAGCCCGGCCGCCCTCCTGACGGCCGCCTCGACCAGGGTGGCGCTGTCGATGCCCCGCACCCTGGTCAGGTACTCGCGGGCCTCGGCGGGGCTGAACTCCGGCAGCCCCACGTCCGCCATGACCGCGCCGGGCAGGCGCTCGCGCAGCGCAGGCAACGCTCCTCCTCCCCGGTCAGGCGGCCTGACAGGATCAGCCGGACGCGCGCCGAGGCGTCGTGCAGGTCGGTGAGCAGCCGCACGATATCCGCCGGGTCCGTGCCTTTCAGCACGGCGTCCTCGAACGTGTCGACAGCCACGACCACCGGCGTGCGCGACGTGTCCTCCACGAGCGCGGAGAAGAACCTGAACACGACGTCCTCGGCCTCCACTGGCGCCGCCGCGCTGTCGACCGCCACCGCCCCCGACCGCGCAAGATCCTCTTGGGTCGGCTTCAGCAGCTCGCGGGCCACGCCGTGCTGCCGCAGCAGCTCCTGGAACGGGGCGCCCTCCATCTGCACGTTGAGCTGCCCGGCGATCTCGAGGAGCACCAGCCAGGGGTGCCTCGTCGCGTTGATCGGGTCGACGGCGCCGAGGTCGATCAGCGCGCACGGCACCCGCCGCGGCTCCGGCACGCAGCGGTGCGCGATGAGCCAGTGGAGGGTCTTCGACTTGCCCATGCCGCTGGAGCCGTGCAGCCGCAGCGCCCGCGTCGCCGGCTCGGCCCGCAGCAGGTCGAGCAGGGGCGCCTCGACCCCGGGACGGGACAGGTAGCGCGACGACGCGAGCTGCGCGCCATGCCAGTGGCAGCGGGCGTTGAGATAGCGTGTCCGGTCGTTGCGCAGCGGGACCAGCGCGGGGCCCAGCGGCGGCGCGTGCTCAGGCCTGGACAGCTCGTACAGCACGTCCAGCAGGTCAGCGCAGCCGGCCAGGTCGAGGTCTGCGTCGCGCTGCCGGTAGAGCCGGTCGAACCAGCCGGCCGCCTCCTCCTCGTCGGCAATGGCGAGCGCGCGCAGCGCCTCCACCGGCCGCCGCGTGTCCTGGCAGTACCGGGCCACGCCCGCCGCGAACTCCCGCAGATCCTGTGGGACGCCGCTCTGGTCCGCCCCCTCAGGCCACCACGAGCGCCACGCGGCCTCCCTCAGGCTCAGCGCCACCTGGTAATCGCCGGGCACGCCCGGCTGCGGCTCGAAGGTCCGCGCCCTGAGGAGGTCGACGAGCCGCGGGCTCTCCGGGACGCGGAGCACGGCCTCATACATGGCCTCGTCGAAACCGCTGACCAGGGCGCACCGCGCGAGCGTTGCGCGCCGCGCGGCCGGCAGCACGGCGACGGCGTCCGCGCCCAGCTCATCCATAGTGGCCCCTTCCGTAAATCCGTTGGCATTCGGGCGGCCATCCCACGCCCGGCGCTCGCGGCGTTGCGCCTCGCTTACATAGGACCTCCGGCTATGCGCACTCGGCGCGCCTTGCGAGCGGGGCGCAGGGCCGCCCTCGATGCGCAACGTATTTCCGTCAGGGACCACTTGGTGGTCATGGCGGCCTCCAGTTCGCGAATCGTGCCGCGGTGTTCTCCCAGTCGAGGAGCACCGTGGGGTCTACCCCTGCCTGCGGCCCTCTGGTCCACTCGTCGGTGAGGTGTTTGATGAAGCCCGAGAAATAGGCCAGCCCGCGCGCTCATGCTCATGTTGGAACCGTGTCTCGTCCCACTTGCGGGTGCAGTACTCGCGGGCGAGACGGGCCATGCGCCGCTTCTCGAACGGTCTGATGTTCAGCGGGCTGCCGTACGCCAGCGCGGGTGAGACGACCTCCAGCTCGCCGGACCGGCCGACGACCACAAGCCGCGCCGGCGACAGCTCGCCCCGCGCCGCCGGCGCGAGGACGCACCGCTGGAAGACATGACGGACGTCCTCCAGGCAACCCACGTGGTCGAGGACCAACAGCAGCGGCGCTCCTTCAGCCAAGTTCGCCACGAACCGCGGAACCGCTGCGTCAGCCCGGCGAGATAGTCCTCGCCCGGCTGCATTGGGACCGCGCGCCAGTAGCGCGCCCCGCTCGCATCACCCGGGTGCGGCGCCTCGTAGCCTTGCGGCTGCGGGCTGACAGAGCTGTCGGGCCGAGCCTGAGGGGGCATCGCGCCGGGGGGAACGGTCCCAGCCTCAATGCCACGAGTCTGGGCGACGAACTGGTCGCAGAGCGGCCGGACCTCCGGTCCCAGCCAGTCCATCGCCGCCCTGGCCACGTGCTCCACGAAGTCGATCCAGCTCAGGCTGCCATTCTGGGGCAGCGTCACCTAGACGAACGGGAGCCCGCGCCCGTGGTGTGTGAGCGCGTAGGACTTGATCAGGGGTGGACTTGCCGACCTGCATCCCGCCGCCGACGAGCACCAGGCCGGGGCCCCCAGCGGGAGCTGGGGAGGAGGGCCTCGACGCTGTAGACGCGTCGGGGCCGCCCGTGTCGCCGCCCGTGGGGGCGCTCGGGGGATCGATGAGCCGCGCCACGGCCCGGCGCTCCTCTGACCGGTCGACCAGCCAGCGCACATCCTGGAATTCGACGCCCGCCCTCGCCAGCACCGCGTCCGGCCTCGGGCACGACGGGTCCAGCCTGAGCACGCTGTCGGGGTCGGCCTGCACGGTGAGGATCGGCCGAGCCCAGTCACCGGTTGGGAACCCGCTGCTGAAGTGGATCGCGTGGCGGGCCCTGCCCACCGCCAGATCCACTGGGTCCCCGCTCGCGAGCCGCCGGTAGAAGCCGCCGCTGAACTTGCGCGCCGTCTCGGTCCCGATGTCGCCCCGCATCGACACGATCGCGGGGGTCTTGTGACCCAGGAACCCGTCCATCACCCCCGATGCCGCCCGCTGCTGTCCCGCATCGTGCATGCGGCAGGCGTTCAGCACCACCAGGCGGGGCATGGGGAGGTGCCCGAGGGCGTTCTGGATCCACTCGTGGTCCAGCGTCCAGGGCTCGCCCTCTCCGGTACCACCTCCAGCGCCCCGCCCCGCTCGACGCCATGGCCGATGAAGTGCAGGACGTGGGGCTGGACCTCGCCGTACTGCCTCGTGAGCTCCTCCTTCCGCGGGCGGTACAGGACGTCGACGTCCCACGCGCAGGGCACCATTCGAAGCCCCGCGTAGATCGCGTCGATCTCGTCCTCGACCTGCAGGGTGAGGTCATCGAGCGTGCAGACCACGATGAGCAGCCGAATCGGAACCCGCAGCACGTCCACCTCGACCATGAACGGCACCTCCGCCCGCACCGCCGGGAAGGCGTGGGCGCAGAACAGCCAGCGCCTCGCGCCGTCGCACAGCAGCTCCCACTGCAGGCCCCTCAGCGAGGGCGGGCGTATGTCGAGCACGATCCTGGGGCGGCTATCCCCTGACGCCCCGTCGAAGGCGCACGACAGCAGGCCGAACAGCTCCTGCCCCGCGGCGAGCAGGTCCTCTGGGCGGCCCCCGCATCGCTGTCTGTCCTCAAGCCATCGCTGGAGGACCGCCGCGCTGACGGCGCCCCGCACTTCGGCGTTGTCGTGCCATCCCGGCTGGGAGCCATCCCCCTGGCCCACCAGGATCGGGTACGCTCTCCCGGCCGCGGCCTCCTGGGCCAGGTCCGGCGCCACACCCGGCCTCCACCCGTCGGCGGCCGGGTGGTCGATGCGGATGAGAATCGTGCGCACGCTGCCCCTCTGGTGCCCGCCGCCAGACCGCGGAAACGCGCAGACCGGCGCCAGCGCCACTGCTGCCTCAGCCACCTTCGCCACGTCAGCCATACCCGCAGGCTAGACGGCTGATCAGGTTTCAATGTAGCGCAGTGGCGGGACCCGGGCCGCAGTCGCCCGCCCGGAGGGAGCAACAGCCTGTTCACGGCCGCGAAACACCGCCGATACAGACCTCCCCGAGCTTTCGCATCCCGCACTCCGAGACGGGGGGTGTGTCGGCTGGGCTCCGGTTTCCGGTGCTCGGCCGACACACCCCCGGTGGCGGCAGACCGGAAAGGGTGATCGTGACGATCTACGCGTATCGCTGCGGCAGCTGCGGCCCGTTCGACGTCGAGCGGCCGATGGGGGCGGCCCCGAAGGCCGCGCCGTGCCCGCGCTGCGCGGCCGGCGCGCCCCGGCTCTACACCGCGCCGCTGGTCTCCCGCACGCCGGCCGGGGCAGCCAACGCGCTGGCCGCGCAGGAGAAGTCACGGGACTGCCCCGACGTGACCACGCGGCTGCCGCCCAGCCGCGTTCCGGCCGTGCCGCCGCCGGATCCACGGCGGCGCGCGCTCCCGAAGTGGTGACCGTACGAGAAGGAGAACCGCATGCCTGAGGTCGTGTTCAGCGTCGATCAATCCCTGTCCATGGGTCAGCAGAAGGTGCCTGGCCACAATCGTTGGCATCCGGACATCCCCATCGCCGTCGAGGTCAACCCCGGCGACGAGTTCCGCGTCGAATGCCGCGACTGGACCGACGCGCAGATCGGCAACAACGACTCCGCGAACGACGTCCGCGACGTCAACCTGGCCAAATGCCACATGCTCAGCGGCCCGATCGGCGTCAAAGGCGCTGAGCCGGGCGACCTGCTGATCGTCGACATCCTCGACCTCGGCCCCGTGCCGCAGGAGGTCGGGCCCGCCCCCGGCCAGGGCTGGGGCTACACCGGCGTGTTCGCCAGGGACAACGGCGGCGGGTTCCTGACCGACCAGTTCCCCGACTCGATCAAAGCGGTCTGGGACTTCCACGGCCAGGACACGACCTCCCGGCACCTGCCGGGCATCCGCTACACCGGCATCACGCACCCCGGCCTGTTCGGCACCGCGCCGGACGCCGGGCTGCTCGCGAAGTGGAACCAGCGCGAGCGAGCGCTGATCGCCACCGACCCGGACCGGGTGCCCCCGCTGGCCCTGCCGCCCCTCGCCCAGGAGTGCCTGGCCGGCAACCTCACCGGCCAAGAGTTGGCCAAGGTCGCCCGCGAGGGCGCTCGGACGGTGCCCGCCCGCGAGAACGGCGGCAACCACGACATCAAGAACCTCACCCGCGGCTCGCGCGTGTTCTACCCGGTCTACGTGCCGGGAGCGAAGCTGTCCGGCGGCGACCTGCACTTCAGCCAGGGCGACGGCGAGATCACGTTCTGCGGCGCGATCGAGATGGGCGGCTTCATCGACCTGGGCGTCGACCTGATCAAAGGCGGCATGGAGAAGTTCGGGATCACGACCAACCCCGTGTTCATCCCCGGCCGCGTGGACCCGCTGTACACCGAGTTCCTCACGTTCATCGGCATCTCCGTCGACCACGACACCAACACGAACCACTACCTGAACGCCACCGAGGCCTACCGCCGCGCCTGCCTGAACGCGATCGCGTACCTCGTGACCTGGGGCTACACGCCGGAGCAGGCCTACCTGCTGCTCGGCTCGGCGCCGATCGAGGGGCGCATCAGCGGGATCGTGGACATTCCCAACGCCTGCTGCTCGCTGTACCTGCCCACGGCGATCTTCGACTTCGATCCCCGCCCGACCGCCGAGGGGCCGCGCAGACAGCACCGCGGCCAGTGCGCGGTCACCAGCTGAGCGGGGTGTGCTCCGGTTTCCGGTGCTCCGCCGTTATACCCCCGTGGCGGCCGGCGGGGCGCTGGGAGCCGGAGCCCGCTACCTGGTCATCTCCCGGTATCCGACCGCGCCAGGCGTGTTCCCCTGGGCCACGCTGTCGGTGAACGTGTCCGGGGCCTTCCTGCTCGGGATGGCGCTGACCCTGATCGCCAAGCGGTGCCCGCGCTGGCAAGGCTGGCAGCCGTTCCTGTGCACCGGCGTCCTCGGGGCCTACACGACGTTCTCGACGGTCAGCCTGGAGCTGGTGACGCGGGGGGCCGGTGCCGGGCTCGCGGTGGCCTACGCCCTGGTGAACCCCTGATCGCAGGGCCCGGCGCGGCCATGCTGGGCGTCGCGGCGAGCCGGCGGCTGTGGCCGGGGTGATGCTCGCCGGCGCCTGGGCGCGGTGGCGCGGTACGTCGTTGACGCCGCCGTCTCCAGCCGCGCCCGCGGCGCCTTCCCGTGGAGCACCTTCGTGATCAACGTGACCGGCTCACTCGTCCTGGGCGCGGTGGCCGGCCTGGCGCTGGGCGAGGTCCCCCGGGCGGTCCTGGGCACCGGCTTCCTCGGCGGGTACACGACGTTCTCGACCTGGGCCTACCAGACCGTGCGCCTCACCGAGGACGGCGCCCGCGGGCCGGCGCTGTGGAACGCGGGCGGCAGCCTGCTCGCCGGATCCGCCGCCGCCGCGGTCGGGCTGCTGGCCACAACGCGGTGAGCCCGCGGCGCGCCTGAACGCACGTCCCGACCGTCGCTTCACCGGCGCACGTAGACTCGCCCGCATGGGGACTGTCCAATGGCGTGAGCTGTTCCACGAGGTGGTCCAGACCAACCTGTGCACGGGCTGCGCCGCGTGCATCATGGCCTGCCCCCGAGATGTCCTCGACTACCGGGTCTCCGACTATCGCCCGGTGCAGATCGGGGACGGGATGGGCATCGACGAGTGCTTCCACGGCGACCGCGGCTGCGACATCTGCACGAAGGCGTGCCCACGGTTCCGCGCGTGGGAGACGGAGCTGGACCAGGCCCTGTTCGGCCGCACCCGCACCGCTGGCGAGGTCTACGGCGTGACGCGATCGGTCCTGCTCGTCCGCGCGACCGACGCCAGCGTGCAGCAGGCCGGCCAGGACGGCGGGCTCGTCTCGGCCATGCTCATCTGGGGACTGGAGACCGGCCGCATCGACGGCGCGCTGACCAGCGACTTCTCGACCGAGCGGGTGTTCGACGCCGTGCCGGCGCTGGTGACCGACCGTGAGGGCGTGCTGCGGACCGCCGGGTCCCGCTACACCTACAGCGCCAACCCGCTGGCGATGCGCGAGGCCGAGGAGCGCAAGCTGCGGAGCATCGCGCTGGTCGGCATGAGCTGCCAGGCGTCGATCAATGGCTCGCTGCCCGCGCGGGGCGTGCGCAAATACGAGCGGAAGATCGCCCTCACCATCGGGCTGATGTGCTCGAAGACCTTCACGTATGAGGGCCAAGAGCAGGTCCTGTCCGAGCACGGCATCGCCATCGCGGACGTGACGAAGGTCAATGTCAAGGGCCGTTTCATGGTGTGGACCAGGGACGGCGGCTACCACGACATCCCGCTGAAGCAGCTGCACCCGTTCACCCGCGAGGGCTGCAAGGCCTGCCCCGACTTCGCCGCCGAGCACGCCGACATCTCCACCGGCGGGATCGGCGCCGACGACGGCTGGACCCTCACGCTCGTGCGGACCCAGCGGGGCGAGGACTGGCTGCGGGGCATGCTCGACGAGGGCCTCATCGAGGCCAAGCCCGGCGAGGACGACCCAGTCGCGATGCGCCTGCTCGACCGCCTCTCCGTCAAATCCCGCAAGCGCTGGCCGGCCGACCTCCTGCCCCCCAGCGACGGCGCCCCCCGCCTCCTGCCGCTCGTCGCCACCTGACGCGTCCGCGGACGTCCGCACCATGGCATCGGCCGTGGCCCAGTGCACCGGCGTCGCCATCGCCCGATGCTAGCGTGGAGCCATGATCGGATTCCTCATTGCTGGTCTCATCATCGGAGCGCTTGGGCGGATGCTGCTGCCAGGCAAGCAGCGCCTGAGCCTCCCAATGACCCTGCTCCTCGGCGCCGTCGGCTCATTGATCGGCGGCACGATCGCCTTTCTGCTCGGGACGGGCAGCATCTGGGAGCTGGACTTCCTCGGGTTCGTCCTGTCAGTCGTCGCGGCCGTCGGCCTCCTCATGCTCGGCGAGCGCAGCGGCTACCTCACCGGTGCCCGCAAGCGCGAGTAGCCAACGCGCCGGGGGGTGCGCCCGGCCGCGCCAACCACGCGGTTTTCCGCCGAATCCGGCGGAAAACCGCAGTCCAACTGCCGCATCGCCAGCCTGATGTACAGCTTTCCGTCACATCCGGCGGAAAGCTGCACGTCAGCCCCTCCGAGATCTCCGAGTCGAGCTTGCAGGATGGTGGACGCCATCTCGGTTACCGTCTGGGCATGAACAGGGAGGAACACCTATGGCATCCCAAGCTCACGTCACCGGCCTCACCTACGACGACCTGGCGGCCTTCCCCGACGACCTGCTCCGCCGCGAACTCATCGACGGAGAGCTCATCGTGAGCCCGTCGCCCACAGCCCCGCACCAGGACGTCGTCGTCGTGCTCACGATAGCGCTGGGTCTTTACGAACAGAAGCATGGGGGCAGGGTCTACTGCGCGCCGTTCGACGTCTACTTCGACCACGAGACCGTCATTCAGCCCGACGTGCTCTACATCCTCCCGGAGCACCTGCACCGCATCGAAGAGAACTGCCTTCGCGGCGCGCCCGACATCGTCGTCGAGGTCTCCTCCCCCTCCAGCCGCCGCACCGACCTCGGCCGCAAACTCGCCCTCTACGAGCGCTTTGGCGTCCCCGAGTACTGGTATGCCGACCTCGGCAACGACACCATCCGCGTCTACCGGCTCGCGGATGGCGCGTATGGTGACCCGATCATCCTCAAACGCGGCGACATCCTGACCTCTCCGCTCCTGCCCGGCTTCGCCGTCCCGGTCGCCTACCTGCTGGGCCGATGAGCCAACTGCCGCTGCACGGCGTGAAAGAGACCCTGCTCGACCCCGAGCCCGAGTCCGCCACCGCCGGGTTGGCCCAAGCCCTGGAGCAGGCCGACGAGGCCGCAATGCGGGCGGTCGTCGCCGCGCACCCGGCGTTCCTCGACGGGTGGGCGCGCCTGGCCGAGCAGGCGCTGGACGCCGGCGACCCGGTCGCGGCCTACGCGTTCGCCCGGACCGGCTACCACCGGGGCCTGGACCGCATCCGCAGAGCCGGCTGGGGCGGCGACGGCCCCGTGCCCTGGTCTCATGAGCCCAACCGCGGGTTCCTCCGCGGCGTCCACGCCCTCATGCGCGCCGCTGTCGCCATCGACGAGGGCGATGAGGCCGACCGCTGCCGCGCCTTCCAGCTCCAACTCGACCCCGCCAACGCCCTCGGCGTCCGCCGATAGCACGCGCCTCAGCCGCCCCGGTAGAGCCGGTCGACATCGACGAGCGCCACGTCGGGCCGCTGGCGGGCGGCGTCGCGCAGCCTCCGGTCGAACCCGCGCCGCCCGAACAGCAGCAGCCGAGCGCCGCCCGCGTCGCGCAGCCTCCGGTCGAACCCGCGACGCCCGAACAGCAACAGCCGAGCGCCGCCCGCGTCGCGCAGCCGCCGGTCGAACCCGCGCCGCCCGAACAGCGGCAGCCGGGCGCCGCCCGCGTCGACGCCGCGCGCCGTCAACAGCCCCCGGACGTGACCGAGGCGCTCCAGATCCGCGACCGTGCGGGGGCGGTCGGACGCCTTGGCCTCGCCCAGCGCCCGCACGGCCGGGTCAGGCGCTGCCGCAGCGAGATCCCCACCTCACAAGCCATACCGGCATTGCAATACCATTGCCGTATCGACATACTGCTGCATGGCGAGTATCCGAGAGGTCGAGGTTCACGACGAAGTCCGGGAGTGGTTCGTTGCGCTGCACGAGACGGCTCAAGATCAGGTCGCCAAGGTCGTCGACCAGTTGGGCGAGCGCGGCGAGCAACTGCGAATGCCACACAGCCGGGCGCTCGGCGACGGGTTGTTCGAGCTGCGGATCAACTTGCGTGACGAGCAGCGGCGCATCACCTACCGCTTCGCGCGCGACGGCCGGATCGTGCTGCTGACGACGTTCCATAAACAGCGTCAGAACGAACGCCGCGAGGTCGCCCGCGCACGGACAGAGCTGAGCCGCTGTGCCGCTGCGCACGGTGAGTAGACGACAGGGACGAAGGCGATGACAGAGCACACAAGCTGGAAAGAGATCAAGGCGCGGGCGGGGGTGAACAGCACCCCCGAACGGCGTGCGCGTTACGACGAGGCGGGCCGGGATCTCGCGCTGGGCCAGATCGTTTACGACCTGCGCATGGCGGCAGGGCTGACCCAAGCGCAGCTGGCTGAGCGCATGGGCACGACGCAAGCGGCGATCTCTCGGCTGGAGGGCGGCGGCGGTGCGCAGCGGCTGGACACCCTGCTGCGGCTGGCAGTTGCGCTGGGCCGCGGGTTGACCTTGACGTTCACCGCCACCGGCGAGCCCGACAGCGCAGAGCTCGTGCTGCGTGACCCCGCAGCCTGATCTCACATGCGCAGAACCTAGAGCGTGTTTGAGAACTGTCGTAAGGGGGTCGCGCCTCGTCGGGTTCCGCTCAGCGCTTCACCCTTTTAG
>JBOGEA010000030.1:0-24923 GCA_050743205.1 Egibacteraceae bacterium | reverse complement strand
CTGCGGGAAACCGTCAGATCTGACGGTTTCCCGCAGCTCAATCGTGGGCACCTGTCCACGCACTGCCCGCAGCGTCGCGGTCATCGCAATGAGCGCCCCGACATCGAGGACCAGATTCAGGGCTCCTCATCCCATCCGGGCGTCGAGCGTGGCAGGTGCGGAACGCCGGCCTCGGCGGCCAGCGCGCGCAGCTCGTCCTCGCTGAAGGCGCCGTGAGCCGCCTCGTGCTCGGCGAGCCAGGCGTCGACCAGCCGGCCACGCAGCCAGCCACCCAGCGCCTGGGCGACGACCGCGGAGAACGACAGGCCCAGCTCATCCGCGATGCGCTGGGTGGTGTGCCGCACATCCTCGGGCAGCGATACCGTCACTCGCTCGTTCATACCGAGAGTGTCATTTCATATGGGCGGACCGCAGACCGCGGCGCGCGGCGCCGCCGAGCGTCTGCTCAGGTGAGGAACTCCAGGATGGCCGCGGTCAGCTCGTCGGGCTGCTCCAAGGGCAGCCAATGAGCGGCGTTCGCGAGCACCCGGACGCGAGAGACGGGGATCTCACGGTGCAGCTCCTCAGTCATTGCGATCGGGGCCGAGCGGTCGTGGTCCCCGACGACGAGCAGCGTCGGCTGGCCGATGTCCTCGCGCCGGATCGACGGGGCGTTCGCCAGCGCGCGGCAGGCATTCGCGTATGAGCCTGGGTGATTGCGCAGAAACAGGTCGCGCAGCAGCCCGACGAGCTGCGGGTTCGTGGCCCGGTTCCGCGGCGCGATCGCGCCCAGCAGCCAATCGTCGACGAGCGCGTCCAGCCCCTCGCCCTCGACCAGCTCGGCTCGCTTGAGGTACAGCTCTTTCGCGGGCGGCTCGAACCACGAGATGCCGCCGACCAGCACGAGGTTGTCGATCGCGTCCGGCTGGTCCAGGGCGGTCTGCTGGGCGATCAGCGTGCCGAGCGAGTGTCCGACCAGCGTGACCGCGGGCAGCTCCAGCGCGCCGATCAGCGCGGCCACGTCCTGCGCCCAGCCCGAGACCGTCGGGGCGCCCCTGCCCGCCTCGCTGCGTCCCGATCCCCGCAGGTCCAGCGCGACGACGTGGTGGTGCAGCGACAGGCTCTCCATCACCGCGTACCACACGTGCAGGCTGCCCCCCAGCCCGTGGACCAGCACGACCGGCGGCCCCTCACCCTTGCTGACGTAGTGGTGCTTGGCACCGTTCAAGTCGATGAACATGAGTGCAGGCTATCCGACGCGCTACCGTTGCGGGGTGGCAAGGATCGAAGCGAGCGTGGACATCAGCGCCCCAGTTGAGCGGGTGTGGGACGTGCTGGTCGACTGGGAGAGCCAACCCCGGTGGATGGTCGACGCCCGCAGCGTCACCGTCCTCAGCCCGCACCGGCATGGCCCGGACGTGCGGCTGCGCTGCCTGACCGGGCTGCGGCCCCCGCTGGTGATCGCCGACGACATGATCACGACCGAATGGCGACAGCACCGGAGCATCGGCGTGCGGCACCTGGGCAGGCTGATCCGCGGCTACGGCGCCTTCGACCTGGAGCCCATCCCGACCGGGACTCGGTTCGTCTGGTGGGAGGAGGTCAGGGCGCCCCTCGGCTCCCTCGGCGACGCCGTCACCAGCGTCGTCGTCGCTCCCCTCGTGTCCCGGCTCTTCCAGGCCTCCCTCACCCGCCTGAAAACGCTCTGCGAGGCTCCGGGCGAATGAGCAGTTCCAGCATCACCAGGCCTGGGATCGGATGAGGGGGGCGTAGGCGAGGGCGAGGCGCTTGGTGCCGGACTCGTCGAAGCGGATCACCGCCTCCTCGGCGCCGGGCTTGCCGGACAGCTCCAGGATGACCCCCGCGCCGAACCGGGGGTGGCGGATGCGGTCGCCCACGCTCAATTCGTCGTCCTCGTCAGCATCCGTATCACTGTGGTGCCCCGAGCGGACCCCGGCCCGGGCCAGCGCGCGGCGACCGGGACCGCCGCGGTCGCCGGAGCGGTCCTCGACCAGCTCGGCGGGGATCTCGCGCAAAAACCGCGACGGCGGGTTGGCGTTGGTGGTGCCGAACAGGGTGCGCCCCCAGGCGCTGGTGACGTAGAGCCGCTGCTGGGCGCGGGTGATCGCCACGTAGCACAGCCGCCGCTCCTCCTCCAGCTCGTCGGAGTCCCCGAGTGCCCGATAGTGCGGGAAGACCGAGTCCTCCATCCCAACGATGAACACGACCGGGAACTCCAGGCCTTTCGCGTTGTGCATCGTCATCAGCGTCAGCCTGGACGCCTCGCTGCCCAGGCCGTCCTGCTCATTGACCAGGGCGATCGACTCGAGCAGCTCAGGCAGGGTCGCGTCGGGCTGGCGGGTCGCGAACTCCTCGGCGACGCCCGCCAACTCGCGGACGTTCTCAACCCGGCCGAGCGCCTCGACGGTGCGCTCGGCCTCCAACTCCTTCAGGTAGCCCGTCCGGGTCCACACCAGCTCGACGATCTCGCGCAGCGACAGCCGCCCATCCGATCCCCGCTCACCGGCGGCTCCGCCGCCCTCACCCGCGGATCCCCGCTCACCGGCGGCTCCGCCGTCCTCGCCTGCGGATCCCCGCCCACCGGCGGCTCCGCCGTCCTCGCCCGCGGCTCCCCGCCCATCGGCGGCTCCGCCGCCCTCACCCGCAGATCCCCGCCCATCGGCGGCTCCGCCGTCCTCGCCCGCGTCGATGGTGGCCCGCAGGCCGTCGAGCAGCTCGACGAACCCGCCGACCGCCGCCGCCGCCCTGCCCGACAGCTGGGAGTTCTCCCCCGCCCGGCGGCATGCTTCCAAGAACGTGATCCGCTCCCGGCCCGCGAACAGGTCGAGCGCGGCCTCGGTCCGGGCGCCGATGCCGCGGCGGGGGACGTTGACGACACGCTTGACCGAGACGTCATCGGCGGGATTGACGAGCGCGCGAAGGTAGGCGAGCAGGTCCTTGACCTCGGCGCGCTCGTAGAAGCGGGTCCCGCCGATGATCTGGTAGGCGGTGCCGAGCCGGACCAGCACCTCCTCCAGCACGCGCGACTGGGCGTTGGTGCGGTAGAAGACCGCGCAGTCGCCCGGCCGGATGCCGTGCCGGTCGCGCAGGCGGTCCAGCTCCTCCGCGACGAACGCGGCCTCGTCGTGCTCGCTCTCGGCCTTGTACCGCACGATCGGATCGCCTCGCCCGGCGTCGGTCCACAGGTTCTTGGGCAGGCGCTGCGTGTTGTGCGCGATCACGGCGTTCGCCGCGTCCAGGATCGTCTGCGTCGAGCGGTAGTTGCGGTCGAGGGTGATCCGCGTCGCGTCCGGAAAGTCGCTCCCGAAGTCCAGGATGTTCCGGATGTCCGCGCCCCGGAACCGATAGATGCTGTTGTGGACCAGCATCCCGTTCGCGACATAGGTGTGGACGGGATCGACTTGGAGGTCGTAGACCGGCCCGTCGTAGTCGTGCTGCTCGACGGCGTCGATGTCGCGGGCGCGCAGGACACCGTCCCGATCGAGCAGGACCTGCATCCCCGGATGCAGGTGCGCCAGCGGGAGCAGCTCCCATTCCTGCCCGTCGATGCGCGCCCGGCGGCGTAAGTCCAGGCCAGTCGCGCGGGCGGCGGCGACCGCGTCACGGTAGTCGGCGTAGGCCGACGCCCCCGCCCGGTGCGCGCCACCAGCACCGAACATCTCCAGCGTCGTGACCGGCCCGTCCGGCCGGCAGTGCGGAAAGTCGGGGTGCAGGCAGAGGTCGCGCATCAACTCCTTTGCGTCACACTCGCTGTCCAGCGGGTACGCCGTCTCCAGGCACGCCGCCCACAGCCGCGCCCGCTCCTCGGTCTCGCAGGACCGCAGCACCCACCCCCGCTCGCCGAGAGGCGGCAGCCCCTGGCAGACCCCGACCCGCCAGCTGTCGGGTCGCGCGGCCAGATGGACGATCCAGCGGCCCCGCGCCTCGCCCCACCGCGCGGGCACGACGTGGTGGGGCGTGCCGCGCAGGACACGCCCGCCAGCGCGGATCGTCCACAGCGGCCCGACGTAACGGCCCGGCATCACGGCCGTGACACGGCCAGGGCGCAGCGCCGCATGGCCCGCGGTCCCCAACACCTCGTGGCCCACGGCGACGGCCTCGATCGGCACCTCGCCGTCCGGTGTGCGCACTGAGGTGCCCGGCGGCAGGCACTGATCGCTGTCGCCGACCACGCACAGGTTGCGATGCTCGGCGGCGAGCAGGCGCACCAGCTCGTACTGGGCGTGGTTCGTGTCCTGCCACTCGTCGACCAGGACGTGGCGGAAGCGGTTGCGCCACGCGTCCAGAACGTCGTCGTACAGCAGGAACAGCTCGACGGTCTTGACGAGCAGGTCGTCGAAGTCGAACGCGCTGGCTCTGTGGAGGCGGCCCTGGTAGGTGCGGTAGATCTGGGCGACCTGCTGGTCGTACCACGTGCCGTCCCCAGCGCGCGCGCGCAGCGCGAACGTGTCGAAGTCGACCAGCTCGTTCTTGGCCCGGGAGATCATGACGGCGGCGCCGCGCGGCGTGACCTTCTTCGGGTCGATGCCCAGGTCGGTGATGCAGAGTCCGACCAGCCGGGTCGAGTCGGCCGCGTCGTAGATCGTGAAGCGCGGGTCGTAGCCGAGGCGCTCGGCCTCCAACCGCAGCAGCCGCGCGCAGGCCGAGTGGAAGGTCGCCACCCACATCCCGGCCCAGCGGCGCACGCGGACGCTGCCGTCCTTCTCTCGGTGGATCCCGACGAACCGGTCACCGACGAGCCGCCCCACGCGCTCGCGCATCTCGTCGGCGGCCTTGTTGGTGAAGGTGATCGCGAGGATGTCGTACGGCGAGACCTCGCGGTGATGGATCAGATGGGCGATCCGGTGGGTCAGCACCCTGGTCTTGCCCGACCCCGCCCCGGCTACGACGAGCAGCGGCCCGCCCTCGTGCAGCACGGCGGCGCGCTGCTGCTCGTTGAGGTCTTTGAGAAGATCGGTATCGGCGTGCGGCACCATGGCGCCGGAGTGTAGTGGCCCGCGCCCGGCCGCCGGCTACTTCAGCGACAGGCGGGTGACCAGCCTGTAGATGTCGTCCGGATGCGAGAGATGCGTGATCTTGTTGAGCGCCTGGTCCTGGCCGGCGGACTCCAGAATGAGCTCCCCGTAGCCGAGCATCCGCCCGAGCAGCGACTGGTTGTAGGTGAGGTCGGTGATCCGGTTCAGCGGCATCATCGCGACCTTGCGAGAGAGAATGCCGGAGACCTCGAAGATCCGCCTGTCGGTCACGACGATCTGATCGACCGCCCAACCGATGGCCTTCCACGCCAGGTGCAGCAGGAACGGCCCCGCGATGAGCCCCCACACGAGGGCGCTGAACCCGGACGATCCCAGCACAAGGCTGAGCAGGGACGCGACCGCTATGCCGCCCAGCGCCCACAGCCCCGGGCGGAGCAGCAAGGTGTAGTGGCGCCGCGTCTCCAACTGGAGCTGCTCGGCGGCGATCAGGTACCGGCTGGTGGGTGTCATCTGATCAACTCAGTCACGAAAGTTTGGAGCGCGGTTGCGGCGCCCGACAACAGGCTCCAAGCAAGCCGCGCGGTTTCCTTGACCATCACCGCGGCATCCGCTGGCGCGCTGAACATAAAAAACACCAGGAATACGCAGATGATGATGACGACGATCTTAACAGGACTCACGAGTGCATGATAGTGCTGAGGATGCCGAATGAGCCACAGGCGTGACGGGGAAGCCGCCTCGTGGGTGCCGGTCCCGCCCAGCAGCGACTTCCCGCTCGCCAACCTGCCCTACGGCGTCTTCGCCCGGCGCGGTGAGCGCCCGCGCGTCGGCGTGGCGATCGGGGACCGGATCCTGGACCTCGCCGCGATCGCGGCTGAGGGCCTCCTCGACGCGGCGGTCGAGGGCTCCGCTGCCCTGTGCGGCGCCCCGTCCTTGAACCCACTGCTCGCGCGGGGTCAGCCGGCCTGGACCGCGCTGCGGGCGCGGCTGACCGAGCTGCTGTCATGGGCGAGCCGCGAGATCCGCGACCGGGCGGGCCTGGCCGAGCGGGCGCTCGTGCCGCGGGCGCGGGCGCGGTTGGGGCTGCCGCTCGAGGTCGCCGACTACGTCGACTTCTACTCGTCCCTGGAGCACGCCACCACTGTTGGGCGCATCCTCCGGCCGGGCACCGATCCGCTGCCGCCCAACTGGCGCCACCTGCCCATCGGCTACCACGGCCGCGCCGGCACCGTCGTGCCCAGCGGCACCCCGATCCGCCGGCCGCGCGGCCAGTTGGGGCTGGGTTCGGCGGGCGCGCCAGCGCCCGCGGGGCGTGGGGATCGAATTGCGTTCGGGCCGACGGCCAAGCTCGACTTCGAGGTCGAGGTGGGCTTCGTGACCGGCCCGGGCCCCTCGCTGGGCATCCCGATCCCGGTCGAGCGCGCCGAGGCGCACATCTTCGGGCTCGTGCTCGTCAACGACTGGAGCGCTCGGGACATCCAGGCGTGGGAGTACCGGCCGCTCGGGCCGTTCCTCGGCAAGTCGTTCGCGACCTCGATCTCACCCTGGGTCGTGCCGCTGGAGGCGCTCGCGCCCTACCGCTGCCCCGGACCGTCGCAGGATCCGCCCGTGCTGGAGTATCTGGCTCTGCCGGGGGATCGGGCGATTGACCTGCACTTGGAGGCCACGCTGTCCACCGCTCGGATGCGCGCGACCGGAGCCGCGCCGCTGGTGGTATGCCGCACGAACCTGCGCCACCTCTACTGGTCCACCGCCCAGCAGTTGGCCCACGCGACCAGCAACGGCGCAACCGTCCGCGCCGGCGACCTCTACGCCTCAGGCACCGTGTCAGGGCCGGAGCCGGGGTCGGCGGGGTGCCTCTTGGAGGCGACGTGGAACGGCCAGCGCCCGCTGACGCTGCCGAACGGGGAGCGCCGCGCCTTCCTGGAGGACGGCGACCTGGTGACGCTGCGCGGCTGGTGCTCGCGGGACGGCCATCCCCGCATCGGCTTCGGCGCCGTCGAGGGCACCATCCACCCCGAGGAGAGCAGATGAGACAGATCTGCTGCGGCGGCTTCCGTACCGTGGTGAAGTCAACCTGGTCGGCGCCCACATCGCCGGCCAACTGGACTGCTGCGGCGGCGCCTTCGCCAATCCTGAGGGCTATGCGCTGGACGGGCGGGGGATGAGCGTCGGGGTCTTCTTTCTGCGCCCCGCGCGGGTTCCGGAGGGTGTGGTTGACCTGAGACACGCACGAGTGGGGGGTGCTGGTCGACTGCACAGAGGGCCTGGCCGGCGGCGTTGCGGCTCGACGGGTTCGTCTACGACACGATCCGGGCCACCGGAAGTCACCGTCGAGCAGCGCCTGGATTGGCTGGCGCGTGATCCCGACGGCTGCTCGCTGCGGAAATACGAGCAGTTGGCCGCCGTCTCCCGTGGGGCCGGCCAGGAGCAGGAGGCGTGGACCGGTCGCCATCGCCAAGCAGCGCGCCCGGCGCCAGCAGGAGTTCTGGATCCCCGACGCCACTCAGCCGTGGGGCGGGCCTACCTGGCCTGGTTCTGGGGCAGCATCGGCGCCGGCTGGGTCCTGACCAACGTCGTCACCGGCCTGCTGAAAACCGACTCGAGGCTCGGGTCTTGAGTGGCGCCACCCCGCCGTACCGCCCCGGGCGG
Source organism: Egibacteraceae bacterium (assembly GCA_050743205.1). Classification (GTDB taxonomy): domain Bacteria; phylum Actinomycetota; class Nitriliruptoria; order Euzebyales; family Egibacteraceae; genus JBOGED01. Next base: position 17,295 of record JBOGEA010000030.1, on the reverse strand, counting down.
GCACACGCGCGGCCGGTGCTTTGGCCAGGAGGCACTCATGCTCTAGCTTGATGGCCATGAGAACCCCGACCACAGCAATCGACACTCTGGGCATCACCGCTGACCCCGAGCGCCCGTACCAGGACTACTCGGTGGTTCAAATCTTCGAGTCGCTGGAGGCCCAGCACGACAGTGGAGAGCCCTACCGCGAGGCGATGGTGTGGGAGCTTGTTGCCAGGGCGGGCGAACTCGAAGAGCTGAAGCGCCGCTACCCCCGCACGAGGTGACGCCGCTGCGAATCGTCCACATCACGCCCAGCGGCGCTCCGCCGACGGTGGTGCGAGAGAAACGAGAGGCCGAGCTTCGTCGCATCTTCGGCGACCACATCGAGGTGACGTACCTCTCGGATGTGCGACACACCCCATACAGGCTGGTCGAGGCGATTCAGCAGGCACGACCTGCTGTCATCGGCTGCGGCTCTCCATCGGCACGCGGTGATGAGCCTGGCAGGCGAAACCTTGATCCTGCGCCCGGTGCTGGAGGAGTACCGAACCATCCGGGGTGAGCCAGACAAGCGTGTCCTCGGCTTCGGTGTGCTGCGAGAGCACGGCCCCGAGTTGCTGTCAGACGGGGCGCTGACGGATCGCTCAGCGATCGCCCAGGAGTTGGCGATCCAAAGAGCCTGAGAACGAGAGACGGGAGAGCGCTCGCCAGATAAGGGCTTGAGGCACCGATAACGTTGCTGTTCTGTACCACCTACGACAGCCCACCATCACGCATGGCTGCGCGGTCTGAGTCCGATCGGTGGCGCTTCCGGCTGGAAAGCAGACTGTTGCATGAGTTTGCTCGGCGTCCCGGGCTGGTGGGCGGTGTCGGGATCTTGGACGGGCTCCACCGCGAGCGGGCTGTCTGGCTGGCTGGCGGTTCCGTGCGCAAGCTCTCCTCGTTGCGCCGCTGTGTTCGCCAGCGTGCATGGGGCGCGGGGGAAATGATCGTGGCCCCCCAGGGGGAAAGGTGGAGACTGGTGGCCTCACATGGAGCCAGGAAGGACGGCTCACACCATGTCCAGCCCATCGATCATCGTCGTGGGCGCGTCCGCTGGCGGGCCGCTCGATCCGGCGGCTGATCACCGAGACCGAGGCCGCACCACTCAGCTGGCGAAGGACGGTGCGAACCGATGGCTGGGAGCGAATATGACCCACACTTCGAGGTGCTGCTCAACTACCTGAAGCGCGTCCGAGGGTTCGACTTCACGGGCTGCAAACGCCCCAGCCTGATGCGCCGGGTGCAGCGGCGGATGCAGATGATCGGGATCGACGGCTTCGCGGCGTACCAGGACTGCCTGGAGACCAATGCTGACGAATTCATCATGCTGTTCAATACGATCCTGATCAACGTCACGCGCTTCTTCCGGGATACCGAGGCCTGGGAGTATGTGGGCAGCAAGATCGTGCCGCGCATCCTGGCAGGCAAGGACGCCCACGAGCCGATCAGGGTATGGACCGCGGGCTGCGCCTCCGGCGAGGAGACGTATACGGCGGCGATCGTGCTGGCGGAGCAGCTCGGCGTCCAGGGGTTCCGGGAGCGCGTGAAGATCTACGCCACGGACGTCGACGTAGACGCGCTCAATGCCGCCCCGCCAGGCGGCGTTCACGACGAAGCAGCTGGAGGGCCTCGACGAGCGCCTGGTCAAACGCTACTTCGAGCCCGCCAACGGCCACCCGCTCGCGTTCCGCAAGGACCTGCGCCGCCAGATCATCTTCGGGCGCCACGGCCTCGTCCAAGACGCGCCGATCTCGCGGATCGACCTGCTGGTCTGCCGGAACACGTCGATGTACTTCAACACGGAGACGCAGGCGCGCATCCTCGCCCGCTTCCACTTCGCGCTGCGCGACACCGGCTACCTGTTCCTCGGCAAGGTCGAGATGCTGCTCGGACACCCCGAGCTGTTCGCGCTTGACGACCTCAAGCGTCGGGTGTTCGCGAAGGTTCCGTGCTCCAACCTCCGCGAGCGGCTGCTGATGATGTCGCATGCTGATCAGTACGGGCAGGACGGTGACCAGAAGAAGCCCGACCAGCTGGTCGAGCTGGTGCTCGACGCGAACCCATTGGCGCAGGTGACCATCGACGCGCAGGGCTTCCTCGCGAGCGCGAAAGCGCGCAGCTGGTTCGGCCTCAACCCGAACGACGTCGGCAGGCCGTTTCAGAGCCTCGAGCTGTCCTGCCGGCCGGCCGTGCTGCGCTCCTCCATCGAGCATGTCCGGCAGACAGGCGCGTCCCTGCACCTGCGCGACGTGAGCTGGCCGGGTCGGGAGGAAGGGCCTAAGCGCCTGGACGTCGAGCTGGCACCGATCCGCAACGGCCCAGGTGCCATTGTCGCCATCGCCATCACGTTCGTTGACATCACCTCGTCTCGCAAGCTTCAGGACGAGCTCGAGCACGCCAACGCTGAGCTGGAGAGCGCGTACGAGGAGATCCAGTCCACCAACGAGGAGCTGGAGACGACCAACGAGGAGCTCCAGTCCACGGTTGAGGAGCTGGAGACGACCAACGAGGAGCTCCAGTCCACGGTTGAGGAGCTGGAGACGACCAACGAGGAGCTCGAATCGATGAACGAGGAGCTGCAGTCGACCAACGACGAGTTCCAGGTGACGAATGAGGCACTGCGCTGGCAGGCAGGCGAGCTCGACGAGGTCAACGCGTTCCTCGAATCGATTCTCGAAAGCTTCGGCGGCGGCATCGTCGTCGTGGACCGCGACCTGCGGGTCCAGGTGTGGAACGCAGCGAGCGAATACCTCTGGGGCGTGCGCCCAGAGGATGCGATCGGCGCGCACATGCTCTCCTTCGACATCGGTCTCCCCGTCGAGCGTCTCGCCAGCCCGGTGCACGCCTGCCTGGCAGGCACGCTCAAGGCTCACGACCTTGTGCTCGCCGCGCACAACCGGAAGGGCCAAGAGTTCCGCTGCCACGTACGCTGCCGCGCTCTGACGCGCGCCAGTGGTGAGGCGCTCGGGGTGCTTTTGATGATGGAAGAGGAGACGACTACGGCCGTCGTCTCAGCCCTTCGTCCAGGGTTTTCAACCCCCCGGGGTCGTGTAGCCCTTCCACCCGGGGTGGTGTTGCCTTTCGCCGGGGGTCGTGTTGCCCTTCCACCCGGGGTCGCGTTGCGTCGTCTTCCGCTCGCGAAGATCCTTTTAGGTCGCTCCAGCCGACGCAACGCGACCCCTTTCCACTTGGCCGCTCCCTTTTCGCTTGTTGCCGGCCGTGGTTTTGGTGGCGCTGTGCGGTTTTGGCGGCATCGAGCCGCCAAAACCGCGCTGCCGCTGCGGTTCTCTTTGCTGCGGTTCTCTTTGCTGCGATTCGATTTATTCTTTGATTTGTGGTCGTGGAGGTGGGGGTGCAGCCCAGTCACTCGGCGAGGGTGCGTGTCGCCTGCTCGATCGCTGCCCGGCGGTCGAGTGCTGTTTGGAGCTGTGTGGCGAGTTCCTTGGCGTCGTTGGCTTCTTGCGCTTGACCCAGCAACGTGCGCGCGATCTCGGCGAGCAGGCTGGCGCCGCGCAGGAGCTGCTCGCTGACCTTGCAGGGATGCTTGTCCACCATGATCAGCACGCCGACCGTCTGCGCTTCCCCCACCCCTTTGCCATTGCTTCGCAGAGGGTGGGCGAGCAGGCTGGTGATCCCGGCCTGCGCCGCGGACGGGCCGAATCGCGGGTAGCGGGAGTCGCTGGCCACATGGGGGACGTCCGTCACCCGGCCGGTCCTGTAGGCGTCCAGAGCCGGTCCCTCACCCATTTGGGCATGCAAGCGCTCAAGGGCCTCCATCCGCCCCTCGGCAGGTGAGACCATCCGCAAGTGCCCCTGCCGATCGGGGATCAACGCGACCGAACCGGTCATTTCATACCACCAGCCAGCGATTTCCCCCGCGAGCGAGCCCGGGTAGCTGAGGCGGTCGAGACCAGTCCCGCCCAGCTGGGCATCCATCGCCTGCAGCCACTGCGCCTCCGCGCGCGCTGTGCCGACCTCACGCAGCGTCCAGTACAGCTCGACGCCAGAGTCCGACCGGGAGACCGCCCGGATCCTGGCGGACAGCTCACGCTCCACGGCGTCTCGCCCGCCGAGCCAGAGCGTCAGCTGCTGGACCGTTGTGGCGCTCTTCAGCATGCTGAGCTCAGTGCGGAACGCCCGGCGCGCGCCCGGTGCCACGTGCAGCGCGAGGGGTCGCCCGCGCAGCGACTCGGATGGCAAGCCCAGCAGCGCGGCGGCCTCCGGATTCGCCAACTGGACCACGCCGAGCGTGTCGGTGACCAGGTACGCGTCTGGCGCCGCCGCGAACAGGTCCCAGTAATGCAGCCGCTCCTGCTCGACGACGCTGCGGGCGGCCTGAAGCTCCTCGGACTGCGCCCGCAGCTCCTCGTTGGCCACCTGCAGCTCTTCCATCGCCGTACGCAGCTCCTCGACGAGGTCGAGCAGCAGCTCGTCGTGGACTTCCGCTTCCAGAGTCCGCTTCTCCAGGTCGATCACGCGCCGGGATGCACCCGCGACACGGCTCGAGAACCACCAGACCTTGCCGTCCATATCATCCCAATCACGGTTCGTCCCGGGCCACCCTAGGCGCAAACGAGGGCTGCGGCTGAAAACTTCGGCCTGGAGGGACTGCAAGGCCTGGTGGAGCGCCGAGCGGCAGCCCCCCAGACCTTGCGGCTCGAGGGCCTGACGCCGAGGAGCCCGGGGGGGCATGAGGCGCGCAGCGCCACTGACGTCACGTCGAAAGCTGTGGGGCTCCACAGCGCACGTTTGAGGCGGTGCGCTATCCGGTACGTTCGTCGTGCGGATGGCAACCGGCTCGGCTGGGATGGACGTGCCCTCCGCGGGTGAAGGCCAATGAGCCGAACTCCTAGGCGCTTGGGTAGGCGAATCTCCATGAGCGTGAGCATGCGGCGGTACTGCGGCGGCCCGGCGGATATCGGGACCGCGCGACATCTCATCGCGGGCCAACTCGACGGAATCGTTGCATGGGAAACCTGCCAGCTGGCCGTCCTGCTGACGTCGGAGATCGTGACCAATGCCGTGGTGCACGCGGGCAGTGTGTTCGTGCTGCGGCTGACCGTCCGGCCTGACACGATCCGCATCGACGTCCGCGACCGCAGCACGCACCTTCCCCATCTGCGTCACCCGGCCGCCAGCGAGGAGCACGGCCGAGGCCTGCACCTTGTGCACGCGTTCGCCTCACGCTGGGGCTGCGAGCCGGCCGCCAGCGGCAAATCCGTGTGGTTCGAACTCGACCGCTGACATGCGGCTGATCGGCACAGCAGTCGTGGCGTTGGCCGGCGCGTGGCTCTTCGAGCGCCTCAAGATCCCCGCGGGCGCGATGATCGGCGCGACGGTCGCGGTTGCGGCGCTCAACCTGAGTGGCCGGGTCGGGGTGGTCGACCTTCCGGAGCCGGCACAGTTCCTCACCTTCACGGCGCTGGGCTGGATGATCGGCGTGAGCTTCACGCCCCAGACCGTCGCGGTCCTGCGAACCGCCGCCGTCCCCGTGCTGCTGATCGTCGGCATGCTGATCGGCGCCGGCGCCCTGCTCGCATGGGGTCTGTCAGCATGGGCGGGCATCGACTCGGCGACCGCCTTCCTGGCTGCGGCGCCGGGCGGGCTGTCGCAGATGGTCGCCGTGAGCGCCGCGATCGGCGCCGACAGCCCGCTCGTGGCAACCGTCCACACGGTGCGTCTCGTCGCGGTGCTCCTGGTCAGCCCATTGGCCATCCGACTCCTGTCTCCGCCCGCCTGACCAGCGCTGTGGCGCTCTACAATGCGCCCTTCTCCCATGGTCCCCAAATGGCGAAGGTCATGCCGAGGTCCCCATCGCCGTCCGGGCTGGTGTCGCCTTGGATGTTTACGAATAATGTCTGCCCGTCTGGGCTGAACGTGGCACCAGCCCATTCGCGGTTGTTCACAAGGTTTTGGGCGAAGTCGAAGATCTGCCCGTCACGCGTGAGCCCACGCATGAACAGGTGAGCGCGATCCCCGTCCTCGCAGAGCACGATCCCTCCGCGTGGCGTGACGGTGATGTTGTCCGGGTTGTCGAGCACCGCCTCGTCGGGTGACTCGAAAATCAGCCGGAGGATCCCCTGATCGGCGCCAGTGGGTCGGTACTCCCACACTTGGCCCTCCTCCACGTCGCCGCCGCTGGTGGAGTTGAAATAGACCGCGTCGTCGCCCCACCAGCAACCCTCCAGCCGAGCGAACGTCGCGCCGCCTTCGGCGAATCCCTGCTGGTACACGGCCAAGTCGTTGACCGCGGCATCCTCAGGGTCGGGGTCGTCGATGTCGACCCAGACCACCGGCAGGGCTTGGCCCATCCGCTGGCCGGTGCGGGTGTCGTAGCCCGACTGGTCGCGGACGGCCAGCATCTGCAGGCTGCCCCCGGCCCGCAGGTCGCCCGGCCTGTCGGGTATGAAGCGATAGAAACCGGCCGTCCCGTTGTCCTCAGTCTCGTAGACGATCCGGGTCCTGGGGTCGACCGCCGCGGCTTCATGCACGAACCGCCCCATCGCCCGCAGCGGCTGCGCGACCACCGCGTTCTGGGCTGTGGCCGGTACCTCGAAGACGTACCCGTGCTCCTGCTCCCAGCCTTGGGCCCGACCTTCGGTGGTCTCCTCGCAGCTCAGCCAGCTTCCCCACGGCGTCGGTCCACCGGCACAGTTGACGATCGTGCCGTTCAGACTGACGAAAGACCGGACCAGCCTGCGCTCACCAGACGAGGTGACCTCAATCTCCAACGAGGTCGTGCCGCCTCCGGCGCGCTGGTCGTAGGCGGTGGCCGCATCACCGATCAACGTGGCGGTCTCGGGAGGAAAGCGGTCCTCATGATTGCGGATCAGCCGGATGCCGCCATTCGCCAACGGCAGCGCGCACATGCCGTCGTGGGCGCGCGGCGTAAGGCTGCCGTTGGACATCGGACTGCCTTCAACACCGAACATCACGTACGTGAAACCCTCGGGCAGGGCAAGCTCCGGACCTGCCGGGCGCAGCGGCCCGTAACCGCCATCGCCATATCCGCCCGTGTCCGGCTGCCCTGGCTCCTGTGCAATGGCGGCGCGGGCCACCAGGCCCTGCAGCGGCCCCGCGGTGCCCAACAGCGCGGCGGCGCCGCCCAGGAATCGGCGCCGGTGGATTGTGTGCAGATTCCGCTCGGTATACGTCATGCGTACCGCCCCTTGACCAATTCGTAGTCCGTCGGGCGCTGCCCGCCCCCGATGCCCGCACGGTACAGAAATCAATTCACGCTGCGGTGGAGAAAAATAGTCAAGAAGATGATCGCAACATTAACAACGAATTCTTGCGCCCTGCCATATGGCAGAATCTAGGCCTCGGGAACCTTTGTCCCACCAGGTGGGGCAGAGTCTTGCGAAGCGGCCAACCGCTGCAGCGCCGCTCTCACCTGGGCGTCTCGCTGCTGGGCGATGGGATCGATCCAGCGCCAACGCACGCCGGCCTCGACCTCAGAGTCGGGCTGGCCGTGGTCCGCGAGCTCATCGACCGCAAGCGCGACCGCGACCATCCGGTCGCATCCGCGCAGGGGTTCCTCGACGATCTCGGCAGTGCCATAGGCGGTGATCGCGACGTCGCCCTCGCACAGGATCACCAGCGCCACACGAGGCTCGGCGCGCAGGCGTCGCAGCGACTCCCGGCGCGCGGACAGGCCGAACAGCACACGGCGCGGCCCCGCCCGCAGCCCGGTCGAGATCGGGATCGCGTGCACATGGCCGGCACCGGTCGCCAAAATCGCAACCGTGCCAGGCGGCCATTCGGGAAGGTCCATCCCCGCGAAGCTACCGCCGGACCCGGGCGTCGTCGCCGCGCGACCGCCCCTTACCGTCCATGGCTCGTCGCAAAGGCGCCTGCGGCGGGGCGTCCGTCTCGCGTCGCTGGCCTTCGCGGAATGCGCCGCGCAAGGCGATAGCCTGGCACTTCAGCGTCATCTGATAGTCGAGCGGATCATGGACGGATCGCTGTCACGAAGGCCCCACCGGCGCCGCGGCACCGCCGGAGGCAATGCGCTCATCTCCCGGCTTGACCGGCTCATCACACTGGTCGCCGAGCGCCGGCGCATCGAGGCTGTCGAGCGGCCGTTGCGCTCGCGGATCGCCGCCGAGATGGCGGCGCACGCGCGGCAGGGAGGACCGGACCAGTTCCGCCGGCCAGGCGGGCTCATCAGCCTGGTCGCGCCACGGCCGCGCTGGGACGTCTTCGATCAGCAGGCCTTCACCGACTGGCTCGTGTCCAACGGGCACAGCCACCTCGTCACCGAACGCGTGGTCGTCACCGACCACGCGTCCCTGAGCGCCCTGCTCAAGGACACGCAGCGGTCTGGACGGGTGTCTCGACGCAAGTTGAGCGCCTGCGTGGAGGTGCGGCTCCAGGCGTATGCCGATGCTCCCGAGCACCTGGACGTCACCGTGGGCGATGAGGGCAGGCTGCTCACCCGCGACGGCCAGGCCATCCCCGGCGTCCGTGGGGTCATGCGCGACCCCTGGGTTCAAGTCTGCGCGGCGGCGAGCACGTCGCTGTTGGACGCCGCCGCAAGCGGCGGCGAGCGCTAAACCCCGCACGACCCGTCGGTACGCAGCGTGAACGGCGCGGCAGTGAGTGTGCGTTGAGCGGACTCCTACGAGCGCTGTGCGCACGTGGATCGGCAGCAGGCCTTCCGCCCCGCGGCGGGCGCCGGCACGGGGGGCGATTACTACACCCGCCATAGCTGCCGATCGAAAGGCTGGCGCAGCCCGACGCGTAGGGCCGCCTCAGCACAACTGCCTAAACCGTTTCCACTCGCCCCTCAAGGAACTTTCGCCCCATCATATGACTTCTGGGGTCAATCTCCCCTGAACGGCTGCGCGCGCTCGAGGCATTTCAATGTCCAAGAGACAGCGGCTTTCAGCCAGGAGGAGCGCCGGCAGCATCATGAAGACAGCACTCAAGTCCTGCTGTAACCGACATGTCTGCCTGGTCGATGCGAACGTCATGACGCCCCCGAAGACCGTGGGAGGCGCGAATGGGCCGGTGGCCGCCAGTTGAGTCCCTGGAGGATGCGGAGCCTCTGCCCTGCGCCAGGCGGGTGGGTTACGACCAGCCTCACTGCGCATGCCTGCTCGCCCGCTCCATTGCCGAAGGTCGCATTCAGCCGCCATCAGACCGTACCTTCGTCGAGCGCACACCTCATCCAAACGACGTATCTCGTCTCGCCCCTCTAGGCCTGCGAAGAAGGCCGGGTTTAGGGTGCGATGACCTCGGTTTCCCCTGCCGAGGCTGACAACGGAGGTTGTTATGCGTATACGCATGCCCGTCCGCTTCGCGGTCCTGCTCCTGTTGAGCGTAATGCTGCTGGTGCTGGGATTCAGCTCAGCGGCGTTCGCGGAGGCCGGGAAGGCCGCCGCCGCGCCCGCCCCCGCGCTTGGCCCCGTCAGCGCACTGCTGCTTGCGGTTGCCGTTGCGCTTGTGGGCCTCACGACCGCCCTCGGCCTCTAGCGGTCCGCAGCAGATGGTGTGCTGGATACGCGACGCTTGCGTCGCGTATCCAGCACACCTCGGCTCGGGCGCCTCAGGCGCCGCGGCGGCCCGTGAGCTTGGCGCGGAGGTAGTCGCGGTTCAGCAAAGCGATGAAGTCCAACGAGATCTCCTTGGGACAGGCTGCGGTGCACTCGCCCATATTCGTGCATGACCCGAAATGCCGCTCCATCTCCTCGACCATCGCCTCAGTCCGAGCCAGCCGCTCGGGCTGGCCTTGGGGCAGCAGGCTCAAATGGGCGACCTTCGCGGCGGTGAACAGCTGCGCGGCGCCGTTCGGGCAGGCCGCCACGCAGGCGCCGCAGCCGATGCACGCCGCCGCGTCCATCGCGCGCTCGGCGTCGGCCCTGGGCACCAGGATCAGGTTCGCGTCCGGCGCCCCGCCGGTCGGCGCCGAGATGTACCCACCGGCCGAGATGATGCGGTCGAACGCCCCGCGGTCCACGACCAGGTCTTTGACCAGCGGAAACCCCGCCGCCCGCCACGGCTCCACCGTCAGCACAGCACCATCGGCGAACTCACGCATATGCAACTGGCAGGTGGCAGTGCCCACCTGCGGACCGTGCGCCTGGCCGTTGATCATCACCCCGCACGACCCGCAGATGCCCTCCCGGCAGTCATGATCGAACGCCACCGGCTCCCCGCCCCCCAAGATGAGCCGCTCGTTGAGCACGTCGAGAACCTCTAAAAACGACATCTCCTCATCGACATCCGCCACCTCATAAGCCTCGAACCGGCCTGGCGACAGCGGCCCGGCCTGGCGCCACACCCGCAGCGTCAACCTCACGTGTAACTCCTCTGCGCCAACCGCACGTGCTCGAACACCAACGGCTCCTTATGCAGTCGCGGCGGCGCGCCGGCACCGGTGAACTCCCACGCCGATACGAACGAGAACCGCTCGTCATCACGCAGCGCCTCACCGTCAGGGGTCTGATGCTCCTCACGGAAATGGCCGCCGCACGACTCCTCGCGATCCAAGGCATCGACGCACATCAACTCAGCCAGCTCGAAGAAGTCCTCGACCCGGCCGGCTTTCTCCAACGACTGGTTGAGCGTCTCGCCATCACCAGGCACACACACATCCACGGCGAACTCCTCACGCAGCGCGGCGATCTCCGAGCGCGCCTTCTCCAGCCCCGCCCGGTTGCGCGCCATCCCGCAGCGGTCCCACAGGAGCCCCCCGAGATCCCGGTGGAACCGGTCGACCGTACGCGTCCCCCTGACACCCAGCAGGCGACGCACCCGCCCGGTGACCTCACCCTCCGCCCGCGCGAACGCCGGATGATCCACCCCCGGCAGCCGCTGCCCCAACAGCGGCGCGAGATAGTCCCCGATCGTGTACGGCAGCACGAAATAGCCGTCCGCCAGCCCCTGCATCAGCGCGCTGGCGCCCAGCCGGTTCGCGCCGTGATCAGAGAAATTCGCCTCGCCGATCGCGTACAGGCCTGGAATCGTCGTCATCAGGTTGTAGTCGACCCACAGCCCGCCCATCGTGTAATGCGGAGCCGGGTAGATGCGCATCGGCACCCGGTAGGCGTCCTCGCCGGCGATGCGCTCGTAGATCTGGAACAGGTTGCCGTACCGCGCCTCGATCACATCCCGGCCCAGCCGCTCGACCGCATCGGCGAAGTCCAGATACACCCCATTGCGCCGCGGGCCTACCCCCCTGCCCGCGTCCACGACCGTCTTGGCGTTGCGCGAGGCCACGTCACGCGGCACGAGATTGCCGAACGCCGGGTACTTGCGCTCCAGAAAGTAGTCGCGCTCCCGCGCGGGAATCCGGTCCGGCGGGCGCTCGTCGCCAAGCTCGGCGGGCACCCAGATCCGCCCGTCGTTGCGCAGCGACTCACTCATCAGCACCAGCTTGGACTGATGCTCACCGCTGGGCGGAATGCAGGTTGGATGAATCTGGGTGAAACACGGATTTGCGAACAGCGCGCCCTTGCGATGCGCCCGCCAGATCGCCGTCGCGTTCGACGCCTTCGCGTTCGTCGACAGAAAGAACACGTTCGAGTAGCCGCCGGTCGCCAACACCACCGCATGCGCGGCATGCGAGCTGATCTCGCCGGTCAGCAGATCGCGAACGACGATGCCCACGGCACGGCCGTCATGAACGACGACGTCGAGCATCTCCGTGCGCGTGCGCAGCTCGACCTGGCCGCGGCGCACCTGCCGCAGCAGCGCCTGGTAGGCGCCGAGGAGCAGCTGCTGGCCGGTCTGGCCGCGCGCGTAGAACGTGCGCGAGACCTGCGCGCCGCCGAACGACCGGTTGTCGAGCAGCCCCCCGTACTCCCGCGCGAACGGCACGCCCTGCGCGACCGCCTGATCGATGATCTCGACGCTGAGCAGGGCCAACCGGTAGACGTTCGCCTCACGGGACCGGAAGTCGCCGCCCTTGACCGTGTCGTAGAACAGCCGCCAGATGCTGTCGCCGTCGTTGCGGTAGTTCTTCGCCGCGTTGATCCCACCCTGCGCGGCGATCGAGTGCGCGCGCCGCGGCGAGTCGTGGAACGTGAACGCCTTGACCCGATAGCCCAACTCGGCCAGCGCGGCCGCCGCCGATCCCCCGGCCAGCCCGGTGCCGACGACGATGATCTCGAACCGCCGCTTATTGTTCGGGTTGACCAGCCGCATGTTGAATCGGTGGTTATCCCATTTCTCGGTGAGATGCCCGGCGGGGATCCTGCTGTCGAGCTGCATGGGAGAGATTCCTAAGAGACGAGCCCGAGCGCGACCGCGATCGGGAATGACAGGTTTCCCAGGGTGACCACCAGTGCGAACGAGGCAGCGAAATAACGGCGCCAGTGATTGAACCGGGGATTGTTGATCCCGAGGCTCTGGAACAGGCTCCATGAGCCGTGGTACAGGTGCAGCCCGAGCGCGAGGTTGGCCAGAACGTAGAAGAGCGCTGTCGGCCACACCGCCAAGCTGGCGACCACGTTGTGGAAGGGGTCGCCGCGGACGAAGGAGGGGTTCGTGAATCCCCAGGTCAGGTCGGACAGGTGATAGAGCACGAACAGCAGCACGATCACACCGCTCCAGCGCATCGTGCGCGCGGCGAACGTCGCGGTGACGTAGTTGCGCTTGGACTGGTACGTCACCGGCCGTGCCCGCAGGTTCATCCGGGTCAGCGCGTAGGCCGCGTGGATGTGCAGCACGAACGCGGCGAGCAGGCCGCCCCGCAGGATCCACAGGGTCACGGTCCGCGGGAAGAACGGCTCCAGCAGCGTCCGCAGCCATTCGCCGTACTCGTTCATCGACGCCGGGCCCAGGTACAGCTTGAGGTTGCCGAGCATGTGGACGAACACGTAGGCCATCAGCACGACGCCGGTGACCGCCATCACATATTTCTTGCCGACCGCGGACCGGTAGAGGTCCAGCGCCCAGGCCGGCCGGCCGTCGACCGGACGGACCTCGGGCACGGCAGGGGCAGGGTTGGCCATCAAGCGCTCCGTCGAGTGCGCCCCGTACGGGCTCACGTCAGGGTAGTTTCCCCGTCGCCGTGGACTGTACCAGCGCGCTCGGCGACGTCTGTCAGGGCATCACCTTCCAGGACACGTTGCCCCGGTCGTCACGCTGCGTAACCGCCACCTGACGGGTCGACCCGTCACCAGCGGTGAGCGCGCACTGGAACTCGTCGCCCGTCTCAAGCCGGACGTTCCCGGGGCACCGTACGGCGACCACGACTCCAGTCTGAGCCTGGATGCCGGTCGCCAGCTGGTCCTGCAACCTTTGTGTATTGAGTTCCCTGGCTGCCGGCGCTTGGTCAGAGCAGCCTGCCAGGAGCAGCGCCGCGAGCACAATCTGACATACTCGTCGCGCCAGTGACTTTCTGCGCATCGCCTTTCCCTCCCCCGCCTGGCCAGGGCCCCCGAGTCCCCAACCGAGAAGTGAGGCGCAGTGTAGCGTGATGAAGCGTCGGCGGGCATCACGTGAACACAAGGCGGCGAGGTTTCGCCTCCTCCACCTGAAGGCGTAAAAGGTGAGGCCGTGCGAGCATGAGGAGGCGACCATGGCCGAGCTGACCCCGCTCGAGGCGGCGCAGTTCTTCTTCCACGACGTGGCCGAGCAGATCAAGCTCGACGACGAGACCCGCGCCATTCTGGAGGGCACCTACCGCGAGATTCGCGTGCAGCTGGCGCTCCGGCGCGACGACGGGTCGGTCGAGCCGTACTACGGCTACCGTGTGCAGCACAACGGGGCCCGCGGTCCATACAAGGGCGGCGTGCGCTACCACCCCGACGCCGACCTCAACGAGGTGCGCGCCCTCGCCGCGCTGATGACGTGGAAGACCGCGCTCGTCGATGTGCCGTTCGGCGGCGCGAAGGGTGGCATCCAGATCGACCCGACGCAGCTGTCCCAGGCCGAGCTGGAGCGGCTGACCAGGCGATTCATGGCCCAGGTCGCGCACGTCGTCGGCCCCACCCGCGACATCATGGCCCCCGACGTCAACACGAACGCCCAGACGATGGCGTGGATGATGGACGCCTACGGCCAGCGGGCCGGCTACACCCCCGCCATCGTCACCGGCAAACCGATCGAGCTGGGCGGCTCCTACGGCCGCGAGGCCGCCACTGGCCGCGGGGTCGTCCTGGTCACCAACGAGACCGTGCGCGACGCGGGGCGCCGGCCCCAGGACCTGACCGTGGCGGTTCAGGGGTTCGGCAACGTCGGCTCGTGGACCGCCCGCCTCGCCGCCGCCGAGGGCTACCGCGTCGTCGCCGTCTCCGACGTCCACGGCGGCATCTACAGCCCACCCGGCCTGTACATCCCGGACGTGGTGGCGCACGTCCGCGAAGCCGGCACCGTGACCGGGTACCCCGACGCCGAGCCGATCAGCAACGCCGAGCTGCTCACCATGGACGTCGACGTGCTGATCCCCGCCGCGCTCGGCCACGCCATCACCAAGGCCAACGCGGATGCCGTCGCCGCCCGCATCCTCGTTGAGGCCGCCAACGCGCCGGTCACACCCGACGCCGACCGGATCCTGCGGGACAACGGCGTGACCGTCGTGCCCGACATCCTGGCCAACGCCGGCGGCGTCACCGCCTCCTACTTCGAGTGGACGCAGAACATCCAGCAGTTCCGCTGGGACGCCGACCGCGTCAACACCGAGCTTGGCACGTACATGGTCAGCGCTTACCAGCAGGTCCGTGACTGCGCCCGCGCCCACGACCGCGACCTGCGCCACGCCGCCTACCGCATCGCCGTCGAGCGCGTCGCCACCGCCGCCCACCTGCGCGGCTACGTCTGACTCAGATGCGTACGTGCGGCAGCGCAGGGTCCAGCGCGAGCAGATCGCCGGCATCGGAGGTCACGACCGGCAACCGGTGATGACGAGCGAGCATCACGACATGGGCATCGACGATGTCGTCGCCATCTGGATGATGGCCAAGGAAGGCGCCGATCGCCTTCGCGACGGGCACGGTGATCTCCTCAACCTCCGTGGTCCGCCGTCGCAGCAGCAGGGCGAGCCGGGCCTGCCTCGAAGAGCCGCGCCACACCTCGGCCAGCGCGCCAGCGGAGAGGACCAGCCGCCCGTGCTCCCCAAGCGCTTCGAGCAGGGCGCTGAACCGACGTTGGCTGGATTGGCGCTCGAGCGCGACCAGTGCTCCGGTGTCGAGGACAAACCCTGGGCTCACGCTGCGCCTTCTGCGCCGCGCCAAGGTTCGGCAGCTACCTGATCCGCCAGCCGAAGCGCCTCTTGGGCCCAGGCACGATCCTCTTCGTCCGGCTCACCGGCCTGCTCGCGAAGCACGGCGAGCAGCATGCGATGGGCTTCCTCGTCGGCGAGCCGGTCCGCGATCGCCCGACTGACGAAGGCCGACACCGTCGGATAGGCGGCCGGATCATCGGCCATCAGCTGTGTGATCCGCTCCACCTGAGCCAGGGGCAGCGTGACATTGACTCGCTTCACATTCTCGGCCATGCGGGCACGGTACCACACGATCGTGTGCCAGGACGTTCGGGCCGCGACGCTCTCGTCAGCGGGTCAGATCGGCGAGGGCCTTCTGCCAGGCGGCCTGGTCGCGGGGCTGGAGCGGATGGTTGGCCTCGGCGAAACGGATGACGCAGTCGCGGTCGATCAGGAACGCGCCGCGGTTGGCGAAGCCGCGTTCTTCGTTGAGCAACCCCGTAGGCCGGGCGACGGCGCCGTGGGGCCAGAAGTCAGACAGCAGCAGGAAGCGCAACTCATCCGCGTCGGCCCAGGCTTAGGGCGTAGACCGAGTCGACGCTGGCCGTCAGCACCTGCGTGTCGCCGTTCTGATAGTGGCTCAAGTCCTCGCGGACCTGGCAGTGGGGACACGGCCGAGGTCGCTATTGTGAGTGCTGACCGCCGGATCCGGCGGTCAGCACTCACAACCTCACCTGCCGTCTGCGGGTGACGACCGTTTTATTGTTTATATCCAGTTTTTGCGCGCGATCGTCCCGGTCGTTCGGGCGAGGCAGGGCATGGATGACGGTGATGAGCGGCTGCTGCCTGCACTACCGGGATCAGCCACCCATGGACAGGTGACAAGAGCCCTAGATCTGGATGCACGGATCGCGCGGAGACGTGAGCGCGGGATCGCCGACGGATGCGTCCTCGATGCCGCACCGCTCCAGACCCAAGGAATAGCTCACCG
The DNA here is from genome assembly GCA_050743205.1 of Egibacteraceae bacterium. Taxonomy (GTDB): domain Bacteria; phylum Actinomycetota; class Nitriliruptoria; order Euzebyales; family Egibacteraceae; genus JBOGED01. Next base: position 1,129 of record JBOGEA010000030.1, on the reverse strand, counting down.
ACACATCGACAATTTTTTGTGGATGACGGTTTTCAAGCGCCTATTTGCGGCAGAAGGGCGGGCATCGGCATCTCATCGTGATCGTTCCGGGATCGGCGGCAGTGTGCTGGAGCGGTTCAGGCGGGCATCGAGCCGCCCGAAACGCGCCCGGCGTGAGCCGGGTGACCGGTCGCGACTACACTGACCCTTATGCCGTTCGCGTCAAGGCGGCGTGGTGGACTCATGATGGCTCCACCGCCGCCGTGCGGGACGACAGCGTTGGGAAGGAGCCGTCCCGGTGAACGACTCGCAGCAGACCGAGCGGAGGGCCGACTGGCTGTCGGCTGGCGTGCTCTCAGGATTCATCGCCACCGGGGCGATGACGACAGTCGTTGTCCTCGCCTACCAGGCGGCCGGGCTGCTGGGCTCCCCCAGCTCGCGGGCGCCGATGCTGCTGCGTTGGATTTGGGGGCTGGCGAACAACACCGTGACCCAGGGGACGCAGACCGCCTTCCCGATTGCGGTCGGGTTGCACTTCGTCTCGGGCGTCGGGTGGGCGCTCGTCTACGCGGCTTGGGTGGAGCCGCGCCTGAGGGGGTCGGGCTGGCGCCGCGGGCTGCTGTTCTCATTCGTTCCCTGGATTGTCTCCTTGACCGTGTTTCTGCCCGCCGTGGGTGGAGGGCTGCTGGGTCTCGGCTTGCGCGCGGGGCCGTTGCCGATCCTCGGCAACCTCATCCTCCACCTCATCTACGGTGGGGTTCTGGGCCAGGTGTATGGCCCTATGGGCGAGCGGCTTCTGACCGAGAGCGGCGTGACGGAAGACGCCGGTGAGCTCGCGACGGTCGCTCACGGGCAACGCTGGATCGCGCTGGGAATCGTCGCCGGCCTCGTGGTGGGCGGACTTGTCGGATGGCTGGGCAGTGTCTTCCTGGGGTATGGGACCCGGCCAGTCGTCGCGGCGGTGCTCGGGGCTATCGCTGGCAGCCTGGGCGGGTCGTTCATCGCGTCCTTTTTAGGCCTTTCATCTGAGTGAGCGTTTTGCGGCGCCCAAGAACGTGTTTGAGAAAGCGCGGCCTTGACTTGCGGGCGAAGCGGAGCGCGGTTCAGGCGGCCAGGGGGTCCGGGGGAGTCCCCCGGATACAAGTCCGCC
>JBOGEA010000029.1:0-24950 GCA_050743205.1 Egibacteraceae bacterium | reverse complement strand
GCACAAAACCTTGCCCGACATGACCGCAACGCGTGCAACCCGATCCAGCGACAGCGGCGAGGAGCAACCTCGTGCGTCCCGACCGGGGCATCGACACCGGCCTGATCGCCCCCGGCGGCCAGGCCACGGTTACGATCGCCCCGCTCGCGCGTCCCCACGACCTTCGTCTGCACCCTGCACAACGGGATGGCGATCACCCTGGTGGTTACGCGGCGTCCTCGCTGGTGACGCGGAAGGGGCGCTCCGCCTCGGGCTTCAGCTCGCGCCAGACCTTGTCGCGCGCCCGCTGGTCCTTGCCGTCCAGCAGGGCGAACGCCACACCCGGCAGGTAGCCCGGCAGTTGGAGCAGCGCGGCGGCCTGCTCCTTGCGCGAGCCCAGCCCGCGCACGCCCGCGACCGTGCGGTGCGCCTCGGCCATGACTGAGGCGTGCTCGTCGCGCAGCCGCTCGACCCACCGGCGGACCCATTCGTAGAACTCGTCCGGCACGCGCTCAAGCAGCTCGCCGACGTCGCCGCCCGAGGCCAGGATCTCCCAGACGGAGCGGGCGGTGGTGCAGGTCAACAGCCGGTGGAGGCGGATGTACTCGACGCCTTTGACCTTGACGCGGGCGCCGTCGGTGAACCGCACGACGAAGCCCTCCTCGTCCGAGCCGATCATCTTGGCCAGTTCGCGCACATCACCGACGTCGAACCGCCGCGCGGCGCGGACCCCCACCTCCCGCGCCAACCTGCCCAGTGTCTCAGGCGCCACCTCGTCGCCGCTGGCGTCGCGCGCCGTGAGCAGGACCAGTTCCTCAACGTCGCCGTAGTCGACGACGATCCGGTTGTCGGGGTAGACGACCTCGAACAGGCAGGTCCAGCCCTGGCGCAGCGCGTCCTGGTCGGCCATGGCCAGCAGGCGGCGCCCGACGTCCGCCTGCTCGGACTCAAACGAGCCTCGTGTGCACGTGACCAGCCCGAATTCGTGGTCGCACACCACCACGAACAGCGAGCCGTCGACCTTCTCCCACACCGAGAACGGCTGGCCGGCGTTCGCCTCGACCGCCGCGATCCCTTCCGGGTCGTCAAGGTTGAAGAACTTGTCCAGCGGGCGCGCGACGATCCGCCCGAAGCGCAGCCCCGCTCCGGGCGTCGGCGCGCACTCGACCACCAGCCCCCGGCAGGCGCTGGTGACCTTGTCCCACGCGTGCTCGTACTGCGTCCGGGCCGTGTAGTTCAGCACCACCAGCGGATGCACGCCGTGCCAGGCGACCTTGACGAACCCGTCCTCGATCCGCCGCCGCAGCAGCCCCTCGTCCAGCAGCTCCGTAAGGTCCACATGCTCCTCCGAGATCGTCCTGACCCGTCACGCTACCCCACCGCAACGCGCCGCGGCCGGGCGTGCGCGCGGTCGCCTGGGACGCCCGCCTCATTGTGGGCGCCGAGCGTCGAATGATGATCAGGTGTAATCGATTGCCACGACGCCACAGCCCAAGAGTGGGCAAGCCATGCGTATCCCTGAAAAAACAAACATGAGCGCTTGAGCGTGACCGAGCGTTTTCATGTTCTTCACGACAGCGACGCGTTCCGGAGAGGTAGGGCGAATAGGGTCTGGGCTTGAGTGGGGCAGCCCCTTGACGGGCTGATGGGGAGAGTAGCCACCAATAATACTGTGACCAGACTCCAGGCATTCGGTATCGCCAAGACGGATCTCCTGTGCTGAGGAAAGGAAACGTTATGAGCAGCAGGCGAAACGGAAGATATGCTCGGCGCGCTTCAGCGAAGCGTGCCGTACCGAATCGAGTGGGTTCACAGAAAACACCGGAATCCCGCCGCCTGCGCAGCGTTGGCGACCGCGGATGAATGGGCATGGATCCTCCAATGTTCTTGACCGTTTTGCGCTGCAGCTGCCCGACCTCGACGAGGAGGAGACGCGGGAGTGGTTGGACTCCTTCGATGCACTCGTGGACAGCGGGGGAGGCAACCGGGCGAGGTTTCTGCTGATGAAGCTGGTTGAGCGCGCTCTTCAGCGGGGGGTCGGCTTCCCGGCCGTCGTCTCCACGCCCTACGTCAACACGATTCCCTCACAGTTGGAGCTCCGCTTCCCAGGCGATGAGGAGATCGAGGGCCGCATCAGCGCCTATGTGCGTTGGAACGCCGCGGTGATGGTGTGCAAGGCGAACAGCGGTCCCGACAGCATGGGCGGTCACCTGGCCACGTATGCCTCGTCGGCCGACCTCTACGAGGTGGGGTTCAACCATTTCTTCCGGGGCAAGGACGGCGGCCAGGCGGGCGACCAGATCTTCTATCAGGGCCATGCCGCTCCGGGTATCTATGCCCGGGCGTTCCTCGAGGGGCGCATCAGCGAGCGGCAGCTTGACCGTTTTCGGACGGAGATCGGCGGCAACGGCCTGTCGAGCTACCCGCACCCCCGTCTTATGCCCGGGTTCTGGGAGTTCCCGACGGTCAGCATGGGTTTGGGTCCCCTCTGCGCCATCTATCAGGCCCGGTTCAACCGCTACCTGTACAACCGCGGTCTGGTCGACACCAGCCGGTCACGGGTGTGGTGTTTCCTCGGCGACGGCGAGTGCGACGAGCCCGAGACCTTGGGCGCGCTGTGCATCGCGGCGCGGGAACAGCTCGACAACCTCACCTTCGTCGTTAACTGCAACCTGCAGCGCCTCGACGGCCCAGTGCGCGGCAACGGCAAGATCCTGCAGGAGTTGGAGGGCGTGTTCCGGGGCGCGGGCTGGAACGTGATCAAGGTCGTCTGGGGCTCTGGATGGGACGGGCTGCTCGCCAACGACATCGACGGCGCGCTGCTCGACAGGGTCAACGCGACCGTCGACGGCGCGTTCCAGCGCTGCGCGTCCGAGTCAGGCGCATACATCCGCGAGCACATCTTCGGACCCGACCCGCGCCTTCGCCGGCTGGTCGCGCACCTGTCCGACGACGAGCTGCGCACCCTGCCATGGGGCGGCCACGACTGCCGGAAGATCTACTCCGCGTACAGAGCGGCGACTGAGGAGGAGGGGGCACCCACCGTCATTCTGGCCAAGACGGTCAAGGGCTGGATGCTCGGGGCGGCCGTCGAGGCCCGTAACGCGGCGCACCAGATCAAGACGATGTCGATCGGCGAGCTGCGCGCGCTGCGGGATCGGCTCGGCCTCGGTGACCAGATCCCCGACGCGGCCCTCAACGCCGGGCAGCCGCCCTACTGCCGGCCGGCTGAGGGCAGCGCCGAGCACGGCTACCTCATGGAGCGGCGCCGGGCGCTGGGCGGGTCAGTGCCCAAGCGCGTGATCCGTAAGAGGAGCCTTGCGCTGCCTGAGCAGGCAGCCTTCCGCGAGATGCTGGCGGGCTCCGGCCACCGCGCGGTGTCGACCACAATGGCCTTCGCCCGGCTGCTGCGAAACCTCATGCGGGACAAGGCGGTGGGCGCCAGGGTGGTGCCGATCGTCCCGGATGAGGCCCGCACCTTTGGGATGGACGCGCTGTTCTCGGAGTTCGGGATCTATGCCCCATTCGAGCAGCAGTACGAGCCGGTGGACGCCAAGTTCCTGCTGTCGTACAAGGAAGAGCGCGACGGCCAGATTCTGGAGGAGGGCATCACCGAGGCAGGCTCTCTGGCCAGCTGGACGGCGGCGGGCACGGCGTACGCGACGTGGTCCACACCGATGGTGCCGTTCTTCGTCTTCTACTCGATGTTCGGCTTCCAGCGGGTGGGCGACCTCATCTGGGCGGCGGGCGACGCGGGGGCTCGAGGCTTCCTGCTGGGCGCCACCGCCGGGCGCACCACCCTCAACGGCGAGGGCCTGCAGCATCAGGACGGCCATTCGCACGTCCTCGCCTCCACCGTGCCCAACCTGCGGGCCTACGATCCCGCATTCGCCTATGAGGTGGCGGTGATCATCCGCGACGGGCTCCAGCGCATGTACACCCAGCACGAGGACTGCTTCTACTACCTCACGCTCTACAACGAGACCATGCCCATGCCGCCCATGCCCGAGGGCGCCGAAGAGGGCATCGTGACCGGAATGTACCGTTTCGCCACCGCGCCTGAGCGGCCCACCCGGCGTGCGGTGATCCTGTTCTCGGGCACCGGGTACCCCGCGGCGGCCCAGGCCCAGCGCCTGCTGGCCGAGCACCACGACGTGGCGGCCGAGCTGTGGAGCGTCACCTCGTATAAAGCGCTGCGGGAGGAGGCCCTGTCGGCCGAGCGGTGGAACCGGCTGCATCCGACGCAAGCGCCCCGCATCCCGCTCGTGACCGAGTCGCTGGCCGCATCCGAGGGCCCGGTGGTGGCGGTGACCGACTCGATGAAGGTCGTCCCCGACATGGTGGGACGCTGGATGCCCCGACCCTTCATACCCTTGGGCACTGACGGCTACGGGCGGAGCGACACCAGGGCCGCGCTGCGCCGCCACTTCGAGACCGACGCCGCCCACGTGGTCACGGCCACACTCCACGGGCTCGCCGCCACCGGCGACGCCAAGGCCCGGGAGGTGGACGAGGCCATCGGCCTCTACGGGATCGACCCCGACCTCCCAGACCCCGCCCGATGTGAGGTGCGCGCGTGACCCTCAGCGCTCTCCAGGAGCGGACGTCGGCGCCAGCGAGCGCCCCGCGCGCCCCCAAGGCGGCCCGCCGCGCACTCGACGAACGTGACTGGGTCGGCGCACCTGCGCGTAAGACGTTCGGCGAGGGCCGTACGCCTGCGCTGCCGCGTCAGCTGCAGGTTTCCGTCAGATCTGACGGAAACCTGTGGTCGAGCCGCCGCCTCGCCGAGTTGAGCTGCAGCTTTCCGTCGAAACCGACGGAAAGCTGCAGTCGAGCCCCCGACTGGCGACACCGCACCCACTATCGCACCGTGTCAGGTCTGGATCCGGGAGGCAGCCTCGCCGTTGTGGGTCGGCGGTGTGTCCGGGGCCTGGCGGCCGGCGAGCAGCTTGCGCACCAACTCCAGCCCGACGACGCCCTGGCTGAGCGCCTGGGCGAGCGCGTCGGACAGCCCCTGCGCGCCGTTGAGCATGATCATCTGGTCGATGTTGGCGAACGGTTTCGCGGCGGCCTCCACGATCGCCGGCCACTGCTCGGCTAGCTGCTGGCCGATGACGGCCTCCTGGTTCTCGGCCAGCGCCTCCGCGCGGGCTTTGATCGTCTCGGCCTCCGCCATGCCGCGGGCGCGGACGGCCTCGCCCTCGGCGCCGCCCTTCGCGCGGGTGGCGTCTGCCTCGGCCTCACCGATCAGCCGGGTGGACTCCGAGCGGGCCGCGGCATCGAGGCGGACGCGTTGGGCCTCAGCCTCGGCCTCGAGCTTCACGCGGTTGGCGTTGACCTCAGCGCGCAGCTGCATCTCGCGGGTCTGGCCCTCGGCCGCCGAGATCTTCGCGTCGCGGGCCGCGCGCGCGAGCGTGGTCTCCTCGTACGCCTTCGCGTCGGCGGGCCTGCGGACCGAGGCCTGCAGGACCTGCTCCTGCCGCTGCGCCTCCAGCTCGGCGACCTTGGTCTCCTCGACGACCACCCTCTGGCGGGCGGTGGCCTCGGCCAACGGGCCGGACTGCTGTGCCTCGGCGGCCGCGCGGTCGATCTCGGCTTGGTAGCCGGCCTGCTTGATCGCGCTGTCACGGCGCGCCTCGGCCTTCAGCGCCTCGGCCTGCTGCTCTTTCTCGGTCGCGGCCCGGTCGGCGTCGGCCTGCGCGATACGGGCGTCGCGCTGCACGGCGGCGGTGTGCGGCCGGCCGAGGTTCGCGATGTAGGCGGTGGGGTCGTCGATCTCCTGGATCTGGAGCGAGTCGACGATCAGCCCGAGCTTCTCCATCTCGATGCCGGACGACTCTCGGGTCAGCTGCGTGAGCTTTTCACGGTCGCGGATCATCTCCTCGACCGTCATGCTGCCGACGATCGCGCGGAGGTGGCCGGCGAAGACGTTGTGGACGCGCTGGTCCATCTGATTCTGCTGGTCGAGGAACCGCCGGGCGGCGTTGGCGATCGACGCGAGGTCGTCGCCGACCTTGTAGATCACCACGCCCCGGACGCCGACGGGGATGCCCTGGTGGGTCACGCACTCGATGCCAAGCTCAGCCTGGCGCAGGTCGAGCGACAGCCGGCGGACGGTCTGGACGCCGGGGACGACGAGCGTGCCCTTGCCGGTCACGATCTTGAAGCCCAGGCTCTCGCCGGCGCCGTCCGGGGAATCGTGCTGCCGGATGCCTGAGATGACGAGGGCCTCGTTGGGCTCGGCCACCCGCCAGGTCAGCTTGAACAGCACGACGATCAGGACCAGCAGGACGATTGCCCCGATGATGGGGACGATGACGATCATGTCGAACAGCCCTTCTTTCGAGACGACTGACCAAGGGCCGCCTCAGAGGGGGGTGACGACGACGGTGCGCGGCGGGTAATACTCCACGACGACGATCCGTGCGCCCCGCGGGATCTCCTCGTCGCTGTCCGCCGAGTAGGCGTGAAACGCTTCACTGCCCCCGCGGATCGCGACCATGACCTCTCCCAGCCGGTTGGGCCCGATCGCGCCGGTCACCCGGCCCGTTCGCCCGACCATCGCATCCGGCGACATCACCCCTCGCTTCGACGCCACATGTGGCGACGGGTCTGCCGCCAGTCACCTCCAGCCTAATTGTTTATCCGGAGAGTCAGACGGCGGCGGGGGTGATCAGGTTCCACGCGCCCGGCTGGATCGTGTAAGTGCATGAGGGCAGCTCATCGGCCAGCTCACCGTCGAGCACGTGGGCCACCCGCTCGCCCGCGATGGTCACCCAGCGTCCGGTCAGGTGGACGACATCATCCCGGTCGAGGTGCGTCTGGCTGCGCAGCGCGGCGCCGAACGCGACTCGGGCCAGGGGACCCACCGCGGTGACGACGACGACGTCGAGCAGCCCGTCATCGGGGCGTGCGGGCGGGCACAGGCGCGTGCCGCCTCCGATGGACGGCGCGTTCGCCACCCCCACCATCAGCGTCCGGCCGGCGTGCGCCAGGACCCCGTCGACGGTGACCTCCAGGTCCCATCCCGTCTCGCGCACGCCCGCGATGATCGCGCCCAGCGGGTAGGCGAGCGGCCCGAGGGAGGCCTTCAGCGGCGCGGACCGCTGCGACGCCGACGCTCCGAGGCCCGCGTGGGCGGCATTGACGACGACCTCGCCCTGGTGGGTCGTGATCAGGTCGAGCCGCCGCAGCGTCCCTGCCCGCCTGGGCCTGGCAGGACGCCGCGGTGTCCCTGCCAGGCACAGGCGGGCAGCCTCTGCAGGGTCGATCGGGATGCCGAGTGAGCCCGCCAGGTCGTTGCCCGTTCCCAGCGGCACCAGCCCGATCGCCGTTTGGGCCAGCAGCGTCGGGTCTGTGCGCAGCAGCGTCCCGACCGCATGGTGCACCGAGCCGTCCCCACCGGCGACCACGAGCATGCGCCCGCCCAGTCCCTGGAGGACCCGCTCCGCATCCCCCGGGCTCTCGATCTGGGCGACCTCCACCTCGCCACCCTCGGCGAGCGTCGCCCTCGCCGTCTCGACCGCCTCGGGATCCGCGCTCCCAGCGCTCGTGTTGACGAGGAGCAGGACGCTCATGGTCAGCCGTTTCCTTTCCCGGAGGGACCCGCCCCCATGTGGGGATAGCGCCAATCGGTGGGCGGGAGGAAGGTCTCTTTGATCACGCGGGGGGAGGTCCAGCGCAGCAGGTTGAGCGGCGAGCCGGCCTTGTCGTTGGTGCCGGAGGCGCGGGCGCCGCCGAACGGCTGCTGGCCGACGACGGCGCCGGTGGGTTTGTCGTTGATGTACAGGTTGCCGGCGGCGTGCCGCAGCCGGTCCGAGGCCTGCGCGATCGCTCTGCGGTCCTGGGCGAAGACCGCGCCGGTCAGCGCATAGGGGCTGGTCCGGTCGACGAGGTCCACGACCTGGTCCCAGTCCTGGTCGTCGTAGACGAACACCGTGAGGACCGGCCCGAACAGCTCGCGTGTCATCGTGTCCGATGCGGGATCGTCGGTGACGAGCACGGTCGGCTCGACGAACCAGCCCTCGCGGTCGTCCGTCCCGCCGCCGGCCAGCACGCGCGCGCCCTGGGCGCGGGCCTGGGCCACGGCGCTGGCGAGCCGCTGGAACGCCGCGCGGTCGATCACCGCGCCCATGAACATCCGCAGGTCAGCGACATCGCCGACCGGGATGGCGCGAGCGAGGTCACCGAGGGGGTCCCTCAGCCGGGGCCATAGGGAGCGGGGCAGGTAGGCGCGCGAGGGCGCGGAGCATTTCTGTCCCTGATACTCAAAAGCGCCCCGCCCGAGCGCGACCACGAGCGGCGCCGGGTCCGCCGACGGGTGCGCGAGCACGAAGTCCTTGCCGCCGGACTCCCCGACGATGCGGGGGTAGTTGCGATAGCGCTCGACGCGTTCGCCGATGGTGCGCCACAGCCCGCGCAGCACGGCGGTCGAGCCGGTGAAGTGCAGGCCCGCGAAGTCGGGGTGGGCTGTGGCGGCGTCGCTGATCGTCGCGCCGTCGCCGTGCAGCAGCTGCACGACACCGTCGGGCAGCCCCGCGGCGCACAGCAGCGCCATCAGGTGATGGGCCGCCAGCGCCTGTTTCTCCGACGGTTTCCACAGGCTGACACAGCCCATGATCGCCGGTGCGGTCGGCAGGTTGCCCGCGATCGACGTGAAGTTGAACGGTGTGATCGCCAGGACGAAGCCCTCCAGCGGCCGGTGATCCATCCGGTTCCATGTCCCTGGGGAGGACTGCGGCTGCTGGGCGTAGATGTCCTGCGCGAACGCGACGTTGAAGCGCCAGAAGTCGGCCAGCTCACAGGCCGCGTCGATCTCTGACTGGAGCGCCGATTTGGACTGGCCGAGCATCGTCGCGGCGTTGATCCGGTCGCGCCACGGCCCGGTGAGCAGCTCGGCGGCGCGCAGGAAGACAGCGGCGCGCTCGTGCCAGGGCAGGGCCGCCCAATCGTGGGCTGCCGCCAGCGCGACGTCGATCGCCTCGCTGACCTGGGACTGACCGGCGGTGTGGACCTCGGCCAACACCAGCTCCCGCCGGTGCGGCGCTCGGACATCGAACGTCTTGCCGGTCTCGACCCACTCGCCCCCGATCCGCAGCGGCACGGCGACGCGCTCCCGGCTCATGCGCGCCAACTCGGCCTCAAGGGAGGCCCGCTCCACGCTCCCGGGCGCGTATGCCCGCACCGGCTCGTTGTGCGGCGTCGGGACCGTGAACATGACTGCACCGTACCCGCCGCGCAGCGCTTGCAGCCGCTGCGAGGCTCTTGCAAAATTGGCCTGATGTGGCCGATCAGGTGGTGGCAGCAGCTCCGGCTCGCTGGAGTGACTACAGCTGGGATGAAAATAGGCCAAAGGAGCGAGCAACAAAACCGCCGCAGCGCCGCTGCGCTCGGCTGCGGCGATTTTCATCCGCCCACGGGTGGGCCGCAAGGCCCATGGGATGCTTTCCGTCGGACCGATGAGGAAGCTGTAGTCAAACCGCCGTCTCGCCGAGTTGACCTGCGGGTTTCCGTCAGATCCGACGGAAAGCTGTAGCTGACGCAGCGAGCGCAGACATGCGGTCCGACCTGCGTTTTGCAACAGCCTCCTGCCGCGATCAACCAGCCACGACGAGGTCGGGGTCGGCCACGCGAACGCCCGCACTGACCGCGGCCTCACCTGCGCTGGGCGCGATGTGCCAGGGCTCGCCAGCGGTTGGCGTGCGACCCCGCCGACGTGGCAGCTCGTACATCACGTGCGATACGGTGCTCGCATGAGCGAAGCCACGATCCATTGCGAGGCCGACTCAGGGCGTGTTTGAGAAACCGCGACCCTTCACGGCAGTACTCGGACAGAGCGTGACGCCATGCCCGCCAGAGCGGTCGGCCGACCCGTGCTGACCGTGTTGGCCGTCGCGGCCCCCTGAGCTGTGCAGGGGCAGGCTCGGATCGTGGCAGAGGCCCGTCCCGGCGGGGGAACGCGGCTGACCGGTCTGTTCGCCACGGGGACGGTCAGCGCATGGCCGCTGCCGGCGCCGGCGGGCGGCGCCCGGGTGCATCTGGTCAGCCGGGCAGCCGGACCGCTCGGTGGTGACCGGACACGCCTGGACGTGCGGGTCGGCTCTGGCGCGAGGCTGGCGGTCACCAGCGCCGCGGCGGCGGTGGCGCTGCCGGGTCCCGACGGACAGTGGTCAACCGCCCACGTGCACGCCCACGTCGCCACCGGCGGAACGCTGTGGTGGCAGCCGCAGCCGCTGGTGCTCACGGCCCGCGCGTTGCATCGCAGCGCTGCGCACGTGGCGGTCGACGACGGTGGCGTGGTGGTGTGGTGGGAGGAGTTGGTGCTCGGTCGCAGCGGTGAGGCGCCCGGCAGCCTGACCGCCAGGCTGACGGTCGACCACGCCGGGCAGCCGCTGGTCCGCCACGACCTGCGAGCGGGACCGGCCTGGCCGGGCTGGGACAGCTGCGCCGCGCTGGGCCCCTACCGGATCCACGTCACGGTGTGCGCCGCCGGGGTGACCCCACGCTGCCACGACGCCATGCCGGCCCTGTCACCGACCGCCGCCGTGCTGGCCTGCGACGGCCCAGGGCTGCTGGTCACCGCGTCCGGCGACGACCTGCGGGCCGCCCGCCGCCTCGCCGCCACAGGCCTGGACGCAGCCGGCCATGCCATCGTCTTCGATTGGTGATACCCGCGCGCTGGGTGACCAACAACAACGGACGGGAAGTCCCCTGTTTCTCTGGGTGAGAGAAGGAAGGAACTTCGGTGATATTCGTCATGATCTGCTTGGTGATCGTCGCCACTGTAGTGGTTCCCGCGCTCATCGTCGCGGCCTTGCTGCTGCGAGCCGCCCCAGTCGTTATTGGCGCGATCGTGGGCGAGGCATACGCGCGGCGGATCACGTACCCACAGCCGGTTGCAGGCCCCTCTGCGTCAAGAGATTAGGAGTCGATGATGGAACACGCTCTGGCCGCTCGTCCATCTGTTCGGCAGGCGCCGGCGGGTGAGCCCATGTCCCCGCGGGTCGGCAAGTGCACGCAATGCGGCTGCCGCTCTGGCTGGCTCAGCCTGCATGTCACATTCTGTTCGGCATGCGGGCGGGGAGGGGAACGCTCCTTGCGCGGCCCGGCGAGGCTGTGTGAGGTGCTGACACTCGATGACGAACTCCCACCGATGTGGGTGCCGGTGAGGCCGTGGCAGCGCAAGCTGCGGCTGCGCACGCTCGGCAGACCGGTGCGCAAGGATCGGAGTTGAGCATGCGTGGCTGGTGGTTCCCCTCGGTGCACGGTCAAGGCGTCGTGCTCGACTGCTGGCGCCAGCACCCCTGCCGCCTCGTCGGTCACGCCGTGCCGGCGCTGCTCGCTGGCGCGGGTTGGCTCTTCTTCTCCATCAGTTCACGTTCGCCCGTCATAGAGTTGGCGTTTGGGGCACTGAGCGTGCTGCTCACGCTGCGCCTCGCCTGGCACGTGATCGAGTGGTTGACCAACTGGGTGGTCGTGACTGACAGACAGGTCATGCGAGCCTCGGGATTCTTCTCACGTCACACGGCGACATTGCTGCTCGAACACGTCGGCAGCCTGGACCACCGTCGCCCGGTGCTTGGCCGCGTCCTCGGCTACGGTGATTGGCTCCTTGAGTCCGTCGGTCGCAACGAAGCTGGGGTGCACCTGAGGCTCATCCCGAATCCCGAATCCCGTTACGTGCTCATCTGCGGCCTGCTCGCCAAGTCGGCGGCGCCCCCCTCCCCAGGCGTCACGGTCTCTTGAGGGCGGTGCATTCCGACATCCAGAATGCAGGGGGCGCATATTGATCTGCCGTTCCGACCGTAACTGAATTCAGCGCTCCCCGCAGCGGGGAGCGCTGAATCTTTCCTGCCGGTTCCCCGGTGACTGCTACGATTGCTCCCTTGTTCGTATGCGGGCCTGTTTCGTACGACGAGCACAAGTGGGCATATTGAACAAATCAGTAAATGGTCGCTGATGGGAGAAAGCGGGAATGCGTTCAGCGCGGTGTTGCCGCCTGCGTGAGGAGGCCGCCGGCACGCTGCGACCGGTCGGGTTCGGCAGCAATCTGATCAAACATACGCGGGCGGCGGTAGAGGATAATTGCACTATCTGCCTTGAATCCTACGAGGCCGGCCTGCCCCCGGGAGATGCAACCCCGTTCGTAGACGCGCGGTTTCGGGCACTGGGCCTGATCGGCCAGGCGCTGCAGTCGATCGTGCACAGCAACAAGGGCGCTGATGTCCATGAGCGCCTGACCGTGGCGGTACGCGGTTGGCCTGGCCCCAGCCATGCGGATGGAAAGGACCACCGGTGGGTCCCAGCTCACCACGAGCCTCCTCCGGCGCCTGAGCGGCAGACAGGCCTGGCCGATTGGCGGGCGTGGTTGGCGGGTCTGGGGGTTCCACTCGACCTCGTGTACCTCTGCTGCGCGCTGCTGGGCCACCAGGTGCCCTCAAACCCGCACACCGCTCGCTTCATGCTGGTCGAGGCCCAGCACGGCCACGAGCCTTGGGATGCATGGTTCCATGTCGCATTCGTCGAACGGGAGAACGCGACAGGAGCGGTGCTGCCGGACGCCTCACGCCTGCTCCAGGTGCGGATCGATCCATCATTTCTGGACGCGGTGCGGCACGCCCGTGATCAGGTGATCAGCGAACAGCTGCTCGATCGATCGCTCGACGTGCTGTGGTGGGTCAAATTCGCCCATGGCGAGAGGCCGATGTTTCTGAGGGACGTGTCCGTGGGGCTGGCCGCTGGGGTCGCAATGGCGGGGCGCTCTCCTGAGGCGAGGAAGGTGCCCACACACTGGTTCTTCTCTGGCAGCGTCGAGGACTTCGACAGCGACGACGAGCTTGCGGACGCTGCGCCGCTGATGGCCAAGTACAACCACCTCCGGAGCGCCAGGCCGGAGGCACAGCTGATCGTGCCCCAGCCGGCGCTGACTACGTTTCAGCGTGAGATGGGGCCCGTGCTGCGTATTAAGGGCGTGCGCAGCGTGAGAGAGGTCTCCGGCCTGGCCGCCGACCCCAGCGCGCGCAGCAGGCTGCTCCTGCCCTTCGGTAATCCCGCCCTGCGGCCGGTGTCGCCCTGGACTCTGAACAAGCTCGAGCGCGTCGCGGTCGCGGCCGAAGAAGGCGGGGCGGCAGCGCTCGTCACCGGCGCGCCGGGCACAGGCAAGAGCGATCTGCTGCGCACGCTCCGAGAGGGAATGAGTGACCGCTGGATCGTTGCGCATCATCGCTGCGATCTTTATCGACCCGTCCGCCGGGTGTTCGCGCCGTTTCGCGATCTGCTCGAACAGCTGCGGCGATGCTTGCGGGAGGAGGACAGGACCGACGAGGCGCTGGTGCTGGACGCGCTGCTGCACGACCTTGAGGCGCCGTTTTCGGCGTCGCCCGACGTGGACCGGTTCCGGTTCCGACGGGGCAGCATCGGGCGCCGCCTGTTCGAGCGGATCACATCGACGCTGGGTGAGCTGTCCAAGAACCGCCCCATCGCGCTGTTCCTTGACGACCTGCATTGGGCCGACGAGACCTCTCAGGCGCTGTTCCGGCATCTCGCGGGCAGCATCCACGGTGACGGCCGGCGGCTGCTGCTGGTGGGAGGAATGCATCTTGAGGCCGGTCAGGAACATCCCGACCTCCTCAACGAGACGGGAACCTGCGTGGACATGGAGGCGCTGCCCGCGGAACGGAAAAAGGATCGGGTCCGCGCGGCACTGGCGCGTGGAGGGTGCACGCAGCCGGATCCGGATCTGGTGCAGCTGCTCTTAGAGCGGGCGGGCGCGAACATCTTGCACCTTCAGCTGACGGTCAACTGGCTGCAGGGGACCGGCAAGCTCTCGACCGAGCGCGGGCGCTGGGCGCTGGTCGACGTCGACGCGAGGGACGTTCCCGACATTGATGACATCATCCGCTGGTTCGTCGTGGGGTATGGCCCCGGGGGAACCGAGGAGACACTGCGGCATGCGGCGGTGATCGGCCGAGAGCTCAGTCTGGACACGCTGCGCCGAACGACCGGAAACGATCCGCACGAGCTCGAGCAGCTGCTGGAGCACAGCGAGTTGGTGCAGGTCATGAACACCAAGGACAAGAGCCGGCCCTCCTATGAGTTCCTGCATCCGAGTTTCGCCGTCTGGATCCAGAACAACCTCGACGACGACAAGAGCCTGCTGCACAGGAACGTCGCCAGCGCATACGAAGCAGAGTTGGCCAAGAAGACTGGCCGCAAGAGGCCTTGGCATACACAGCAGCCCCATGTAGACGAGGACGTCTGCCACCTGCTGGCGCTCCACTGGCAACAAGGCGGTCGCCCAGACCTGGCCGTGGAGCATTGGATGGACCTCGCTGTCCGAGATCGGCGGTGTGGGGCGTATGACACCGCGCTGCGGGATCGGGAGCAGGAAGTGGCCTGTCGCCATGACCACACTCCGTCGGACCCCGACGCCGCCAGGGAATGGCACCTGCAGCAGGTGGATGCGCTCGTCGATCAGGCGACCATCTACGGGCTGCGCCTGCGGGACGAGGATGACCTCGGCAGAGCCGATGAGGCGATCGACAAGGCACGCCGAGCGCTGCGGCACGTGCTCGAATCGAGCGTTCCGGGGACGCACGAGGGGCCCGAGAGGTTGCCCGGAGCGTCAGGGGCATTGTGGTGGCTGGAGTCGGCGCGGGCAGAGGCCGAGGCGGGTGAGATCGCTCGGCTGCGCAACCGCCTCGACCAGGCTCAGGCGTGCCTGGAAGCGGCGATGCACTGGGGGGAACGGCTGCGCATGCTCGCCTCGGAGCATGACGACAGGCTCCGCCGTCCTGCGTGGCGGGTCCTGGCGGTGGCAGGCTGCCGCCTGATGACCGTGTACACGGCCCGCGCCATGCGATACCTCAAGCATGAGGCCAACGACGAGGATGCGCGGCGCGCTCAGGAGGTCCGCGCGATGTATCTGTGCACGCGGCTGCTGGCGCTGAGCCAGGATCCGCTGTTTCAGGGCTCCCCAGAGGCCGCGGAGCTTCGTGTCCGGGTCCTGTACGCCAAAGGAAACGTCTTCTTCTGGTTTGAGGGGCATACCCACCTCGCGGAGCAGTACTACATCCGCGCGCGGGACCTGCTGCGCCAGACGAGCCCGTCGGCGCCGACGGCGGTCGGCGCGCCAGTGGGGTCCGCGGACGAGGATGTCTACAACATGCTTGCGCGGCTGCGTCTGAGCCTCCGTGACCTGCCGGGCGCCATCGAGGAGTATGACACGTTCCAGCGATGGGCCGACGACGTCGGAGCGCGAGAGCATCAAGCCGCTGCCGCCTACACGGCCGCGCTGATTCACACCGTCGTCGCGACCGCCTCCGAGCCATGGAGGTCGCAGTGGGGGATACATGGCAGCCTGGACGAAGCGGCAGCGCGATTGGAGACCGCGATCCAGGCGCTGCTCTTCTCCCCTGAGCCGGCGCTGCGTGCGCTGCTGCTGCGCAGGTGGATCGCGGCACGCCCCGAACGCGACGAGGACCCCACGATCTGGGATCAGCACCTCAGGCTGGCGCTGAAAAGCGTCTGGGGCGAGGTTCCCGAGGACCTGCTAGCCGACCCCGCGGCGCATCTGTACTGCGAGCTCGTGCCCGAAGTGGGCTGGTGGGTGGAGGAGCAGGTCAACGGACAGCCGCTGGGTCCCACGCTGCGGGCGGCACTCGAGCGTTACCGAGCGCTAGGCCAAGCCGACGACGACACCACGGGAACGTGGGACAACATGATTGACCTGCCTGACGAGATCGCGGCACGTGTTCGGGCACTGCTGTCGAGGAGTTTTTTTCGCGATCGGGTGCAGGCCGTGGCCGAGAAGGTGGAACAGCTGCGCCGGTTGCACTACCCGGGTGACGAGAAGCGGTGCATGCTCCAGTGCGCTGCCTTGATTCATGACTGTCTGATCGAGAGGTCATCCACCGAGTTGGAGCGGCTGGCGGAGGATTGGGAAATCACCGATGATCGGCTGGTGGCTCGTGCCCACCCTGATTGGCTGCATGGCCTGCTGGGCCACCGGCTCATCGAGCAGGAGTTGGCCGAGCGGTTCGAGAACGAAGGCGACGAGGGGTTCAAGCGCGAGCTGCTCGCCGCGATCAAGTTCCACAGTTGGCCCGGCATCGACATGGCGCCTTCCACGCAGCTCTTCTACGTCGCGGTACAGCTCGTCAAGCCCGAGTTGGCGCATCAGGTCACTCGGGAGGTCCGTGCAAACCTTGAGCGGCTTGCGAGCGGCCCGGCCACGTTGCGGCAGGCCGTTATGGAAACGGCGCGGTTGATGGTGGCGCGTCGGCAGGCTCGCGGGCAAACCGTTCACCCGAGAACCGTTGAGCTGTTGCATTGCGATTTCGGCGACGCTTGAGCGAACCTTCCCTAAACAGAGTCATGTTGTCCCATGAACTCCGCCCGCAGTTCAACCGCGGCCGCCCACCTCCGCCTCACCGAGTCGGAGGCAAGCGCCGCTCTGATTCTGGGATCGACCCTGAAGGAACCGAACTGGGGCGGCGGCACCTGCGCTTGAGCGCCGAGCATCAACAGACGCTTGCAGCGTATCGGGTCGGCGTGCCACCAGCCGTCAGGTCGCTGCTGGTCGAACAGCGAATAGGGCGTTCGGACCCGGGCAGGGGCTCTTGACGCAACCTCGGCGAGGCAGACGGCGGCGAGGCCGCCGGGATCAGCGTCGTGGAGCGTGGGGTGGACCAAGAAATCGCCGTTGCGCTCGACGGCGTACTCCAGCAACCCGTCGGCCGAACGATAGGTCCGTCTGTAGCGGTCAGACCTTTCTCCTTTCTGCCACGCGGCCGCCTCCAGCTCTTCTGCCTCAAGTGGCTCGGGCAGCATCACGGGTGCCTGGATCAACGCCCAACCCATGTATCCGCGGCTGACCTCTTCACAGATGCGGTCGTCCAGCCACCACGGGGCCAAGAACATGATGGAATGAGGCACCGGCGCGAGCGCCGAGACCCTGAGCTGGCCACTGCGGTCAAGGACGCCGATGCGTTCGGGGTGCGCGGGATCGTCTGGATAGAGCAGCACCGAGCCCCCGCGCACCAGGTCGGCAGGCCCCTGACGAGGTTTCACGGTGATGACGACGCTCCGCCCCGGCGAGGGCGCCGCGCTGATCAGCACCTCTGGCGACTCCCATGCGCGCAGCTCGGTCAGCTCGACCTGCCGATCCCGCAGCAGGTCGCGGGCAGAGTCGATGACCGCTTTCGCGCGCTTCGCCGACACCAGTTCGACGTTGAACCTGTGCTTGTGCATTTCTCCCATCACCGCCCTCTCAGCCATCAGAAGACCTCCTTGTTCCATTCCGAAAACATGCGCGCCAGTTCGCCGCGGAGCAGGGCGTCTTGGTCCGCGGTATGAGTTCTGACGCAGAGCCGCTCGAGGGCATCGACGGCCCTGCCTCGCTGTGCATCCGAAGGACGACCGGTCAGGCCGAGCGCTTGCCGCCATGACGGCGACACCAACGCGAGCCTGTGAACGAATTCATTGACCCGCCGCCTGCTCATGCTGCTCCCGCTCCGCAGATGACTGAGCAGCTCACTGGCATCGTGCGAGAAGCCGATGCTCCACTGTGACGCTGCCGGGGCTTGACCGCCGTGCCCTTCGATCGCGATCCACGGCGTGGATCGCGGATCGAGCGGATCTTGGAACGGGGGGTTGTACACCCACGCCCGTTTGACCCCGCGCGCTTTCGGCACAGCGTGACCATTTGTGCATACGGTGTCATCCCAATGCACATGAGCGCAGCATTCGTGACAGGTGATATATTCGGGTCTCTCGTGCTCGGGACGCCAGTCGCACTCGGGACAGCACTTCTCAGTTCGTTCGAGGAAGTGCTCGTCGGCCGGCTGGCCACAGCAGCGCACAAAGCGCCGGCGAACCCAGGACCGCGTGTTCACCACCTTGAGTCTCAGGCGGATGGCGCCAGCCGGCTCCTGCCGGCATCGCGGGCAGGGACGCCCCATGGTCACCGGCTCCCGGTGCTCTGGGCACTCTTCGTTGTGGCACAGGCGGACTGCGGCGTCCCCCTCGTCGAGGTCCGGCTCAGCGGCGAAAATCAGGCCTTGGCTGCTCGTGCCTACAGGCTTGAAGGCCGGGGAATGACCACAGCACGCCCGCTCCAGCCAGTTCCCCAATGGGAACGATCCGCTTTCGCCTTTCCGTTGATGGGTCCTCGGGTCGAGCCATGACGAGATCTGGTGGATCTCGGGATGCCGGCAGCCTCGGCCGCCGTCGCAGTCGCAGCCGGATCGGATTCGAACGGCGGCGTAGGCCGCCCACTCCACGCCCACCCAGTCGTTGAAGTGACCGGGCAGCGCGCCCCATGAGCGTAGCTGATCGGCTGCGCGGCGGAAGTGGTAGCACAGCTCGCCCCAAACCAACGCTGAGGCGTGGACCCTCGGAGCGTTGCCGCGCGGGGAGTCCGAAGCCTCGCGCAGCCACTCCAGCACGATGGCGATCTCCGCCGGCCGGGTCTGCGGCAATTTCTCAACTCGCTGCGCAAGGTCGGGATCCAGCGTCCTTGCGTATGGGTCGAGCGCGGCCTGGGCGCATTTCGCTTCCCCCCATCGCCCACCGCCAGCATTACGGTCCGCGACGATGTCGTTGAAGCGGCTGATCGGCGACGTGGAGCCCCGCACGGTTTCACCCACCATCAGCCTGTCCGTCAGGGCCTTGAGCCTGGCGAACTCGCTCCAGTCGGACCACTCGGGCCAAGTCCCTCTGTTCACCAGCTTCTCCCTTGTGTCCGCCCGCAAGGTGACGCGCCTATCTCTTTCTACAGGGGCGTAGACGCGGATTCTCTCACCGTCGGCAGGGCGCGCGCCGAGAGCGCCGGTCTGCCGCTGCCATAGCAGGACGCGTCAGTCGCGCCAAGTCTCAAACCGAAGGGGACCATGGCACACGAACAGGGCGGCGAGAATCGCGATCCTCGCCGCCCGCGGCGTCGAGCAGGTGGAGCTCGTCCAGCCGCGCCGAGCCGTCGAGAGGGCCGGCGCGCAGACCGAGCTGCTCTCGATCGAGCACGTGTTGTGCGGCTTCGCGGTGGATCGCCTGGTGTCGCAGGCCTCGGTCGGCGACTACGACGCGCTGACCTTGCCGGGTGGAGCGGTCAATCCGGACACCCTGCGCCAGGATGACGGGGCGGTCAGCTTCGTCCGGGCGTTCGTAGAGAGCGGTAAGCCCGTCGGGGTCATCTGCCATGGGCCGTGGACGCTGGTCGAGGCGGACGTGGTGCGGGCCGGACGCTCACATCGTTTCCCAGCATGCGCATGGACATCGCGAACGCGGGTGGGAACGTGGTCGATGCGCCAGTCGTCACCGACCAAGGACTCGTATCTAGCTGGACGCCGGAGGACCTTGACGCGTTCTGCGCGAAGATCATCGAGGAGTTCGCCGAGGGCCGGCATCCAGCGCGCCAGCCCTGAGGCACCTGGAGTACCTCCCTGTGCGGCAGGGCAAACGCGCTACCCGCCCAGCGCCACACATGAACATCGGCCTCAACTGCCGTTGCTCTCCTCGCCGGTTGCCGCAAGCTCACCCGACCCACAGCTTTCCTCCGTTTATGGAGGAAAGCTGCAGCTCAAACACGCGACCTCTCCACTCGACCACGGTTTTCCTGCGTATCCGAAGGAAACCGTCAGCGAGCCGATCGCCGAACCCGCCTCAAAGACGCAGGTCGGCGAACGGTTCATCGACTCCGCAAGAAATAACGCATAAAACGACAGAAGGTGGGGCACCTCCGGATCTGCTGGGCCAAAATGCCCCCGAGGCGTGGCCGAGGCGCCGTAAGCTTTGCGGTGATGGCGATGTCGTTCGCGCTGACGGAGGAGCAGGAGGCATTGCGCAACGTTGTGCGCCAGTTCGCGCTTGCGAAAGTGGCGCCGCGCGCGGAGGAGATGAACCGCAAGCGCGAGTTTCCGGTCGCCCTGGTGCGCCAGATGGGCGAGATGGGGCTGTTCGGGCTGCCGTTTCCCGAAGAGTACGGGGGGTCGGGCGGGGATTTTCTCAGCTTGTGCCTGGCGATCGAGGAGTTGGGGCGGGTCGACCAGTCGCTGGGGATCACGCTGGAGGCAGCGGTCTCGCTGGGCGCGATGCCGATCTGGAAGTTCGGGACGGATGAGCAGCGCCGCCGCTGGCTGCCGGCGCTGGCTGCCGGCGAGCGGCTGGCCGGGTTCGGGCTGACCGAGCCGGGCGGTGGCTCGGACGCCGGAGCGCTGCGGACCCGCGCCCGTCTTGATACCGAAGAGTGGGTCATAGACGGATCCAAGCAGTTCATCACCAATGTTGGCACCGAGATCTCCGCGTTCGTCACGATTGCCGCGGTCACCGGGGACGCGCCGCGTGAGATCACGAACTTTGTCGTCCCCACCGGGACGCCCGGTTACGTGATCGGCGGCGGGTACCGCAAGGTCGGCTGGCACGCCTCTGACACGCGCGACCTCGCTTTCAATGGCGCTAGGGTGCCCCTCGACCATCAGCTCGGCGCCCGGGGCCGGGGCTTCGCGAACTTCCTACGGATTCTGGACGAGGGTCGGATCGCAATCTCCGCGCTGGCCACCGGCAGCATCCAGGCGTGCGTCGATGAGTGCCTGCGCTACGCCTGCGAGCGTGAGGCCTTCGGCAGGCCGATCGGCAGCTACCAGGCGATCGCGTTCAAGATCGCTGACATGGAGGTCCAGGCCGAGCTGTCCCGCCACGCCTACCAGCACGCGGCGTGGCTGCTGATGGAGGGCATGCCGTTCAAGCGGGCCGCGGCGGTCGCGAAGCTGTACTCGACGGAGGCCGCCGTCACCGCCGCGCGTGAGGCCTGCCAGGTGTTCGGGGGCTACGGGTTCACGACCGAGTTCCTCGTCGGCCGCCTCTACCAGGACGCCAAGATCCTGGAGATCGGTGAGGGCACGAGCGAGATCCAGCGCATGCTTATCGCCCGTGACCTCGGCCTGCCCCGCCTCAGCGAATAGCGTCATCCCGCCGGCATTCCGCCCGGCGGTGTGCGGGAGGCGGACATCGGTCGACATGGCTGTCCGCGCGGCCTTGCGGGATCAGAGACCCATGGATGCGCGTTCGTCGCATGTCATATTGATCGAGGGTGATCGCGTTCCAACACGCGGTGATATGGCTCGTCCGCCCGTTCAGGGCAGCCGGCCAGCGGATGGCGCTTCCTCGATTCGCTGCCCAACGATATGCCCGTTACGGTTTCCCAGTCCGAGTCGTTACGCCAGCAGCGCCTGCAGGCCGGCTGGCCGGACAGCGAATAAGACTTACTCGATACGCCGCTACTCAAGGTCTCTCGCGTCCTTGAGTTGTTGGTTGGGCTTTCACCGGGAGAGCTCTTGCCCAAATGCGGCGGCCCCCCATGAGGGGGAGCGACTACGGCGGTCGCTCCCCCTCTAGGCGTTGCGCAAGGCTGGGAGGAGGGCGAGGCGGAGGAGGACGGTGAGGGCGAGCGTGAGCAGCACGACCGAGCGATCACTGGCGCGGTGGCGCGTTGCGCGTCTGACCAGCTCATACACCGGCTCAGTCCCCTTCTCGAACAGCCCGGTGAAGAAGTTCTGCCGGCTGCGGCTCAGCAGGTTCAGCGCTGCCCGGCCGATGATCAACCAGAACAGCAGGGCCAGTGCGGTATTCAGCAGGTGGGCGAGGATCGTGGCCATGACATCGCCAGATTCATCGGTCGGTGGCGACGAATGACTGGGGGCTCGTTTCCATGTCTCCGATGGGGATACGGAGCTGGTCGACCATCTCTTGAATGTGCCACTGCGGCGCGGGGGACGTGTGGCTGATCAGGAACTGCAGGCCGAAGTTCGTGATCATGCCGAAGAGTCCGGCTGACAGGTGGGACAAGCCGAGAATGGTGAAGTTCGGGTTCATATAGTTGCCATAGATGTAGATGAGCGTGACGAGCAGACCGCCCACCATGCCGGCGATCGCTCCCTTGGCGTTGGCCCGCTTCCAGAAGATGCCCAGCAGCAGCACCGGGAAGAAGGTCGCCGCCGCCAGCGAGAACGCCCACGACACGAGCTGCACGATCAGCGCGAGCTGCGGCAGCGCCGCCAGCGCCGCCGCGCACGCAGCCACGACGATCATGATCCGGCTGGCCATGAACCGCCGGGCGTACGACGCCTTTGGGTTGACGAGTTTCGCGTAGATGTCGTGCGAGACCGCGGTGGAGATGACGAGCAGGAGCCCGTCGGCGGTCGACAGCGCCACAGCCAGCCCACCTGCCGCCACAAGCGCGGCGATCGTGTAGGGCAACCCGGCGATCTCGGGGGTCGCGAGCACGATGATGTCGGGGCGGATCGTCAGTTCGGCCAGCTGGAGGATGCCGTCACGGTTGGCGTCGGTGATCGACAGCAGCCCGGTGGCGCTCCAGTTCCGCACCCACTCCGGCAGCGTGGTGACCGCCTGCCCGACGACATTCTGGAGGATCTCCAACCGGGCGAAGGCCGCATACGCCGGGGCGGTGAAGTAGAGCAGCGAGATGAAGAGCAGCGACCAGCCGACGCTCATCCGCGCCTGTTTCACGCTTGGGACCGTGTAGTAGCGGATCAGGATATGCGGCAGCCCGGCCGTGCCGGCCATGAGACACAGCGTCAACGCCATGAATTCCCACGGCGCTCCCACCCACGCGCTGTTCACCAGCGGGGCTGGCGGCGTCAGGTTCATCTGCCCGAAGCTGGTGATGGCCGAGGAGTTCGTCATCACCTGCTTGAACGGCTCCACATAGCTCGACAGGTTCAGCGAGCGCTCCAGGTCAGCGATCCGATCCAGCGCGCGACCGTACATCAGCTCGGAGAACGCGGTGCCGGTGAACCGCTGCGACAGAATCGACGCCGGGATCAGGTATGAGATGACCAGAATGATGTACTGCGCCACCTGCGTCCACGTGATCGATTTCATCCCGCCGAGCAGCGAGCAGAAGAGCACGCCTGACAATCCGATGAGCACGCCCATTTTGTAGTCGACGCCCACCAGCCGGCTCATGATGATGCCGACGCCGGTGACCTGCGCCGTCACATAGGTGAACGAGATGGCGATCGCGCAGATCGCCGAGACGAGCCGCACCTGCTTCGTCTTCTCGCTGAACCTGGCCGCGACGAAGTCCGGGATCGTGAACTGACCGAACTTTCGGAGGTACGGCGCGAACAGGAGGGCGAGGAGCACATAACCCCCGGTCCAGCCCATGATGTAGGCCAACCCGTCGTAGCCGAGCAGGTAGACGGTCCCCGCCATCGAGATGAACGACGCGGCGCTCATCCAGTCGGCGCCTGTGGCCATCCCGTTGAAGAATGCCGGGACGCGGCGCCCGGCGACATAGTAATCGTCCAAGCTCCTGGTGAAGTTCAGGATCCCGACAAGGGCGTAGAGCCCAAGCGTAACCAGCAGGAACGCGTAGCCGATGACCGGCCGCGACAGCCCGGCATTGATCTCAAGGAACCCGACGATGAACGAAAAGAGAAGGAAGCCGATCGTGAACAGCCCGTAGTACTGCTTCAATCTTCGGCTGAAGACGGCAAGGTCACTCTTGCGTTGGACAGTGGCGCTCATGACCATGGCTCTTCCGCGTCTTCTGCATGCTCTAGATCGAACCCGTACTTCTTGTCGACCACGCGGTTCATGTAGAGCGCGTAGAAGAAGACCAGGCCGATGAAGACGATCAGTGCCCCTTGGCTGGCCAGGTAATAGCCCAGTGGGAATCCGGTGAAGATCTGGATCCGGTTGAGCTGGTCAGCGAATGGCGGGTGCGCGTACGCGGCCAGGAACCAGATGCTCAACAGGATCATGATCATCCGGGTATTGGCGCGCCAGTACGCCGCGAGCCGTTCCTTCTCGCCCTGCTTTCGAGCTCTGTACGTAAACATAAACTCTCCGGGCATGGAAAAGGTCGGACTCTCCCGAGAGTCCTCCCGCCGATTTTTACGCTTCGGGCGTTTCCGAGGCGAGCGCACATCTTACAGGCGGTGCGCGCACATCCCAAATCGAGTGCGGCCCGCTCATGTTCTCAAAACAGACACAGGGAATAGCCGCGCCTGCGGGTCGGTCGCGATCCGTCTCCGCATCGCCGCTCGACTCCGAGTCGTTCAATGGGTGGCGGCCAGCGCGTTTGTGCGTTGAGGAGACGCATGCTATGCTCCAGTGCATGCCTACGATGACGCGCCGCCTTCAGATCCTCATCGACGAGGACCGCTACCACCTGCTCGACCGCGAGTCTCAGCGCTCAGGAAAACCGATCGCCGAGCTGATCCGCGATGCCGTCGACGACCGCTACGGAACGGACGACGAAAAGCGGCGAGCGGCCGCCGACCGCTTTCTTGCCTCGGAACCTGTGCCGGTCGCGGACTGGGACGTGATGAAGCGAGAGTTGCGCGACAGCCTTTACGGGATGGCCGAGTGAGCCTCGACCGGGTGTTGCTCGACACGGCCGTGTTCGTGTACGCGGTTGGAGTGGCGCATCCCTATCAAGCCGCTTGCGTCACGCTCATCGCCGGTGTCAGAGACCGGCGCTTCCGCGGTGAGGCAAGCGCGCTCGCTATTCAAGAACTTCTTCACCAGCGCGCACGGCGGACGGGCGACCGCAAGATGGCGCGACAGACCGCCCGCGACGCCGCTGATCTGTGCCCGATACACGATCTCACCACGATCGACCTCGATGTCGGCCTCCGCCTGTTCGGGGACTGCGAGCGACTGGGCGCGATTGACGCGCTGCATGCGGCCACTGCCATCAACCGGGGCATCCCGGTGATCGTCAGTCCCGATAAGGCGTTCGACGAGGTGCCCGGCCTGGTGCGGATCGACCCCGTGGACGCGGCGGCGTTGCTGTAGGCCTTCTAGCGGGGCTGCGCCCCGGCCCGACGAGGCGTGGACGGGAGGGACGGCGGCGCGCCGGTTGACGGTAGTTTGGTGCTGGATCCGCGCACCATGCTGCGCGGATCCAGCACAGAACCAGCCCCATATGCGCAGCGCCCTCCCGCAGC
>JBOGEA010000028.1:0-25129 GCA_050743205.1 Egibacteraceae bacterium | reverse complement strand
GAGTGGCTCTCCAGGAATGGCTGAGTGCCGCAGGCCGTGGGTGCCCTGTGGGTCAGCCGCACTGCAGGTTTCCTCCGTATACGGAGGAAACCTGCGGGTCAGGCGCGCGTTGTTGGGCTTGAGGCGCAGCTTTCCTTCATATTCGGAGGAAACCTGCATCTTTGGCTCGAGCGCCCCGACTGGCGGGCCCGTGAGATTTTGCAACAGCCTCAATACGGAGGAAAACCGCAGTCTGGCTGGCCCAAGGCGCCCACGGCCCGCGGCGCTCAGCCATTCCTGGGAGCCACTCCCGTTGATTCCGCAACAGCCTCGATGCGGCGGAAAACTGCAGTCCAAGACGGTGAGGCGGCGGTTGGACCGCAGCTTTCCGCCGGATCCGGCGGAAGTGCGCACCTCAGGTGCCGCTGAGACACAGCTACAGGTGACCGTCCAGCGCCGGGTCCGGGTTGTCGCTCGACACGGTGATTCCAGGCTTGGCACGGCCGCCCACCTCCTACGGGATGTGCCAGCGGGGTCCGTCGGGGGTGTCCTCGACGACGATTCCCGCCTCGGTGAGCCGGCAGCGGATGCGGTCGGCGGTCGCGAAGTCGCGTCTGGCGCGAGCGTCCTCACGAAGCGCGAGCAGCTCGTCGGCGAGCGGCCCCACCGCCGCCGAGGCGGTGTCGGGCGCGGCCAGGTCGTAACCGAGCACGGCGGCCAGCTCGAGCAGCGTGTCGCGGGCGGACGCGGCGTCGTCCTTGCGCCCGGCGGCCAGGTGCGCGTGGCCAGCGCTGACGAGGTCGAAGAGCCCCGCCTGCGCCGCGGGTGTGTTGAGGTCGTCGTCCATCGCGGCGCGGAACCGATTCTTCGCGCGACCGGCCTGCTCCGACGGCTGCGCATCGGGCAGGTCAGCGCTCGCGCGGACGAATGTGCGCAGACGCTCGTAGGCGGCGCGGGCCTCGGCGAGCCGGGCCTCGCTGAACTCGATCGGTGAGCGGTAGTGGGCCGACAGGTAGAACTGCCGGAGCGCCTCGGGGCTGTAGCGGTCGAGGGCCTCCCCGAGGGTGATGAAGTTGCCGAGCGACTTCGACATCTTCACCGCGTCGATGGTGAGCATGCCGTTGTGCACCCACCATCGGGCGAACCGCTGGCCGGTGGCGGCCTCGTACTGCGCGATCTCGTTCTCGTGGTGGGGGAACTGCAGGTCGATGCCGCCAGCGTGGATGTCGAATCCCCCGCCGAGGTATTTGGTCGACATCGCTGAGCACTCGATATGCCAGCCGGGACGGCCCGGCCCCCAGGGGGAGGCCCAGCTCGGCTCGCCCGGCTTCGCCGCTTTCCACAGCGCGAAGTCGAGCGGATCGCGCTTGCTCTCGCCGGGCTCGACCCGCGCGCCGGCGCGCAACTCGTCGACGTCACGGCCTGACAGCTGCCCATAACTGGGGAAGCCGCGGACCGAGAACAGCACGTCGCCACCGGCCTCGTACGCCGCGCCCACCTCGATGAGACGGGTGATCAGCTCGATCATCTCGATGATGTGCCCGGTGGCCCGCGGCACGACGTGTGGCGGGCGAACGCCCAGCCTGCCGACCTGCTGCTCGTAGATCCGGGTGTAGCGCTCGGAGATCTCCGCGGGCACCCTGCCCTCGGCCTCAGCCTTCCTGATGATCTTGTCCTCGATGTCCGTGATGTTCCGCACGTGGAACACCTCGTAGCCGGACCATTCAAGGTATCGGCGCAGGACGTCGGGCACGATCTCCGCGCGCGCGTGGCCGAAGTGGGGCACGTCGTACACCGTCGGCCCGCACACGTACATCCCGACCTGCCCCGCCTGGCGGGGCACGAACTCTTCGACTCGCCGCGTCAATGTGTTGTACAGCCGCATCGCCCTAGCGTAGACGAGCGGCGCGGTCACGACTCGATAGACTCCCGGCACTCAGTGAAGGGGACTATCGTGACGAATCATCGGCTGCTCGTCCTGGGTTGGCACAACGTCGAGGGCACGTGGTGCTTCCCGTCCCGCGCTGGCGCGGGAACCCGTGGGATGGAGCAGCAGTTGCGGGCGCTGCGGCGGCTCATGAACGTCGTACCGCTGGGGCCGGCGCTGCGGGCCATGGCCGAGGGACGTCCGTTGCCGCCGCGGGCGGTGGCGATCACGCTGGACGACGGGTACCGGGACACGCTGACGATCGCGGCCCCGATGCTGCAGCGGCTTGGGCTGCCGGCGACCGTCTTTCTGGTTCCCGGGATCCTGTCGGGGACGGTGGACCCGTGGTGGGAGCGGTTGGGGTGGGCCTTCGCGAATGGGCGCGCCGGCACCCTCGAATGGGAGGAGCACCGGCTCCCCTTGGCTGGCGCGGGGGCTCAGCGTGGGGCGCTGGCAGCGGTGGGAGAGCAGCTGAAGCGCCGGGACCGCCAGCAGCGCGAGAAGAGCGTCGACGAGCTGGTGGACCTGCTGGCGCCGCGGGGGGCGTACAGCCCCGGGGAGCTGTTCCTGGACTGGGACGGCGCCCGCGAGTTGAGCCGGACGACGATGGCGATCGGCTCGCACTCCCTGTACCACGCGATCCTGTCTGAGGAGCCGGCCGAGGCGCAGCGTGAGGACCTGAGAGAGTCCCGCCGCCAACTTGAGGCTGAGCTGGCGGTCGAGGTCAGCCTGCTCGCCTACCCCAATGGCACCGCCCGCGACTACGACAGCGCGACGATCACGGCGGCGGCGGACGCCGGCTACACGCACGCCGTCACGACGCGGCGGGGCTGGAACCGCCCGTCCACGCCGCCCTACGAGATCCGGCGCTGGTGCATCCGCCCGGAATTGGGGCTCGCCGGGCTCGGTGTGATCCCCCGCGACCTCGCCAAGGCCGCGCTCACCCGTGCACTTTCGGGCGAATGAGCAGTTCCAGCCGCATCTGTCACGATGCGCTCATCACCAGGCCTGCATTGCCGAAGGCGAACAGTACGCCACCGGTCCCGCGGACCGCGAGGCACCTGTTGGCGAATTCCTTCTCGAAGCGCCGCGCTTCGCCGCGCCAGCTGCCTGAGGCGCTGACAATCACCGGGTTGAGCTCAAAAGTGCAGAAGCCTGACTCTGCGGGGATGTCCTCGATCCGACCATCTGCCCTGCTCAGCTGCTCGCAGGCAGCGGTGGGGTTCGGGTGGGAGCCACCAGGCGGCTCGCAGGTCAAGGACACTTCGGCGATGATCTCACCGCTGTTCACGGAAGCGATGGACATTGTGAAAAAACTTTGCGATTCCATAGCACCCCGTACATCCTCTGCCCGGCGGGCGGCGCCCCGCCCCGGCTTTGAGCGCGGCCTCGATAGCCGAACTACCAGATTTACCTTGATTTATCACGTGGTGATCAGGTATTGTTGGTGCCGGCTGGCAGAGACGCGGTGACTCCGCCGGTCATACACACGAGCATCATCAAGGGGGAACCTGCCATGCTTTGGAGATCAAGGACAATCCTCGCGGTGACGGCGGCGCTGATGGCGATGGGGTTCGCCACGGCGGCCTATGCCGCCCCGATCAATGACAACGACACCGTGACTGTCGTGGGCGGTGGGGGCGGCGGCGGGGGCACCAACCTGAACAGCGACGAGCCTGCCGCCCTGCCTGCGTTGGAAACGGGCGGGCTGTTGGAGGATCTCCTGTTGTAGGAGCCGCTGGAGGAGTGGCGTCAGCGCTCCTCGCTCTGGACCTCGATCCGGACGTCGATGCTCACGCCGCCGTCCTCGCCGTCGACACCGATACTGATCGCATCCCGACCGTCGCCGCCTACTGCTGTTGCGTCGGCGCCGTCGCCGCCCCTGCCGGTGTCGCTGGTCGTGCCGGTGCCGTAAGTGCCGGTATCGCCGGTGCCGGTGCCGGTGTCGCTGGTCGTGCAGGCACACAGAAGCGCCGCGAGCAGCAGGACGAGGATCGGTCGCATGATCCCAGGGTACGCGGGTGGGGCATGCGCGGCATATGCGTCGCGCATGCCCCACCCAGCTACGGCCACACCGGCTCGGCGATGCCTTGCCGGGGGATCAAGCGGTCAGGGGCCGCAGGAAGTTCGTGAAGACGAACCTTCCGAGCCCGGTGCCGGCCAGGAAGCCGTTCTCAGCGTCCCACCGGAAGTTCACGCCCAGGTAGACGCGGCTGCTCAAGCTCTCCAGCGCGAGCTGGAGGAAGCTGTTGAAGGGACGGGTCACCCCGTGCGCGTGCGGGTCATCCGTGGTCGCGGTGAACGTGACGTTGTCGGTGCCGAGATGCTCCCGCATGAGCCCGGCGTACGCCGCGCTCATGGTCGAGTGTCCGGAGATGTATCCGGGGAATGGCGGCGAGAAGTGAGCGCCGTCACGATCCTGTGACAGCGGCTCCCAGCATTCGTCCTGTTCGGTGTCCGGGTTGCCATCGCTGTCGGCCTCACGGATCGCCGTCTCCGGCCGCCACAGGTCGAGGTCGGTGGCGTACTTCTGGTCCCAGGCAGTGAGCGCCGCGTCGGCTACGGTCAGCCCCACGAGCGCGAACATCCGAGCGTTCTGGACGATGTCGAGATTCCGCCTCGCCGAGACGGCCTTCGTGATGTCGTACAGATGCCCTGGCGCCTTGTACGTGCCGTCGAGGTCGTTCGCCCAGAAGAACGCGATCTCGGTCTGCTCCTCGGTCCGAACCGCTGAGTCGTACCTGCCCAGCGCCTGAACCTCGTTCACCTGCGCGGCGTACTCCCGGCTCTGCAGCATCTCGGTCCTGGACGCGTAGCCGCCTGGCCGCCACAGCCGGAACTGGGCCCCTATGTTGATGCAGAACGGCCTGACACTCGGCCAGTTGGGGCTGGCCGCCTCACCTGAGCCGGTGGGCCGCCATTCACCTGGATTCGTGCCGTTGATGTACGGCGTGTTGTTGTTCGACCCGTCATTGGCGCGGTCCTGGACCATCGCCCGCGCGGCTTCCTGGCCGACCCACTTGCCGGCGGCGATGTCCCCCACGGAGGTGCCGGGAGGAAGCGTCGACAGCGCCTTCTGGAGCGCGGCGGAGAGGTCGAACGTCGAGTGGGAGAAGGCCGCGGCGAGGGTGTCGTGCGCGGCATAGGCGACCGCGGCGTCAAGCGAGGCGGTCGAGGGAGCAGGAACGCTGAAGCGGTATGGCTGGAACAGCGGGACGATCGAGTTGACCGCGTTGTAGATCGCGCCATACATCATCGCCCCTCCGCGGGCGATCGGGCAGGGTGATCCCCCCGTGTGGCGTATGAGGTCGAGCAGGACGTCAGTCCATTTAATGACAGCGTCAGGCAATGAATTCTCCTTCATGAGTGCAGATCACGCTAAGTGGTCCCTAACGGAAATACGTTGCGCACCGAGGGCGTCCCTGCGCCGCGCATCGCTTGTGCACGCCGATCCTGAAAGCATCCCATACCCGGGCCGGGCGATAAATGAGCAAGCGAGGCGCAACGCCGCGAGCGGGGATGCCCGTGCGATGGATGCGACAGGCGGATTACGGAAGGGGCCACTAAGGAGAAGAGCCGCGTCGGGCGCGGCTGATACTGCCAACTCAGGTGAAAAGTGTGAACGCTCCCGCAGCGACGAGGGCGAGCGCCCAGACGCGGTCCAGGTTGACCCATCCGCGCCGCAGCACGCCGAGCCCGACATGGTCATACACCAGCAGCGCGACGCCGGACATCATCGACAGCATGCCGGCGCTGTGCACCGCCACCGCGGCAAGCGCGGCAAGGCCCGATTCCCCGCCGGTGCCCAGCAGCGCCAAGGCCGTCGTCGGCTTCGCGGTGTGGAAGCCTGACGACAGCAGCACGGGCAGGAGCATCAGCCCCGCCCCGTGCGCGGTGGACATGAGGAACAACTCGCGCGGCCGCAGCCGCATCCCCACCCACCGCGGGTGCCGGCGCCGCACGAACAGGCAGCCGCCGAACCCGATCAGGCCAGCCCCCGCGACCGCCGCCAAGGCGCGGGGCGCCGCGACCGTGCCCAGCGCCCCGAGCAGCGCAACGACCGCCGCCACGGACAGCGCGTGGCCGAGGGCGATCGGCGGCAGCGCCCGCAGCACCGCCCGCCGATCCCCCCGCTGCAGCCCGAGCGCCACCGCGAACAGCCACCCCATGCCCGGGGTTGATCCCGTGGAACGCGCCCAACGCGAGCAGCGCCGCCCAGCTCATCGCAGCCGCCCAGCCCGGCCAGCCCTGCGGAAAGCCTCCATGACAGCGGTTTGTGACTGCGGCAAGATTCGGCCCATGGAGACATCAGAGCGTGTTACGAGACTGTCGTTCAGCCTCGACCCGGGCCTTGCGCGAGAGGTCCGCGAGCATGCGGGGCCTCGCGGCCTCTCGGCTTTCATCACCCGTGCGGTGCGCCACGAACGCGAGCGCGAGCGGCTCGGAGCGTATCTCGCCGAGCTCGAAGAGCTCATCGGGCCGCCCGACCCTGAACTCGTCGCCGAGTACGACGCCCTGTGGCGCGACCTCTGATCCTCGATGCCGAGGCGGTCAGCGTCCTGGCCCGGGCGTCCGAAGATGCGAAGTCGGCTCGGCGAGCGCAGGCGGTGCTCGTGGCCGCGCATCAGGCCGGGACGCTCGTGCGAGTCCCGGCCGCCGTGCTGGCCGAGGTCTATCGGGGTGGACCGCGCGACGCCGCCGTTGATTGGGTGCTCCGTCGGACGTGCCAAGTCGTACCGACCACGCAACGCGTGGCACGATGCGTCGGCGCCCTGCTGGCGCGCGAGGGTCTGAACTCGGCTCATGCGATCGACGCATTCGTCGTCGCCACCGCCATACGCCTCGGCGGAGGCGTCATCGTCACGCACGATCCCACCGATATGAGCCGGCTCGCGCAGCGGCATCCGAACGTCAAGCTGGCCCCAATCTGAGCGGCTCTTCTACGGGAAGCAGTAGGAGTCGGAGGAGGCGTCGCCTCCGGACAGGCGGACTTGGTGGGCGCGGCGGCCGTCGCCTGCGAAGTCGACGAAGAAGCCGGGGTCCAGGGCGATGCCACCCGAGTCGTCGACGTCGGCCTTGACCAGCCAGCTCTGGATGCCGTCGGGGTAGAACTGCTCGTCCCATGAGGCGTACAGCGAGTTGGTGAAGTAGACGCGCCTGCCGTCGCGGCTGGCCTCGACCATCTGGGGGCCGCCGTTCAGCGGCCGGTCCGGCGCGGCCGGGTGGGCTGAGCGGTCGACGATCCCGCCGATGCGGACCGAGCCGGTCTGCTCCGGTTTGAACGGGTCCGAGACGTCGTTAGGCCGCCAGCTCGCCAGTGCCCCAGCAGGACACGTACAGCCGCCGGTCGTCCAGGGACAGGACTAAGTGCACCCTTCCGTAAATTCGATGGCCCGTTCATCGCCCGGGCATCCCCGCT
Source organism: Egibacteraceae bacterium (assembly GCA_050743205.1). Lineage (GTDB taxonomy): Bacteria > Actinomycetota > Nitriliruptoria > Euzebyales > Egibacteraceae > JBOGED01. The sequence goes on along the minus strand of JBOGEA010000028.1, from coordinate 17,804 downwards.
CGCGGCGTTGCGCCTCACTTGCTCATTCATCGCCCGGCCCGGGTATGCGCGCTCGGCGCGCCTTGCGAGCGGGGCGCAGGGGACGCCCTCGATGCATCATCGAATTCCGTCAGGGAGCACTAGGTCGGAGACGATCGGCGGGACCGCGGCGAACGGCTTGAGCGCGGGGGGGAGCCGATCGGGGTCGGCGGGCTCGGCTGGGATCGAGATGATCTTCTCGATCGCCCAGTCGCCGTCCTCCCGGTGCCACAGCCAGATCGAGGCGGACGGGTCCTCGACACTGATGACCAGGTCCGTGACGGCCCGCTGCGGATCGAGGTCGTGGGCTACCAGTACTGGTGGGAGGTCCGCTACCCCCAGCAGGACATCATCGACGCGAACGAGGCGCACATCCCGACCAGCGAGCGCGTCGAGCTGATCCTCACCACGCGCGACGTCATCCACAGCTAGTGGGTACCCAGCTGTCGGGCAAGCGCGATCTGATTCCCGTCACCACAACGTGCTGGTGATCCAGGCCGATCGGCCTGGCGTCTTCCGCGGCCAGTCGGCCCGAGTTCTGCGGCATCCAGCACGCCAATATGGCGATGTTCGTCGTCGCCCACTCGCCGGACGAGTTCTGCGCTCCGACATCGCCGGCTCGCTCGTCAACGATCAGCCCATTATGGACCCCCAAGCCGTCGAGCCCGACACCGCCCATGCCAGACCTCGACGTCACCGAAGAGGACGCCGTCAACATCGCCGCTACATCCTCTCCCTCGACTGAGGCGCTCCGGCATTCGGCTACGCGGCGGCCACAGCGGAGGAAAGGGCGAGAGCAGACTGCAAGGCGGGATCCACGAAACCGACGTCGGCGTCCACGGTGTGCTGCAGGTTGGTCAGGAGGCGAGCGACGGTGTTGCCGCAGTCTCCAATCCGAAGATAGAGGCGGATCCAACCACTCGTAATGTCCATGGACACGCGACGGCCCACATGGAGATCAACAGCTTCGATTCGGAAGATCCCCTCCCCAACCTCACGCGGGACCCCCCACAACCGGTAGGGCTCCCGGCAAGAGAATAGGGTCTCGAGCAGCTGACCGAGGTCTGAAACTGGACGACTGAAGTTGATGACGATCGGTGCTCCTTCACGGTTCCACCCACCACCTTCCAGCGCCTTAAGCCGAATCGCTCGTGCTTCTACCAGCTCGACGAAGCGCCGGTAAACCTCGACCGTGCGGGCCACGACGGATTGATGCAAGGCGAAGGAATCACCCCGGGCCCGAAAACGGCCTTCGTGATTCACTAACTCTCGGGTTCGTCCGAGATCTTTGTCCTTCTCCTCAAAGCCGATCTCGTGCACAGCAAGCGCGCCACTGAACCGTGGATCCCGACGGAGGTACTCGACGAGCTCCTGGCTGTCTTCCCCGTCCGCTTGGATCACTCATCGCTCTCATACCACGCCCCGCGGTAAGCACATTGGCCTTGAACCGCGAGCCGAACGAGTCGAATTCCGTCGAGCGGAGGTGCTCAAGGTGCGCGGTAGGAATCCACATGCAATCAAGATCCCGTCTTCGCTCGATACGCTGTTTCAGGTAGCGTCCCGCATCCGTGGCTGAGGACCATGTGTGGACGCTCCAAAACCGCGAGTCGAGGGTGTCGACCACCAACTCTGCAGCGTTCATAACGATCTTCCACATGAACGCATCGTCCGTGGACGTCACATCTGCTGAATCCTCGAACACTTCACGAACCGAGGCGGCGCCCTCGGTACCCAGATGCGCCTCGACGACGAACGTCTTCCATTCGCCTGCGGAGGCGAACCGCTCCTCAAGCTCCCTGCGATCCATCCTCGTCCCCGCTCGTTGGTCCCTCATCCACAAGCACCTGCTGGTTGTCTGGCGCGATAAGCGCCGGCTCCGCTAAGGCGATTCTTCGCTCAATGGCCTGGTCCAGCACCGTCTTTCGGAGTCTACGCTGGGCGCCCCCGTGGTAGTACGGGTATTCAGCGATGACTGCGCTTGCCAGCGCCGCGAGTCCTACACCGGTCCGCCTGCTCGATGCCGTCGCCACCAGCTCGGCCGCCACAACGTCGAACAGCTCCTCAGGGGTGGATTCCAGGTCGAACTGGACGTATGCCGCTGGTGGCCCAGAGATCGCCAAGGGTGTCAAGAAGGCACTCTGTAAGTCGGCGTCCTGAAACACGCCAGCCACAAGCGATCACGCTTCTCACCCACCGCAAGCACCGGAGGGTTCCACTGGCATCGCTTCATGCCGAGCGTGACGCGCTCCGCATACTGTGCCAAGCAGACGTAAGCGATTTCGAGCTTCACGTCCGACGGCGAACGCAACGTGACGGCCCCGGTCCTCACGACGTCCTTCGCGCTCATGATCTTCAGCCGTTGTGCTTGCGGCTCGGCCACGTTGGCGCCTGACTTGCACTCAAATCCGAGCAGCAGGTTGGTAGCAGCTTGCCCGGCTAGGACGTCCAGAACCGTCGTAGTGCTGGAGGAGCGAACAGGGACCTCCAGACCCTCTTTGCGAAAGCCCAAGTCCGCCAGCCTCGCCGGCCATATGTCGTGAGGAGTAAGGAGCGCGAGCACGGCGTTCACCGGCGTCAGACGCTGAAGAGCATTCACGAGCCGATCACCTCGTACACCGCCTGTAGTCAAGCAGAGAACACCCAGCAAGTCCGGGATAAGGCACGCCGAGAGCTGAAGTCTGGGCGGAGCGCCTGTCAGGAGGCGGTTGGCGAGAGCGCCAGCCAGCACGATGAGGTGCCGAGGCCGAGCAGGCGCCGGCCCGATGGGCATGGCCCTCGGATGAGTCGGCGTGGACCGGGGCGGCGGACTCGCGTGGCTCCTGTCCTGGCCCCCGGTCAAGTCACGCAGTAGGTCAGGGCGATCCTGTATGGAAGCAGGCTGATCATGACCGGAAGCGCCGACAGCAGGGATCCGCCGCTGCTCTGATTGCGCAGCAGCAGCGACCGCGGCCAGGGCCTGGACCCGCTCTCCGATCAGGCGCTGGCCGGCGTGATCATGGGGGTGCCCGGCGGGATCGTCTACCTGCTCGCGGTCGCGCCCAGGCCGGGCGTGCTCGTCCACCCTTCCACCTGCCGCGACCAGAACGACTCCTGCCCACCGATTTCCGCCAGGGCGACCCTGCCCTCCCAAGTGCCACCGTCGCGGGCCGCGCCGCGTTCGCGGAGAGGTGAGGACCATCAGATGGCGGGGTCGAGGTGCTCGGGGCATCCGAGCGCGGCATTGAGCACACCGCAGACCTGTCGCCACCGCGCTCGGGACAGCACGGTGATGCGGCTCCGGAATGCCTCCCTGCGCAGGGCATGAAGGTTGTCGAAGGACTCGGGCATGCCGTCCTCCGGTCCGAGGGGCAGCTCGCTGAGCAGGCCGCGAACCGTACGGGTGCAACGCGCGACCACGACCGCGCCGATGGCGGTCTGCGACCGGGTCACGGGGTCAGCACGAGCACTGACGGTCGCCTGACGGGTGGCGGTCCACCAGATCTCACCCTCACCATGCCGGCGTCAGCTCCCAGCCGGCGGGGTCGTCGGCCAGGGCAAGCTCCTCATCGGACAGCGGCTTGGCGTCGTAGCGCTCGGCATCACGCTCGCAGGCCAACCGGTAGAGGTACGGCTCGATCGCGGCGCGGACCGCATCCGCTCGGGTCTCGTGCGGCTCGGGCACCAACCCGTCGAGCGCATCGAGCATCGCTTTGGGCACCCGTACGGCGAGCTGCACTTCGTTCCGTCTGCTTGTCGTCATGCGAGAAGCATGCCAGCAGCTTCAACCTCGACCCTGCGCTGGAGCGGCAAGCCGAGTTCCGTGCCGGTCAGGTGGTAGTCGGCGGCGGGAGCGCTGGCGGGAGCGCCAGTGCCGGACGGAAACTCGGGGCAGTTGCGCACGTAGGGAGCGCGGCCGCCGACGAACTGGTCCCACTCGTCCCACGACAGGTTGCGGCCTGCCCGCTCGCAGAGCAGCCCGACCCAATCGCGCAGGCGCAGCGACCACAGCCGCACCATCCCCTCGTCTCCGGCGGAGGCGATCGCGGCACCGTCCGGACTGAACGCCACCCTGTAGGCCCAGTCAGTGTGGCCGATCAGCGGTCCGCCCAGAGGCCGGCCGGTTGCCGCATCCCACAGCCGCACCGTACGATCGATGCCGCTGGAGGCAATCATGGCGCCGTCCGGGCTGAACGCCACCCCGAAGACCACGTAGGTGTGGCCGATCAACGGCTCACCCACCGGCTCACCGGTCGCCGCGTCCCACAGCCGCACCATCCCATCCTCGCCAGCGGAGGCCAGCCGGCTGCCATCCGGACTGAACGCCACCCCCATGACCGAGCCGGTGTGGCCGGTCAACGGCTCGCCCACCGGCTCACCGGTCGCCGCGTCCCACAGCCGCACCATCCCATCAGCGCCGGCAGAAGCCAATCGGCTGCCATCCGGACTGAACGCCACCCCCAAGACCAAGCCGGTGTGGCCGGTCAACGGCTCACCCACCGGCTCACCAGTCGCGGCGTCCCACAACCGCACCGTGCCATCGGCGCCGGCAGAAGCCAATCGGCTGCCATCCGGACTGAACGCGACTCCAGCCATCGCGCCATGGCCAGTCAACGGCTCGCCCACCAGCTCACCGGTCGCCGTGTCCCACAGCCGCACCGTCCCATCACCGCCAGCGGAGGCGATCATGGTGCCGTCCGGACTGAACGCCACCCCCCAGACCGAGCCGGTGTGGCCGGTCAACGGCTCACCCACCGGCTCACCGGTCGCCGCGTCCCACAGCCGCACCGTCCCATCGAAGCCACCAGAGGCAAGCCGACTGCCATCCGGACTGAACGCCACCTCCCAGACCGAGTCTGTGTGGCCGGCCAGGGGCTGGGCCAGGGGCCGGCTGGTGGCCGTGTTCCACAGCCGCACCGTCCCATCCCCGCCAGCGGAGGCCAGCCGGCTGCCATCCGGACTGAACGCAACCCCGTTGACCCGACCAGTGTGGCCGGTCAACGGTTCGCCCACCGGCTCACCGGTTGCCGCGTCCCACAGCCGGATCGTCCCACCCCAGTCGCCGGAGGCGATCCTGGCGCCGTCCTGTTGCGGACTGAACGCGACCGCCTCAACAAGATCTCTGTGGCCGGTCAAGGGCTCGGCCAGCGGCCGGCCGCTGGCCACGTCCCACAACCGCACCGTCCCATCACCGGCGGAGGCCAGCCGGCTGCCATCCGGACTGAACGCCACCTCGGTGACCGCACCGGTGCGGCCGGTCAACGGCTCACCCACCGGCCGGCCGCTGGCGGGGTCCCACAGCCGCACCGTCCCATCACCGCCAGCGGAGGCCAGCCGGCTGCCGTCCGGGCTGAACGCCACCCCGTTGACCGCACCGGTGTGACCAGTCAACGGCTCGCCCAGCGGCTGGCCACTGGCCGCGTCCCACAGCCGCACTGTCCCTTCTTCGCCGGCGGAGGCGATCATGACGCCGTCCGGGCTGAACGCCACCCCCAAGGCCGCCTCGGCGTGACCGGTCAACGGCTCGCCCACCGGCTCGCCGCTGGCCGCGTCCCACAGCCGCACCGTCTCACCGCTGATGGAGGCCAGCTGGTTGCCATCCGGGCTGAACGCCACCCCATGGACCCCGTAAGGATGGATCAACGGCCCGCCCGCCGGCTCGCCGCTGGCCGCGTCCCACAACCGCACCGTCCCATCCAAGCCAGCGGAGGCCAGCAGGCTGCCATCCGGACTGAACGCCACCCCGAAGACTGAACCGGTGTGGCCGGTCAGGCGGATGAAGCTCTGAGGCTGCGACAACCCACTGAACAGGCTGGCTCGGGCCTCGTCGGTCACAGCCGTGCGCAGCGCCTCCAGGCTCAGCAGCCAGGACAAAGCGGGCTCCGTATCCAGCCTGGCCGTCGCCAGCGCGGCGAGCTCACCTGACTTCGCTATCCGAGCCGCCTCACGCGCCTGGCCCGCCCGCACGTTGACGACCACGCCAGCGGTGATCGCGACGAGGAACAGCACGACCAGCCCGCCGACGAGCGAGGTGAGCGTGCGGATGCGGCGGCGGTCACGGTCACGCTCACTGCGTTGAAGATTCCGGCTGGCCTGGATGTAGGCGACCAGGTCGGCGGACAGCTCTGGCCGGCCGAGCCAATCCTCGGCCTCAACCAGCTGCCGGCCACGCAGCAGCAGATCGGGATCACCCAGATCGTCATCGTCCCGCGAGCTGCCGATCCACCCCGCGGCCGAGCGCTCCACCGCCTGACACCAGGCGAGAAAATCACGGTCCTCTGCCAGCCACAGCCGCAGCAGACCCCATTCCCGCAGCAGCGCCTCATGGATCAGCTCCACGCTCGCCTGGCCGTCCTCATCGCGGGTCGTCACGAGCAGCCGCGCGGCCGTCAACCGGCGCACCACCTCAGCAACGGATTCGCCGTCCCCGCCGGCTGACAGCTCGGCCATGGTCCGCGCCCGGCGGCTGTCCCCCGCATCCCCCGCCTCGTCACCCACGCGCACCAACGCCGTCATCACCCGTCTGGCGACCGGATGCAGGCCGGTGTCGAGTTCGTCCAAGGCGCGGTCACACCACTGGCTCAGCCCACCCGTGACCCCGCCGATCTGGTCATAGGCCTGATGCGTCAGCCCGCCATCCACGCGCCGCTCCCACAGCTCGGCCAGGGCGAACTCCAACAGAGGCAGCACCGTGCTGCGCGCACCACGACCATGACCGCCCGCTCGCGTCGCGTCGATGGCATCGGCGACGAGCCGGTCGGCCAGGTTCGCCTCCAGCCGCAGGCCCATGGTGCTGGCAGGCCGGACCACCATGGCGGCCAGCTCGTGGGCCTGCAGCTCGGCGGGTACGTTGACCAGGTTGCGCGCCACCCACGGCATCAGCGCAGGAGCCGACTCGGCCAGCGGCGCATAGAAGTCGTCGCGCATCACCACTATCACGGTCAGCGGCTGCGAGTCCTCCACCGCCGCCACCAACTGCTCCACAAAGCCCGTGTGCGTCTCTGGGACGCTGACCAGCAGCTCCTCGAACTGGTCGAGCACGAGCACCAACCGCTGCCCGTCGTGGGCACCGTGCCAGCGCGCGACCGCTCGACCGAAGTCCTTGCCAGCGCCGTCTAGACCGCTGCGCTCCAGTTCCGCGAGGGGATCGCCGGCCGGGCGAGCCACGATCACCCCCCAACGGTCGCTTCCGGCCAACACGCCCCGGGACAGGCGCGGCAGGACCCCGGCCCGCACCAGCGAGGTCTTGCCGCTGCCCGACGGACCGAGCACCGCCACAAGGCGGCGGTCACGCGCCAGGCCGGCCAGCACCGCTTCCACAGCGCGATCACGGCCGTGGAAGAACACCTCATCAGCCTCGGCGAACGCGGCCAGACCGCGATACGGGCACATTTCAGACAACGCAAGCTCCGGGCAGACCGCCTGCAACGCTTCCATAGGCGTGACGAAGGCGGTGCCGACGCCCCGGTCGTAGACGTCCGGAGGCGTGATGGCGGTGACCATGCCGATCACCCGCCGGGCGGTCTCGTCGAACACCGGCCCGCCACTGAAGCCCACGGTCACCTCGACAGCGCCGGTGACCTGCAACAGCTCCACACCGTCGAGCGCGACCACATCGCCGATCTGTCCGAAGCCGTGCATCCCGCCCCCGGGCACGTTGTGGGGATAGCCGAACGTCTGGAACGGGTGGCCTCGCGTCCCGATCGACGGGCCGAGGACCAGCGGCTCGACCCCGTCAGGCAACGCTCCGTCCACCCGCAGGAATGCCACATCGCCGTCGTCGTCGCCCCGCCAATATTCCGGCTCGACCCGCGCCTGCCGCCGCTCTCCTGTTGCGTGAAAGACCACTGGCACCGCATCGGCGGAGGGCCGCCCGCCGGAGGCTCCAACGACGTGCGCGCACGTGACGACCAGCCCCGCGGCGCTGACCACAAACCCTGCCCCGGCAGGCTGACCGAAAGGCCCGAGAATCTGCACGACCCCATCCGTGAACCGGCCACCCGCCCCCGGCATCACCTCACCACCGTTCCGCTCAGGCGGTCAGTGGCTGCGGGTGCCTCAGCCGGAGCGCCGGTGCCTGAGGGAAACTCGGCGCAGCTACGCACGTAGCCGGTGCCGGCGTCGACGAACTGGTCCCACTCTTCCAGGGACAGGTTGCGCCCGACCCGCTCGCACGCCAGCGTCATCCAGGCGTCGAGACGAAGCGGCCACAACCGGACCGTCCCATCTTCGCCAGCGGACGCGATGCTGGAGCCGTCCGGGCTGAACGCCACCCACCAGACCTGGCTGATGTGACCGGTCAACGGCTGACCTAATGGCCGGCCACTGGCCGCGTCCCACAGCCGGACGGTCCCATCACTGCTGACGGAGGCGATCTTGGCACCGCCAGGGACAGGTCCACTGAACGCCACGCACGTGACCGACCCGGTGTGACCGGTCAACGGCTCACCCAGCGGCCGGCCAGTAGCCGCGTCCCACAGCCGCACCGTCCCATCCAAGCCACCAGAGGCCAGCCGGCTGCCGTCCGGGCTGAACGCCACCGACGTGACCGACCCAGTATGACCGGTCAACGGCTGGCCTAATGGCCGGCCACTGGCCGCATCCCACAGCCGCACCGTCCCGTCTTTGCCAGCGGAGGCGATCCTGGTCCCGCCCGGACCGAACGCCACGTCGAAGACCGAACTGGTGTGGCCTATCATCGGCTTGCCCACCGGCTCACCGCTGGCCGCATCCCACAGCCGCACCGTCCGATCCTTGCTGCCGGAGGCCAGCCTGCCGCCGTCTGGACTGAACACCGCCGCGTTGACTGGGTCGGTGTGGCCGATCAACGGCTCGCCCACCTGCTCACCGCTGGCCGCATCCCACAGCCGCACCGTCCCATCGTGGCCAGCGGAGGCGATCCTGGCGCCGTCCGGGCTGAACGCCACGCCATAAACTGTCCCGATGTGACCGGTCAACGGCTCGCCCACCGGCAGCCCGCTGGCCGCATCCCACCGCCGCACCGTCTCATCTCCGCCAACGGAGGCGATCCAAGCACCATCCGGACTGAACGCCACCCCTTGGACCGAACCGGTGTGGCCGGTCAACGGCTGACCCAGCGGCTGGACGCTCGCCAGATCCCACACCAGCACCGTCTGATCAGCGCCCGCAGAGGCCAGCCGGCTGCCGTCCGGGCTGAACGCCACCCCTTGAACCCAATCGGTATGGCCGGTCAACGGTTGACCCACCGGCTGGCCGCTGGCCGCATCCCACAGCAGCACCGTCCCATCGTGGCTGGCGGAGGCCAGCCTGCCGCCGTCGGGACTGAACGCCACCTCGGTGACCGGGCCGGTGTGCCCGGTCAACGGCCTGCCCACTGGGTGGCCGCTGGCCGCGTCCCACACCAGCACTGTCCCATCGGCGCCACCGGAGGCGATCCTGGCGCCGTCGGGACTGAAAGCCACCCCGTTGACTGAACCGGTGTGGCCGGTCAACGGCTCACCCACCGGCTGGCCGCTAGCCGCGTCCCACAACCGCACCGTAAAGTCGGCGCTGGAGGAGGCGATCCTGGCACCATCCGGACTGAACGCCACCCCGATGACCGAATCGGTGTGGCCGGTCAACGGCTCACCCACCGCCTCGCCGCTGGCCGCATCCCACACCCGCACCGTCTCATCCCAGCTGGAGGAGGCGATCATGACGCCGTCCGGGCTGAACGCCACCCCACTGACCCAGCCGGTGTGGCCGGTCAACGGCTCACCCACCGGCTCGCCGCTGGCCGCATCCCACACCCGCACCGTCCCATCAACGCCGGCAGTGGCCAGGCGGCTGCTGTCTGGACTGAACGCCACCCCGAACGCCCCGTCAGGGTGGGTCAATGGCTGGCCCAGTGGCTGGCCGGTGGCCGCATCCCATATCCGCACCGTCACATCCAGGCCGACGGAGGCCAGCCGGCTGCCGTCCGGGCTGAACGCCACCCCGTGGACCGCGAAGCTGTGGCCGGCGAGACGGAGGAAGTCTCCAGGCTGCAAGAGTCCGGTCAACAGGCTGGCGCGGGCCTCGTCGGTCGGCGCGGTACGCAACGCCTCCAGGCTCAGCAGTAGGGACAGGTCGGGCTGCTCGTCGACTCTCGCCAGCGCAACGGCAGCCAGCTCACGCGACTTCGCGATCAGTGCATCGTCATGCGCCCGGTCCCCCAACACCTTGACGAACACGCCCGCGGTGATCGCGATGAGGCACAGCACGACCAGCCCCGCGGTCAGCGAGGTGAGCGTGCGGATGCGGCGGCGGTCGCGGTCATGCTCACGGCGCTGGAGATCCCGGCTGGCCTGGATGAAGGCGACCAGATCGGCGGGCAGCTCCGCCCGGCGCTGCTCAAGCCGCTGTTCGGCCTCGGCCAACTGCCGGCCACGCAGCAGCAGACCCGGATCGCCCGACCCATCGCCACCAGACGAGCTGGCGTTCCATGCCGCCGCCGGCCGCTCGGTCCGCTGACGCCAGGCGAGCATGTCGCGGTCCTCGGCCAGCCACTGCCGCAGCAGGCCCCACTCGCGCAGCAGCGCCTCGTGGATCAGCTCCACGCTCCCCTGCCCGCCATCCTCCCGCCGGCTGGTCACCAACAGCCGGGCAGCCGTCAGCCGGCGCACGACTTCGCCAACGGCGCCGTTATCGCCACCTCCGCCCAGTTCCGCGATGGTCCGCCGCCGGCGGCTGCCCGGCACGCTCTCAGCCTCGTCGCCGACGCGCACCAGAGCCGTCACCACCCGCCTCGTGATTGGATGCAGGCCGGCGTCGATCCCGTCCAAGGCGCGGTCACACCACTGGCTCAGCCCACCGGTGACCCCGCCGATCTGGTCATAGGCCTGATGCGTCAGCCCGCCATCCGCCCGCCGCTCCCACAGCTCGGTCAGGGCGAACTCCAGCAGCGGCAGCACCGTGCTCCGGGCACCGCGGTCGTCGCCGCCCGCTCGGGCCGCGGCGATGGCATCGGCGACGATCCGGTCGGCCAGGTTCGCCTCCAGCCGCAGCCGCATCGTGCTGGCCGGTTGGGTCACCATGGCGGCCAGCTCATCGGCCTCCAAAACCGCCGGTATGTTGATGAGGCTGCGCTCCACCCACGGCATCAGCTCAGGAGCCGACTCGGCCAGCGGCGCGTAGAAGTCGTCGCGCATCACCACCATCACGGTCAGCGGCTGGACCTCCATCGCCGCCACCAACTGGTCGACGAACCTGAGGCGGTCCGCCTCCGCGACGCTGACCAGCACCTCCTCGAACTGGTCGAGCACGAGCACCAACCGCTGCCCGTCATGCGCCCCATGCCAGCGCGCGACCGCCCGGCCCAAATCCTTGCCAGCGCCGACCAGACCGCTGCGCTCCAACTGTGCGAGGAGATCGCCGGCCGGGCGAGTCACGATCACCTCCCAACGGCTGCTGCCCGGCAGGGCATCACAAGCCAAGCGCGGCAGCACCCCGGCCTGCATCAGCGAGGTCTTCCCGCTGCCCGACGGGCCGAGCACCGCGAGGAAGCGGAGGTCGCGGTCGAGGCCGGCCAGCACCGCCTCCACAGCGCGGTCACGGCCGTGGAAGAAGACCTCGTCGGCTTGAGTGAACGCCGCGAGGCTGCGATACGGGCACACCTCGACCAACGCAAGCTCCGGGCACGCTGCCCGCAGCGCCTCCATAGGGATGGCGAACGCGGTGCTGACGCCTCGGCCAAAGTCGTCCGGGGGCGTGATGGCCGAGACCATGCCGATCACCCGCTCCGTGGCTTCGTCGAACACCGGCCCGCCACTGAAGCCCGCGGTCACCTCAACCGCACTGGTGACCTGCAACAGGTCCACACCGTCGAGCGCGACCACGTCGCCGATCTGCCCGAAGCCGTGCATCCCGCCCGCGGGCCCGTTGCGGGGATAGCCGAACGTCTGAAATCGATGGCCTCGCGTCCCGATCGACGGGCCGAGGACCAGCGGCTCGACCCCGTCAGGCAACGCTCCGTCCACCCGCAGGAATGCCACATCCTCGTCGTGGCCCCGCCGATACCCCGGCTCAACCCTGGCCTGCCGCCGCTCCCCCGTCGCCTGAAAGACCACCGGCACCGCATCGGCCAGCAGCCCGTCCCGCTGAGGCGCACAGCTCCCGACGACGTGCGCACACGTCGCAATCAACCCCCCGGCGCTGACAACAAACCCCGCCCCAACGGTCTGACCCGCAGCGTCAAGAACCCGTACGACCCCATCGGTGAGCCGGCCAGCCACCACCATCACCCGCTGTCATCGATGATTGATTCCATTTAGGCGACCGGTCCCGCATTAAACCAGCTGCGCCACCTCACCCACCTCTACCACACCCCGCCCACCGCCGCCAAGCAAACCTCAATCGCTCACACCGCGCCCCACCAGAAAAATATAATTCAACCTGAAACAATTGATATGTCCGGCGTCAACCGGCTTGAGGTCAGGCCGAAAAGCCCACTGATCACGCTGGAGCCACGGCGCGGACGTACAGCGTCTGTTCTCCGTCGTTTCGAGGGGGAAAGCCGGGGAATCGATGGAGGAGAGCCTCCTCCGTCACGCGAGCGCAGTCCACATATCCCGTCTGCTCCAGCGCCCATTCCAACAATTCGAAGTCGAAGAGATTTCGATGAGTCCCATTGTGATAGAAAATGTCGTTGACGATCTGCTGCACCGGCGCAGGAGACGGCTGCCAGTTGCGCAGTCCTCGCCTGAGCCGGCCCGCCATCAGCCGTGCGCCTTTATCCTCAAGATACGCAATGCATATGGCCTCCATGTCGGGACAGGAGAGCCACAACTCGCCCCCCTCAACAAGGACACGACGGAGTTCTCGAAGCAGCGGCACGAGCTCAGAATTCAGTTCAAGGTGCTCGATCACGTGCTCACTGACGGCCGATTCAAAACATCGGTCAGGCCAGGGAAGGGCTCCAGCGGCAAGATCGACGTTCCAATCCGATCCGGCCAGGTCGACGTTGAGCCAGCCCTCGACGTGTCTCGGACCGCAGCCGAAGTGGAGCCTCGACGATGCTGGCGCACGAGGGCCCGCGAACCGCTGCCGCAATCGTGCCTGCAGCCTCAGCAGGTCATGGACCAGCGAGGCTTTTGTCCGTTGCGAGAGCACGGGAGCCCTTCCCACGGCATCCTCCAGACGCACTATTTTGCGGCTTGCGACACGTAGGAGAATAGGCGTCACGGGCGGTTGCGGAGGCGGTGGGCGAGGGCGCCGGCGAACGCGGCGAGCATGCCGAGGCGGAGCAGGCGCCGTCCCCCAAGGGCAGGGCTGTCGGGCGAGTCCTCGTCGGCGGCGACGGGCTCGGGTGGCTCCTGGTCCTCCACCGGACCCCGCGAAGGCCGCGAGGAGAGGTCTCGGGCGATCCTGTAGGCGAGCAGGCCGGTCATGACCGGGAGCACGAACAGAGCAGAATCCGCTCGACGGTCCGGAACTCGACGATGCTCCAACCGGCCTCGACGGCGATGATGTCGTCGGCTCCGGCGATGAGCGGCTGGGTGACGAACGTGAAGGCGCCGACCCCGATCGCCGTGCGGACCGGGCGGTCGCGGGGGCAGTCGAGAAGGTGGCGGGTGCGCCGGTCCCGCGTGAGCAGCGCCTCCAGCCACGGCCAGGCGACCAGCGCGCCGAACATGGCCGCGGGCAGCGTAAGAACTGGACATACACGGTGGTACCGGTCATCACGCGCAGACGACCGGCGAGGCTGTGAGTCCTGACCGCCGTAAGCGGCGGTCAGGACTCACGGCAGCGGCGGGACGGCGCACACCCGAGGCAACCCCGGCCGACGGGTCCCGGCGCACGCGACCGCTCTTGAGCGCGCCACGCGCAGTGACGACCACCCCCACGGGTGCATGTCAAGAGCCAGAAATCCGCCTGGGCGCCACTGGTGATCGTGAACGGGTCATACGGACCGCAGAGCCAGACCGGGTTGATCTGGAGCAGCCCGCCCATCAGGAACAGCCCACCGGCGACGATCAGCGAACCCGGTCGAGGCCGTCGCGTAGGTCGGCCACAGCCTGGCTCCTCGACGTTGCGCTCGGTGCGGCCCTGCCCGGGAACCGCGTGTGCTTCTGGCGGGCGACCAGCGCGAGATGCACCGCGATCAGCGTCGCCAGCAGCGCGTCTCGCCAACGGCAGCGTACGACCCCCGGCGGCGGCCAGCTCGCCGGCCTGCTCACGGTCAGGATGCCGGCGGAGACCGTGACCTCAAGCTCGGTCTCGGCGTGGATCGCCTCGACCGCGTCCAGGTGTGCGCCATCGCCCGCCGGTCGGGCCCCTTGATGGCCAGGACCAGGCAGAACTCCGTCGCGCCCGCGGCCCGCGCGACCTGCTCGACCGGCTGGCCGGCCGCGGGACCCACCCGTCACCGCACGAGGGCGCGACGAGCGGCGCTGGTCCGCCACGCTGGTGACAGCAGACCACACAGCGCCACGAGTGATCTGTTCTAGTGGAGTTTCGCACTTTTCGGGTGGGGTGGGACCGGTGGCCGGTGAAGTGGCCGGGCGGTCGCGCTGAGTGAGCGGCGACGAGAGATCCCAGGGTTGAGCGATACGACCCTTTAGCCTGTTTGGCGGTTCGCTAACAGGCTAAGGGATGGCAAGATGACACGGTTGGACAGACCCGACCAGCCACGAGTGTTACGCGGCTCGCTGATCACCCTGCGGCGCAAGTGCGGCAAGCCGCGCTGTCGCTGCGTCCAAGGCGCCCCGCACGAAACGCCGGCGCTGTCCTACAGCGTCGGCGGGCGCACCAAAATGCTGACCCTGCAAGCCGCCGACGTCCCGGTGGTGGCGGCCGCGGTGGCCCGCTACCGCAAGGCGCTGGCCGAGCTGGAGGCCGAGGCCTGGGCAGCGCTGGAGGAACTGCGGGCCCGTGTCGAGGCCGAGCGGCGAGCGTCGCGGGAGAAGGGCCGGTGAACGGGGCGGCGGCGTGGACGATGCTGCTGGCCGCCTGCGCGACGGTGTTCACCGCCCCGTCGTTCGCCGATCTTCACCGACCTGATCACCGGCTGGGCGCTGTGCCCCGGGCGGCGCACCATCACCCGCATCATCGGCATCGTGGACCCCGACGGGCGCCGCGCGCACGACGCCTACCACCGCTTCCTCCGCGCCGGGGTATGGAGTATGGCCGCGCTGTGGCAGGTCCTGACCTTGACGGCGGTGGCCACGTTGTGCCCGCACGGCGTGGCCGCCTTGGACTTGGACGACACGCTGTTCCACAAGACCGGGCGCCACATCGCGGGGGCCGGCAGTTTCCGTGACGCGGTCCGCTCGACGCGCCGCAAAGTGGTCTATGCCCACGGGCTCAACTTGGTCGTGCTCACCCTGCGGATCACTCCACCTTGGGGTGGAGAGCCGCTGGGGCTGCCGGTCAACATGCGCGTCTACCGCAAGGGCGGGCCTACCCACAACGAGCTGGCGGAGGCGATGATCGAACAGGTCGCCGGCTGGTTGCCTGACCGCATGTTCCGGCTGGGCTGTGACGGCGCCTACGCCGGCCTGGCCGGTAGAAACCTACCTCGCACCCATGTGGTCTCAGCGGTGACGCCGCGACGCGGCCCTGTTCGCCCCGGCGCCGCCCCCCACCGGTAAGCCTGGCCGGCCCCGGAAGAAAGGCGACCGGCTGCCCACCCCTACCCAGATCGCCGTGCAGGCCAGCCAGGCCGACTGGACTCTGGTCACCATCAACATGCGCGGCAGACATGTCGAGCGGTTGCTGCTGTCCCGCCAGGTGCTGTGGTACCGGGTCTGTCCTGACCGCCTCGTTCAACTGGTGATCGTGCGTGACCCTGACGGCCACGAGCCCGACGACTTCTTCTTCACCACCGACCTGGACGCCGCTCCTGCCGAGGTGGCCGGCTTCTATGCCGGCCGCTGGTCGATCGAGGACACCTTCCGTAACACCAAGCAATTCCTCGGCGGCGAGGACCCCCAAACCTGGACCGCCGACGGGCCCGAGCGAGCCGCCGCGCTGTCGCTATGGCTGTCGACCGCGGTGTGGCTGTGGCTCATCCCTGTCTACGGCACCACGCCCTCGTGGCCGAAGCTGCCCTGGTACCCGAGCAAAGCCACTCCGTCGTTCATCGACGCGCTCGCTGCGCTCCGGCGCGCCCTGTGGCGGCAACGAATTACGACCATGTCACCCCCAGGACCGCTCCCGGCGAAAATCACCGACACCCTTATCGAGACCCTAGCCCGAGCCGCATAGCCGCAGACCCCAGCGCCGACGCGCCAACCGCCAAGACCAACCGAAGTGCGAAACTCCACTTCTATCTGTTCTATTTAATTCGTTTGCGCAGTTTAAGGAGCTGCGCACGCACGCTGTCAGGAGCGGGCCCGAACCCCGCCGCCCGCCGCATGACGGCCCGGACAGGGTCCAGCAGCGCGGCGGGGTCGTCCAGCTCGGGCAACGAGTGAGCGCCAGACGCCTGGACGAGCGCGTCGAGCCCGCAACCGTAGCGCTCCGCCTCGGCCACAAGCTGCCCCACCCGCTCGTGCGCGTGCCGGAACGGGACCCCCGCCATGGCAAGCGCCTCGGCGAGGTCCGTCGCCAGCGCGAACGAGTCCGATGCCGCGGCAGCCAGCCGCTCACGGTCGAATCGCAGGGACGTCACCATTCCGGCCACCGCCGGCAACGCGGCGCTCAGCGTGTCGACTGCGTCGAACACCGGCTCTTTGTCCTCCTGCAGATCACGGTTGTAGGCGAGCGGGAGGCCCTTGAGCGTGACGAGCAGCGCGACCAAGTCCCCCACGAGCCGGCCGGTCTTGCCTCTCACCAGCTCAGCCACGTCAGGGTTGCGCTTCTGGGGCATGATCGACGACCCGGTCGAGAATGCCTCGCCGACGAGCGCCCAGCCGAACTCGGAGGTCGTCCACAGGACCACCTCCTCACACAGCCGGGACAGGTGGACACCGAGCATCGCCGCCGCGGCGAGGAACTCGACGGCGAAGTC
Organism: Egibacteraceae bacterium; assembly: GCA_050743205.1. Taxonomy (GTDB): domain Bacteria; phylum Actinomycetota; class Nitriliruptoria; order Euzebyales; family Egibacteraceae; genus JBOGED01. Next base: position 859 of record JBOGEA010000028.1, on the reverse strand, counting down.
CCGGTCGGCCACCGCGTCGATCGAGTTCTCGGCGGGCCGAGACAGCCCGAGCGCCCGCGCATACCTCGCGGGATCAAGCGGCAGTGTCGTGCTCGCCAGCGCCCCCGAACCCAGCGTCGAGACGTCCATACGGCGCTGGGCATCGGCCAGCCTGCCCGCGTCCCGGTCAAGCGCCCATGCATGCGCGAGAAGGTGGTGCGCGAGCGTCACGGGTTGCGCGCGCTGCATGTGCGTGTAGCCGGCAACGAGCCAGTCAAGCGTGTCCTCCGCCTGATCGGCGAGCGCTCGCTGGACGGAACGCACACTGCCCGTCAACCGCGTGATCGCGTCGCGCAGGTAGAGGCGCAGGTCGGAAACGATCTGGTCGTTCCGGCTGCGCCCAGCCCGCAGCCGGCCTCCGGTCTCGCCGCACAGCTCAAGGAGCCGCCGCTCGACGCATGAGTGCAGATCCTCGTCGTCATCGCTGATCGTGAAGGAGCCGTCGGCGAACTCAACGGCGATCTGGTCGAGGGCCTCGACGATCTCTGTGCGCTCGGCCGGGGACAGGACCCCGATGCGGAGCAGCTCCTCGGCGTGGGCCATAGACCCGGCGAGGTCCTGCCGCCACAGCCGCACGTCGAAGCCGACGCTGCGGCCGAGCGCCCAGGCGGCCTCGTCCGGCGCGTCAGTGAACCGCCCACCCCACAGCCGACCCTCGGTCACAGGGCGGGCGCCTGGTGACGACGGACCAGACTCGGGAGCCGGGCTGACCCCACCAGACCCCCGGCACACCCCTCAGACCGTGTTTGAGAATCGCGGCGATTGAGTCGCGGGCGAAGCGAAGCGGAGCGCGGTTCAGGCGGCTCGATGCCGCCTGAAC
>JBOGEA010000027.1:0-25493 GCA_050743205.1 Egibacteraceae bacterium | reverse complement strand
AGCCGACACCAGACCTCCTGTAGGGCGACAGCTTCGATGAGCGGGGGAGGGTGCTGAGGCGGCAGGCGGCAGTCAGGGTGAGGATGGTGAGGGATGAATGTCCCGGTAGAGGGGGTGTCGCCCTCCAGCTTCTGTCAGTTTTGTGCGTTATTTCCTGCCGAGCCCGTGCATGGTTCGCGGAACCTGGGCCTCAGGCGGCTCGGCGATGTGCTTGGCTGCGGTTTTCCTTCGGATACGGAGGAAAACCGCAGTCAAGCGCAGGGGCCGCCTTCTTAACCCACAACTTTCCTCCGGATCCGGAGGAAAGTTGTGGGTCGGTCAGCTATGGCCACCGCCGAAGTCGGCAACGGCGTTGCGGGTCGCGGGTGGTGCTGGGCGTGAGAGGAACGCCATCTGGCGGCCGGCGACGCCGAACCGATTATCGCCGTGTCAGGAGGACTGGACACGCCCGCGCTTGTGGCGCCCTGCACGAATTATCGTTGTGGCTGGTAGGCGTACACTCGGCTGCGATGACCGACATCCGCCGGGCCGCACCCCCGCCCCCTGCCGTCGTGCCGGGTCCGGTGGCGCAGTGGCGGGGACTCATCGCCGAGTATCGACAGCGGTTGCCGGTCACGTCCGCTACCCCGGTGATCACGTTGAGCGAGGGCGGGACGCCGCTGATCCACAGCGCGACGCTGTCGGCGCGGACGGGCTGCGAGGTGTGGCTGAAGTTCGAGGGGGCGAACCCGACGGGCTCGTTCAAGGACCGGGGCATGACCCTGGCGATCTCGAAGGCGGTCGAGGCGGGTGCTCGGGCGGTGATCTGCGCGTCGACCGGCAACACCTCAGCGTCGGCGGCCGCCTACGCCGCCAAGGCCGGCCTCGTCTGCGGGGTGCTGATCCCTAGGGGCAAGATCGCCCTCGGCAAGCTCGCCCAGGCGCTCATTCACGGTGCGACGGTGATCCAGGTGGAGGGCAACTTCGACGCCGCGCTCGACATCTGCAGGACGCTCGACGAGAAGTACCCGGTGCAGCTGGTCAACTCCGTCAACCCCTATCGCATCCAGGGTCAGAAGACGGGGGCGTTCGAGGTCTGCGACGCGCTGGGGCGCGCGCCCGACGTCCACGTCATGCCTGTGGGCAACGCCGGCAACATCACCGCCTACTGGTTGGGATATCAGGAGTACCGCGCGGACGGGCTGATCGACCGGCTGCCGGCGATGCGGGGATTTCAGGCCGCGGGCGCCGCTCCGATCGTGCATGGCGCCCCGGTCGCCTCGCCGTCGACGATCGCCACCGCGATCCGGATCGGCAACCCGGCCTCGTGGTCATCGGCGGTCGTCGCCGCCCGTGAGTCCGGCGGCTCGATCCGCGCGGTCACCGACCGTGACATCCTCAAGGCCTACCGTTTGGTGGCCGGCGAGGGCGTGTTCTGCGAGATGGCGTCTGCGGCCAGCATCGCCGGCCTGCTGCAGCTCCACGCCGACGGTGACCTGCCCCGCAGCGCGACGGTCGTCTGCGTGCTGACCGGCCACGGCCTGAAGGACCCGGACTGGGCGATCGCCGGCGCCGCGAAACCCCCCGTGATCGACCCCGACGTCGACGCCGCCGCGGAATTGCTGCGCCTGAGGTAACCCTGCGGCCATCCTCCCCCAATGTGGGGAACCATGCATCCCCTTAGGGGCTGGGGCGGCAGTGCGGGCAGCAAAACCAGAGCGCCGGGTGACATCCGTCAGCTCGCGATGTCACGACCATGGCGAGCGCCGACATTTTTGGGCTCTTGTCACCTATCTGTGGGTGGCTGATCCCTGTAGCGCGGGCAGCAGCCGCTCATCACCGTATCCATGCCCTGCCTCGGCGGAACGACCGGGACGATCGTGCGCAAAACAGGACATAAATTGGTTAAACGGTTATCACTCACAACCTCGCCCCAGCCCTGTCCCACCTACCACCACCGAGCCGCAGCGAAGGATCTGTCCTGCACATCGGGTATTCCGCACGCGCAGACGGTGCCCATGAGCGTGCGCAACGGCCCGCCCGCCGCGCTTTCGGCCATACCGAACACACGACCCACAACCAGCTCCCTCAACGGCGCACACCCAGGCCAACCCTGCTGACGGGGCCTCCGGGCGCAGCGCGACCGCTGCCTTGAGTGCACAACGCGCAGCGGCGGCACCACCACCACCCACGGGTGCATGCCAAGAGCCCATTTTTGGGGTGGGCGCGAGGAGTGAGTCCGGTATCGTCCGTGCGGATGAGACCGATGCGTGTCACGGTGCCGGCGACCAGCGCGAACCTGGGGCCGGGGTTCGACGCGTTCGGCGTGGCGGTCGACGTTGCCTTCACCGTGACGGTCCACCCCCGTGAGCAGCGGCGGGTGGTGCCGGCGGGGGAGGGCTCGGGCGAGCTGCCCACCGACGACAGCAACCTGCTCTGGCGGGCGCTGTGCAGCTGCTGCGCGCGCTTCGGCGCCGACGTCCCGGACGTCACGCTGCACACGGACAACGAGATCCCCTTGGAGCGTGGCCTGGGATCGTCCGCCGCGGCGGCGGTCGCCGGCGCCGTGCTCGGCCGCGCGCTGGGTGGCAGACCAGACCGGCAAAGGCCGGCCACAGATCAGGACATCATCGACATCGCCGCCGCGCTGGAGGGCCACCCCGACAACGCCGCCCCAGCGGTGCTCGGCGGGCTGGTGGTCTGCTGCGACGGGATCGCCAGGCGTCTGGATCCCACGGATCGGCTGGCGCCCGTGCTCTGCGTGCCGGCCAGCCGCCAGTCGACCGAGGCTGCTCGGGGCGTGCTGCCCGACGCGATCCCCCTGCACGACGCAGCGGCCAACGGCGCGCGCGCGGCGGTCGTCTTGGCCGGTCTGGCCGGAGCGATGGCGTGGGATCCCCGCGCGATGCGCGATGTGCTCCACGAGCCGCCGCGGCTGGCGGTCATGGGCGCGAGCGGCTCACTGATCCATGCGCTGCGCCGCGCCGGCATCGGCGCGTGCCTGTCCGGCGCGGGACCGAGCGTGCTCGCGGTGGTTGAGACCGGCGACGGCGCGGCGGTCGAGACCATCCGTGAGGCCGCCAAGGGCTTTGCGTTCGCTGTCCGCCCGTCCCGATGGAACCGCTCCGGTGCAACGGTGATTCACCCGGTGTAGCGCTTTCAGTGTTTCACCGTCGCGCCACGCATCTGCAACATTCCCGCTCGGATCGTGGGCTAGGGTGGCAGGAATACGTCCTGCATCAGGAAATTCTCATGGCCGATCTTCCCACCTCGCCCAGCCGATCTCGGCTTGAGGGCCGAGGGCCTGTTACCATTGCGCAGATTTCGGACACACACACGTCGGATCACTCCATTTCGTGCCGAACCTGATGAACCGACTGCTGGTTGAGTTGGACGAGCTGGAGCCGGACGCGGTCCTCTGCACAGGGGACCTCACCAATGAGGGCTTTGCGCACGAGTACAAGGCGGCTGCTGCCTACTTTCGGCAGATAAAACAGCCATTTCATGTCATACCTGGAAATCACGACAGCCGGAACGTCGGATACACCCACTTTGAGAAGCTGTTCGGCGAGCGTTACTGGACCGCGGACGTCGGACCCGTGCGAATCGTCGCGGCCGACTCGTCCGAGCCCGACCTCAACGAGGGACGGATCGGGCGGGAGCGCTACGACTGGATCCGCTCCTCGTTCGACTGCGAAGCGGAGCTGAAGATTTTCGCCCTCCACCATCATCTCATTCCAGTGCCCGGCGCCGGGCGTGAGCGCAGCACTGTGCAGGACGCCGGAGACCTGCTGGAGCTGCTGCTCTCCGCTGGCGTCGACCTGGTGCTGACAGGCCACAAACACGTCCCGCACGTCTGGCGGCTGGAGCATCTCTACATCGCCAACGCGGGCACCGCGTCCAGCCTGAAGCTGCGGGGCGAGACGAAGCCGTGTTATGCCGTGATCCGGTACGACCGCAACCAGGTGCAGATCCACCGAAAGTACCCGTTCGGCCCGTCGATGCTGATCGCGCACTGGAACGTCCGCTCGGGCGAGCAGTACCACCGCGAGTTCGAGCCGCTGTTCTCGGCCCCGCTCCGCCCGCGGGACACCGGCCGTGAAGCGGAGGCGCTGGTCGATGACCCCTCTCGAAGAGCTCGTTGACCGCGCTGAGCGGTCCACGCGCAACGCGGCAGAGGCGCGGCGTGCCTCCCATGCCCAGCCTTGCGCGCAACGAATTCGCCAAGATCGCCGAGGTGGGGTAGGGCCGCCCTCAGCGGTGTAGGCTTGTCCCGCGTAACTCTCCTGCCGCTCCCCCGTCCGTACCTCTCATGACTGTGCGGCTCGGGCCGAACGCGCGTCTACACGCTCATGGTCGAGGTTTCCGAGCACGTTGAAAGAAGAGGGCTGGTGCTCGTCGATGGCGAGCACTACCCGCCCGTCATCCGCGCCGCATTCGCGGAACTCGCCGCCGGTGGCACCCATCCGGTGGCTGCGCTGTTTCTCGGTGGCACCGAGAAGGTCGCAGGTTTCGGCGCGGCGGTCGATCTCGGCGTGCCGATCGAATGGGCCGGGGAGGACACGGCAGGCCAGATCCGTCGCCTCATCAGCGCTCATCGGGCCGATGTCGTCGTCGACCTGTCGGACGAGCCAGTCCTGGACGCCCGCAGGCGGATGCGGTTGGCCGCGCACGTCCTGCACGCCGGCGTGGCGTATGAGGGCGCGGATTTCCGCTTCACGCCGCCGCCACGCTCCCTCCTGGCCAACCGCCCGAGCGTCGCGGTGATCGGCACGAGCAAACGGACGGGCAAGACCGCGGTCTGCGGGGAGGTCGCCCGGGTCGCTGCGCACCAGGGACGCACGCCGGTGATCGTTGCGATGGGGCGGGGCGGGCCGGAGGAGCCGGTCGTCGTCCCCGCGAATGCCAAGCTCGACACCGTCCAACTGCTCCGCATCGCCGACGAGGGCGGACACGCAGCGAGCGACTTCTACGAGGACGCCGTGACCACGGGAGTGGCGACAGTGGGAGCGCGACGTTGCGGCGGTGGCCTGGCGGGAGCGGTGTCCAGCTCGACCGTGGCAGCGGCCGTCCAGAAGGCCAACGAACTGCCGGGCGACCTTCTGCTGCTTGAGGGGAGCGGTGCGGCCATCCCGCCCGCGCATGCGGACGCGACGCTGCTGGTCGTGCCAGGCGACTGCGATCCGGAGTTCGTGCGCGGCTACCTCGGCGCGTATCGCGTATTGCTGGCGGACCTTGTCGTGGTTACAATGAGCGCGTCTCCGAGATCCTCGCCTGCCCAGGTTGAGGCTGTCCTTGGGGCTATCCGCAGCGTCTCTCAACGGGTCGTCGTTGTGCGCACCATCCTCCGCCCCGTTCCGCTGGGAATGGTGTCCGGCGCGAAGGTGTTCTTTGCTACAACCGCGCCCACTCCAGTCGCCGCCGTGTTGGCGGCGTACCTGCAAGAGCGCTATTGCTGTGAGGTGGTGGCGACGAGCAGTCGCCTCGCTGACCGGCCGGCGCTTCGAGCGGACCTGGAACGGGCTGGCGCGTTCGATGTGCTGCTGGTGGAGTTGAAGGCCGCTGCTGTGGACGTCGCGGCGCGGGCCGCTTCTGCGGTCGGCGCAAGGATGGTGGTCTGCGACAACCGCCCCAGCGTGGTCGGTCCTGCAGCGGAGACAGAGGGCGAGGAGACATTCGTCGGTGTCGTCACAGAACTCATCGAACTCGCCGACACGCGTTTCGCGGACTGAAACAATTCATCAGGACTGATTGGAGCCAGTCCCACTCTCGATGGATCCCCTACTGAATGCCCAGGGCCGAGCGTCAAGCCGCCGGCATGTGACGGTCAGGGACGGAAAGGCCGGGCTGCCCTATTCAAAAGGACTCATGGCCCAGCCAGTCATGGCCGCTGCCTCGCCTCATGCTGTCAGGGAGATGCTGCACGCCTCCTCGTTCGAGGTGACGGCGTTGCCCAAAGACCCGCCGGATGACCCGGAGTCCTCCGTCATGGGCTGGACACCGCCGTCGCACGAGCAATGGGGCTCGTCGCACCGGCTGCGACTGATGCCCCCCACGCCGAACGTAAGAGCGTCACCACGTCAGACCCACCTGATTATCTGATTGTCTGACCAATCATGAAAGACCCCCACGGCTCATCGCCGTGGATGACAGGAGCAGTGATGGACCAGAGCGTCCTAGCACGCAAGCAGCTCGTTGAGTTGAAAAATATTGCCGCACACCTGCAAATGCGCGGCTACCAGCGCCTGAGGAAAGCGGATCTCATCGACGCGATCATCAAGACGGCCAACGCGAACGGCGGCGGCATCGGGACTGCCGCCATCGAGCCGCGTCTGGACCTTGCCGAGGCCGTTGTCGCGCCGGCGGTGGCGCCGCCTCCGCCCCCGGTCGCGGTTGCGCCTCCTCCTCCGTCCCCGGCTGCGGTCGCGCCGCCTCCGCCGTCACCGCCACCGGCCGCGGTTGCGCCGCCGTCACCGCCACCGGCCGCGGTTGCGCCGCCGTCACCGCCACCGGTCGCAACACCCGAGGCGGAGCCGCCCGTCGCGCGGGCGGAGGCGGTCGCTGACGAGATCGAACAGCCGGCCGAGCGGGAGGAGTCCGTCGGGGAACCAGCCGATGGCGCCGTCCGCACCCGGGTGCGGACTCGGGCCCGTGTTCGGACGGCGGAACGCGAGGAGATCCCGCTGAAGCCGACCGTCGAGGGGCAGCGGATTCAGGTGGCTGCCTCAACGGTGACGCCCACCGCGATTCGTGCCCGCACGACAGACCGTCAGGACCGTCAGCCGGAGCGCTCGGAGCGCTCGGACGACAGCGCTGAAATCGAGGCGCGTGGCCGCCATTCCGTCGGAACCCCCGACGACGACGCGTACGGTGCGCGCACCAAGCAGCGCAGCCGCAGCCGTCGTGAGCGGCGACGTGGCGGCAAGCCAGAGGTCCGCACCCCGCAGACCGGCCCCAGGATCCGCGAGCGAGACCAGCGGGACCGGGAGCGTGACGACGACAGTGGTGCGGAGCCGGGCGAGATCCGCACAGGCGTGCTGGACGTGCTGCCGGAAGGGTACGGGTTCCTGCGCACCAGCGGGTACCTGCCGGGTGATCGCGACGTCTACATCTCGCAGGGTCAGATCCGTAAGCACGGGTTGCGTCGGGGCGATGTGATCGAGGGCCCGATCAGAGCCCAGCGACACAACGAGAAGGTGCCCGCCCTGCACCAGGTCGCGAAGGTCCACGGGCTCGAGGCCGACCAGAACGGCCAGCATCCGCACCGCCCGGACTTCAAAGACATGACGCCCCTGTTCCCTGACGAGCGGCTGCGCCTGGAGACCCCGGACGGGCCGATCTCGATGCGAATCGTGGACATGGTCGCGCCGATCGGGAAGGGCCAGCGGGGGCTGATCGTCTCTCCGCCGAAGGCCGGTAAGACCACGATCCTGAAAGAGCTGGGACAGGCGATCGCGTACAACAACCCGGAGTGCCACCTCATGGTCGTCCTCGTCGATGAGCGGCCGGAGGAGGTGACCGATATGCGCCGGTCGATCCCCGGTGAGGTGGTCGCCTCAACCTTCGACCGTCCGGCCGACGATCACACGCAGATCGCCGAGCTCGCGATCGAGCGGGCGAAGCGCCTGGTCGAGATGGGCCACGACGTCGTCGTGCTGCTCGACTCGATCACGCGGCTGGCCCGGGCGTACAACACCTCTGCGCCGGCATCGGGCAGGATCATGTCCGGTGGCGTCGACTCCACCGCCCTCTACCCTCCGAAGCGGTTCTTCGGCGCCGCTCGGAATATCGAGGGCGGCGGATCGTTGACGATCATCGCGAGCGCCTTGATCGAGACCGGCTCCAAAATGGACGAGGTCATCTTCGAGGAGTTCAAAGGGACCGGCAACTTGGAGCTGCGGCTGGACCGCCGACTCGAGCAGAAGAGGATCTTCCCCGCTGTCGACATCGAGGCGAGCGGCACCCGCAAGGAGGAGCTGCTGCTCGACAAGGACGAACTCACGATCATCTGGAAGCTGCGCCGTGTGCTGAACGCGCTGGAGGGCCCCGCCGCCGTCGAGCTGCTGATCGACAGGATGAAGTCGACGCGGAGCAACAACCAGTTCCTGGTCCAGATCCAGAAGTCCAATCTTTCGAGTTGAGGTCGAGGTGCACAGTGAAACAGGGAATCCATCCAGAGTATGTGCTGACGCGCGTACGCTGCTCGTGCGGCAACGAGTTCACGACTCGGGGCACCAGCCCCGAGATCCGCGTCGAACTCTGCAATCAGTGCCACCCGTTCTATACGGGCAAGCAGAAACTTGTGGACTCCGGCGGCCGGGTCGAGCGCTATAAGCAGCGCTATGCGAAGAGCCAAGAGAAGCAGGCGCAGGTCGCCGAGGTCCAGGCGAAGCGCCAGCAGAAAGCTCGGAAGCGCTGAGCCGTGTCTGAAAATCACCAATCCCCGTACTATGGCGGCCAGGCAGTCATCGAAGGGGTGATGATGCGCGGCGCCCGCTGCTGGGCTGTCGCCGCACGTCGTCCCTCAGGTGAGATCTACGTGGAGCGCCATCCCACGAGCGACCTGCAGACACGCAGACCGATCTGGGCGAAGCCGATGTTCCGCGGCAATTTCGCGCTGGTCGACGCGCTGAAGATCGGCTTCAGGGCGATGTCCATCTCCACGAACCAGCAGCTGGAGGAAGAAGAGCAGCTGTCGGCGAAGCAGATGGGCGGCACCATAGTCTTCGCCCTGTTCCTGTTCATCGGCGTCTTCATCGCGCTTCCCAACTTCGGGCTCCAGCTTTTGAGCGAGCAGATCGGCAACGGGGTGGTCTATCACCTCGTCGAGGGGGTTGTCCGCATCGGTATCTTGATCGGCTACCTACTCGCGATGTCGCTCGTTTCTGACATACGCCGCGTGTTCGCCTACCACGGCGCCGAGCATAAGACGATCGCGGCCTGGGAACACAACGAGCCGCTCGAGCCCCGCCTGATCGACAGATACTCGACGCTGCATGTTCGCTGCGGCACGAACTTCCTGATCATGACGATGCTGATCGCGATCGTCACCTATACGGTCGCAGGAGCGATCGTGCCTGTTCCAGAAGGTGGTCGCCTGATCCGAGCGGGCTATCACATCGGACTGCGCATCGCTCTGCTGCCGATCGTCGCCGGCGTCGCCTATGAGGGGCTGCGGCTGGGCGCGAGCAAGGACAACGCGCTCGTGCGGATGCTGATGAAACCTGGCCTGTGGCTGCAGAAGATCACGACCAAACCGCCGACGGCAGACCAGATCGAGGTCGCGATCCGCGCGTTCGAGGCCGTCGTGCCCGCCGCTGAGCTGGACGGGCGGACAGCCGAACTGCCGTCGCCGGTGGTCTGGGGACCGGAAGAGGCGCCGATCGAGGGCATCGGCATACCTCGGCCCCGGCTCGCTGATGGCTGATCTCTTCGACCGGCTCGACGAGCTGGAGCGCACGTTCGAGGAGCTGACCGAGTCGCTCGGCAGCCCTGACGTGCTCGCCGACTCTTCGCGGTACACGGCGGTGGCCAGGCGCAGAGCCGATCTGGAGGAGGTCGTGGCGGCGTACCGGGGGTATCGCCGCGCCTGTGGGGACGCCGGCGCGGCGCGGGAACTGGCAAGAGAGGCGATCGGCGAGGATCGAGAGCTGTTCCGCGCTGAGGCCGAGGAGCTTGCGGTCCAGATCGAGTCGCTTGAGCGGCGCCTGCAGATGCTGCTGCTGCCGAAGGACCCGTTGGACGGCAAGGGCGTGATCGTTGAGATCCGGGCCGGCGCCGGTGGCGACGAGGCGGGGCTGTTCGCTGGCGAGCTGTACCGCATGTACTGCCGGTACGCTGAGCGCAACGGTTGGAAGACCGAAGACATGAGCGCCTCCGAACAGGGCATCGGCGGCGTCAAGGAGGTCATCTTCCAGGTCCACGGCGCTGGCGCCTATTCCAAGCTCAAGCATGAGTCAGGCGTGCACCGGGTGCAGCGCGTGCCAGTGACCGAGTCGGGCGGGCGGATCCACACCTCCACCGCGTCTGTGGCCGTGATGCCCGAGGCCGAGGAGGTCGACGTCTCGATCGACCCCAATGACTTGAAGATCGACGTCTACCGCTCCTCCGGGCCCGGGGGGCAGTCGGTCAACACGACCGACTCCGCGGTGCGGATCACCCACCTTCCCACCGGTGTCGTCGTATCGATGCAGGACGAGAAGTCGCAGATCCAGAACCGGGAGAAGGCGCTGCGGGTCCTGCGGTCCCGGCTGCTGCAGGCCGAGCGGGAGCGCGCGGCCAAGCAGCGCGCGGACGCCCGCGTCGCGCAGATCGGCACCGGCGACCGCTCCGAGAAGATCCGCACGTACAACTTCCCCCAAAGCCGCATCACCGACCACCGCATCGGCTTCAGCGTCCACAACGTCGCCCAGGTACTGGAGGGCGAACTCGACCCGCTGGTCGACGCCCTCGCCGCCGAGGAGCAGCGTCGCCGCCTGAAAGCGCTTGCCGACGGCGCGTGACGACCCTGCCAGAGGCGCTCGTCTGTCTCGCGGGTCGGCTGCGGGCGACCGGGGTCCCCACGCCTGAGGTGGACGCCGAGCTGCTCGCCGCACACGTGCTGGGCTGGTCCCGGTCAGCCCTGCGCCTGCGTCGCGCGGATCTGTTGTCACCGGACGTGGAGGCCGGGCTCGAGGCGGCGGGCGAGCGCCGGGCCGCGCGTGAGCCGCTGCAGCTCATCGTCGGATCGGTCGGGTTCCGCCATCTGGACCTGCTGGTCCGGCCCGGGGTGTTCATCCCCCGGCCTGAGACCGAAGTGCTCGCGGGCGAGGCGATCGCGCGGGTCCCCCCTGGCGGCGTCGTGGTCGAGCCGTGCACCGGCACCGGCGCGGTGGCCTGCGCGGTGGCCACCGAGGCCTCACCTCGCCTGGTCGTCGCCACCGACGTGTCCCCGGCAGCCGTGGCCCTCGCCCGCCAGAACGCCGCCCGCGCCGGCGCTCGCGCAGTGCGGGTACTGGCCGGCGATCTCCTCGAGCCGGTACCGGCCGAGCTGCGCGGCGCCGTCGACGTCCTCGTCGCGAATCCTCCGTACCTGACCCCCGATCAGCTCGTCACCGCTGAGCCCGAGGTCCGTGACTGGGACCCACCGCGGGCGCTCGTCTCCGGCCCTGACGGGCACGAGCACGCCGCACGCCTCTGCGCCGCCGCCGCCCAGTGGCTGCGACCCGGCGGCTGGCTGCTGCTGGAGGTCGACCCCTCCCGCGCCCAGGCCACCGCCCACCTCGCCGAAACCGCCAGCCTCCACGATGTGCGGATCCTCCCCGATCTGCTCGGCCGCCCCCGCATCGTCACCGGGCAGCTTTCCTCCGCATGCGGAGGAAAGCTGTAGGTCTGGAGAACTGGTGACGCGTCCTGCACGCAGCTTTCCTCCGGATCCGGAGGAAAGCTGCGTGCGAAGGGTTTTCCACAGATTGGTTTGACCCCCTGGTGGCGCCTGATTTCATCCGTGATCCTTTGCGTATGACTGTATTGAATGCTTCCGTGCTGCGTCTGACGTCGGAACAGTTCGGGATTATCACGAGACCCCAACTGTTGCGGTGCGGTCTGAGCGAGGGCCAGGTCGAGGGGCTCGTCGCGCGCGCCGCTTTGGAGAAGGTTCACTGCGGCACGTACCGGATTCCGGGGACTGCGGTGCCGCCGGAGCAGGCGGCGATGGCGGCGGCGATCCGTTGTCGCCCCAAAGCATGGTTGACCGGGCCTTTTGTGCTCGGGCTGCTCCGAGTCGAGGGGTTCTCGACCGCCGACTCATTTGAGGTGCTCGTCCCAGCCGACAGGCGCGTGCAGAACGTTGCGTTCAGAGTCCGGCCCGACCCGCTGGCGGGGCAGTTCACCGCGGTCCTGGGTCCTCTGCCTATCGTGACCGCTACACGCGCGCTCATCGACACGGCGCGGACTGTGGGCGGCAAGCGGCTCATCGTCGGAATCGACAGCGCGCGTTGGCTTGGCCTGACCCGTGTGGACCGGTTACTGCGATGCGCTGAGTGTTACCACCGGCATCGTGGCGCCCGGTTGATCCGTGAGCTGGTGGCGAGCGGCGCATTGGACTACGAGAGCAAAGGGGAGCGGGGACTCTCCGCGCTCTTCTCCGATTACGATCCTCCGCTGGAGACCCAAGTGTGGATCACGCCGAAGATTCGAGTCGATTTTCTGTGGCGAGACGTGCGGATGATCCTCGAGTTCGACGGCAAGCGCCATCATGGCTTGCCGCACGATCGTGAGGATGACGAGAAGCGCGACCTCCAGCTCGAACGGCTCGGTTACCACGTCGAGCACGTCACCGGGGCGGACCTGGCGAACCCCGCCGCCCTCCGCGCTCGCATCCTGACCGTGCGTCGCACGCTCGTAAAGCAGCGTCGAGCCAGCGCATGACCCTGCGGGTTTCCGCCGAATTCAACGGAAACCTGCAGGTCAATGCGGCAGGGCAGCAGTTCAACTACAGCTTTCCGTCAGATATGACGGAAAGCTGCAGTTGATGTGATCGGCTCAGCCGGCGGTGGGCTGAGTCGAGACCTGACGCAGCCACTGCTCGGCTTTGTCGAGGCGTTTCTCCAACTGCTCCACGGTTGCTTCGCTGATTCTTTTCAGTCCGGTGACCCGATTCAGCTCCGCGTTGACCTTCGCGTGGGTCAGGCCGGTGTGCCGGGCGATGAGGCGAACCTTGCTGACGTTGGCCTCTCTCAAGCGCTCTTTGTGCTCTCGCAACGTGCGGCCCGCGGGCGCTGTGGCCGCCGTGCGCCGTGCGCCGGCGGGGAGCGGCGGCAGTGGGATCGTCAGTGTGGGGTCGTCGGCGGGCTCGGTGAGGTCGTCCTGCTCAGGGCCCCACTCCGGGTCACCGCCGCCGTCCAGCGGGACGGCTGAGATCGGGGTGAACAGTGAGAGCTGCTCGGTGTCGGCGTCCTCCTCACGGGCTTTGGCCGCCACCTCCCGGTCCTCGTGGCGGAGCGAGTGCCGCCGCTGCTCGGCGATGGCGAAGGCCCGGGCCCGCAGCCGGGGCTCGTCGGGAATGTAGAGGAACGACGCCTGCCCTTTTGTGCCCCGGGTCCAGCGGACGAGACGGCCGACGGCCTGGCGGAAGAACAGCTCGGTGGTGGTTGTCGTCGCGAACACGCCCACCCGCAGCCGCGGAATGTCGACGCCCTCGGAGACCATTCGCACGGCGACGATCCACGGCTGTGCGCTGGCGGCGTAGCGGGAGATGTGGGTCGAGGCCTCGGGGTCGTCGGACGTGGCCACCACCGCCTTGACCCTGAAACGGTCCCGGAACAGGCGGGCGATGCCTTTGGCGTGCTCCTGGTCGGTGGCGATCACGAGGCCGCCGGCGTCGGGCTGCCGCTCACGGATCGCCAGCAGCTGTGTGTGGGCCTGGCGGAGCACGTGCGGCAGCCACTCGCCCTCCAGCGAGTACGCCGTGCGCAGGCGCTGGCTGGCCAGGGCGGCGCGCAGGGGGTCGTCGAAGGAGTGGGCGTGCAGGCTGCCGTCCGGGGCGGTCCACTCCATCATCCCGTCGGTGCGAGGGAAGTAGACGGGCCGCACCACGCCCCCGTCTCGCAGAGCGTCACCGTAGCCGTACTCATAGTCGGCGACGGCCTCGTCGTGGGAGTAGCGCACGAACGGGATCGAGTTGATGTCCGACCGGAAGGGCGTCCCCGACAGCGCCAGGCGCCGGGCAGCCGTGTCGAAGGCGGTGCGCACCGCGTCGCCCCACGCCCGGTCGTCAGCCGCGTGATGGACCTCGTCGAAGACGACGAAGGCGTTGCGGGCCAAGGCCCGGAGCGCGCGGGAGCAGCTAGCCACCTGCTGGTAGGTCATGACGACACCGTGCATATCATCAGGGAGGGCGCCGTCGCCCGCTGACCACCGCGGGTCGAGGTGCAGGTCGAACACCGCGGCAGCTTTGGTCCACTGCACCTTCAGGTGAGCCGTCGGGACGACCACGAGCAGCCGGCGCCCGGGAGCGGCGGCGAGGGCATGGCGGGCGGCGGTGAGGGCAAACGTGGTCTTTCCGGCCCCCGGTGTGGCAACCGCGAGGAAGTCGGGCGAGTCCGTGGCGGCGAGGCGCTCCAGGGCGGCCTTCTGCCAGGGTCGGAGGGTGACGGTGCGAGCCATGAAGCTGGTGATTATGACAGGCCGATCGGGCCGGGTGGGCAGGGGAGCGACGCCATGGGCCCCAACTGGCCTAGTATCCCTGGGGTGAGCGAGGCCATTGCCCTTGAGGACTTCGAGCGTGCGCGCGACCGGGCGGTCGGGGCGCTGCGTGAGGGGAGGCTCGTGGTCATGCCGACGGATACGGTGTACGCGGTGGTGGCAGACGCGTTCAACACTCAGGCGACGCAGCGGGTGTTCGGGGCGAAGCGGCGGGGACGCGCGGTGCCGCTGGGGGTCGTGATCCGCAGCCCACGGCAGCTGAGCGGGCTGGTGTCAGAGGTGCCGGACTGCGCGGAGCGGCTCATGGCGTCGTACTGGCCCGGGCCGCTGACGCTGGTGTTCAACCAGTCCGAGGGTCTCGCGTGGGACCTGGGCGACAACCGCGGGACGGTGGGAGTGCGGCTGTCCACCCACGAGCTGCTCACCGCGGTCGCCCACGAAGTGGGCCCCTTGGTGTGTACCGTCGCGTGGGTCGGTTACGGGTCCGCGCCGCACACGGTCGAGGATGCCAAGGGCCACCTTGGCGATCTCGTCTCGCTCTACATCGACGGGGGACGTTGCGACGGAGAACTCTCGACGGTCGTGGACGTCACGCGGGGCCGGTGCGAGATCCTGCGGTCTGGGGTGATCCCTGACCGGCACGTCGAGATGGTGGCAACCGGACAGGTCGGTTGGGGCCAGCAGCCAGCCGAGGACGACGACGAAGACGAGGGGGCGTGAGCATGCGAGTCGCGATCGGCGCCGATCATGCGGGCTACCCGCTGAAGCAGCATCTCGTCGGGACGCTCGAGGCCTGGGGCCACGAGGTGGACGATCACGGCACACACAGTGAGGAGTCGGTCGACTACCCCCCGATCTGCGCGAGCGTCGGGCGGGCGGTCGCCCAGGGCCATGCGGACCGCGGGATCGTCCTGGGCGGGAGCGGGCAGGGAGAGCAGATCACGGCGAACAAGGTGCCTGGCATCCGTGCCGCACTGTGCAACGATCTGTACACCGCTCGCATGTCACGCGCCCACAATGACGCCAACGTCCTGTCGATCGGCGCTCGGATCGTGGCGGCTGGGCTCGCGGACGAGATTGTGGCGCTGTGGCTCGACACCCCTTTCGAGGGCGGCCGGCACGCCCGGCGCATCGAGCAGATCAGTGCTTTGGAGAGCGAGCACAGCGCCCGGTGAAACGCCTCCCGACCCAGCCTCGCCTCGGGCCGCCGCGTCGACCGCAGCTTTCCTCCGCATACGGAGGAAAGCTGCGTCTCCGCGCCCTCAGGACGCACCTCGACCGCAGGTTTCCTCCGCACGCGGAGGAAAGCTGCACGTTAGGCGGGCGGCTGCACTTGTGAGCGACCTCGCCGCGCATCTGGTGGTGCTGGCCGCCGCGTTCGGCGCGGTGGTGGGGAGTACACCGGTGGTGCGGTGGGTGACGCGGCGGGTTGGGGCGATGGCGGAGCCGGGCGAGCGGCATATCCACACCAGGGCGACGCCCACGCTGGGCGGGCTGGCCATGTTCGCCGGGCTGCTCACGGCGATCGCGGTCGCGTCGTTCCTGCCCGCGTTCTCCGACCTGTTCCGCACGACGAATGAGCCCGAGGCGATCGTGCTGGCCAGCTTCGTGGTCGTGGTGGTCGGCATGCTCGACGACACGCGCGGGCTGCTTGCCCCGGCGAAGGTCGCCGGGCAGATCCTGGCGGCGGGTGTGCTGGTGCTGTTCGGGCTGAGCCTGCGGTTCGTGTACATCCCGGGGGGGCTCGGGATCGTCTACCTGAACCCTGACCTGGCCGCGCTGCTCACGATCGCGGCGATCGTGGCGATGATGAACGCGGTCAACCTGGTGGACGGGCTTGACGGGCTGGCGGCGGGGATCGTCGCGATCGCCGCTGGCGCGCTCTTCGTTTACGGGCAGTTCGCCGATCCGATGACCGTGACGGGCCTGCCGTCGTCCGCGTCGCTGGTTCTGGCGGCGCTGGTGGGGTCCTGCCTGGGCTTTCTCGTCTACAACTTCCACCCGGCCACGATTTTCATGGGGGACACGGGGGCGCTGCTGCTCGGCCTGCTGTTGGCCGCCGGGGGGGTGGCCACGATCGGCAACGCGGTCGGCCCGGGCAGGGCGGACTTCGCCGCGTTCAGCGTCCCCGCGCTGATCCCGGCCCTGGTCCTGGCGGTGCCGTTCCTGGACACGGCGTGGGCCATCCTCCGGCGGCTGCGCAGCGGCCGGGCGGTGTTCAGCCCGGACAAACGTCATGTCCACCATCGCCTGATGGAGATCGGCAACTCGCACCGCCGCACGGTGCTTGTCATGTACTACTGGTCGGCACTGCTGGCGTTCGTGACCGTCGGCCTGGGGCTTGTGCCCCCGGGGCTTGTGCCCCCGCCGCTGATGGCGGTCGTGGTGGCGGCGGGGCTCGGCGGGGCGGTCGTGGTCGTGTCGCCGAGCCCGTCGCGATGGTTCGCAAAAAGGGGCAGCGGCGCCGCGCGGGCGCGCACTATACTTGCCCCGGAACCGCTTGTGCATCCGTTCACAAACTCTCGTATCGGGCCTGTGGATCGTGGTCCTGACCAGCAGAAACATGTGGAGACAGAGGTTTGACAGGCGTGGCAGAACACCGCTAGGCTTGCCTCACTCGATGATCCTCTCTGATCCGACTCGCAGGGCGGACACGCCCCTGCGGTCGGAACGTGGCTTTTCAGACGGGGCCGACGAGGCTTGGACGATGGTGGCCGAGCTGATCTCCGCGGTCGTGACCTGGGCCGGCATCGGGTGGCTGCTCGACCGCTGGCTCGACACCGCGCCATGGCTGCTGCTGATCGGCATCGTCATCGGCAGCGCGGCCGGGTGCTACCTCGTCATCCTCCGCGGCAACAGGATGTTTCGCGAGGCGACAGCCTCCAGACTCACCGCCCGATCGGCCGGCGACGGCGACACGACCGAAGGCACAGCGCGTGGCATGGACTGACACCGGGCCCGCCCCGAGACGCGGGCTCCCGATCACGGCGAGCCAGTGAGGGGCCCAGAGTTCCGTCTGGCCACCGCGGCAGCCCGTTTCTGCTGCCTCCTCGCGGCGCCCGCGCTCATCGGCGGCTGGTGGGCCGCGGGAGGGCCGGGGCTGGCGGGCGCGGCGATTGCCGTCATCCTGGTCGTGGTCCAACTGTGCCTCTGTGCGGCCGTGCTCGCCTTCTGCGCGCGCCGTGGTGGGATGATGCTCTTGATCGGTGGCTACGCCAGCTTCGTAGGCCGTCTCGCGCTCACTGCGATCGCGCTCGCCGCGCTCCAGCCTGTTCCAGGGGTCCGCATGTCGACCCTCGTGATCACGGCGATCGTGTTGACGATCACTGTGCTGGCCTATGAGGCCTGGTACGTCTCGCGTCACCCAAGCTTCTTCTGGATCGAACCGAGCCCCGCCCCGACCCGCGGGAGCGACCAGCTTGAAAGGACCCGTGTGTGACCTCCGCCGTGACCTCCATCTTGGCCACCGAGGCTCCGCTCAACAGCCCCTTCGAGGTTCCCCCGGTCGGCGAGCTGTTCGACTTCGAGCCGATCCTGTTTGAGGGTACCGCGTTCCAGATCACCCGCGTGCAGGTCATCCTGCTGTTCGGGGTGCTCTTCCTCATCGCGTTCTTCGTCTTCGCGCTGCGCAAGAAGAGCGTGGTGCCAAGCAAGATCCAGCTGATCGCGGAGTCGGTGGTCGGGTTCGTCCGTGAGCAGATCGCGCTCCAGATGATGGGCAAGCAGGGGGAGCGCTTCGTGCCGTTCCTCACGACGCTGTTCGTGTTCGTGCTGGTGATGAACTGGTTCGAGATCCTGCCGTTCGTCAACTTCCCCCCCACGTCGAAGACCGCGATCCCCATCGTGCTCGCCGCGATCGTCTATCTGACGTTCCTCTTTTTGGGATTCAGACACCAGGGGTGGCGTTTCCCGCTCAACATGGCCTTCCCGCCTGGTGTGCCCAAGCCGCTCTACATTATGGTCGCCCCGATCGAGTTCGTGTCATGGTTCTTCGTCCAGCCGATCACGCTGACCGTCCGGCTGTTCGCCAACCTGTTCGCCGGTCACATCCTTCTCGTGATCGTATTCCTCGTGATCAACTCATTCCTGCTTGCGGGCCTACGGCAGTTTCCCGTTGGACTCTTCGGGTTGATCGCCGCTCCGGTGGCGATCGCTTTTGAGATGCTCGTCGGAGTCCTGCAGGCGTACATCATCGCGGTCCTCGCAGCCTTCTATTTCAACATGTCGCTCAGCAAAGAGCATTGAGACAAGGAGCATCAATAGTGGTTGAGTTCGTGCAGACGATCCTTGCGCAGCAGCAGGGGCTGACAGGTGACATCTCCAGGATCGGTCAGGGCCTCGTGTACGGGCTCGGCGCGATCGGCCCCGGGATAGGCCTGGGCATCATCTTCGGCAAGGCGATCGAGGCGGTGGCTCGCCAACCTGAGGCTGCCGGCACGGTTCGCGCCTTGATGTTCCTCGGGCTTGCGTTCGTCGAGGCGCTCGCCCTGTTCGGCCTCCTGCTGTTCTTCCTCGTTCAGGGCGGTTGATCGTGAGCCCGTTGCACACAGCGATCCTTGCCACCGAGGCTGGTGGTGGGCCTGCGCAGCTCCTGCTGCCCGGCATGTTCGAGCTCGTCTGGGGTTTCATCGGGTTCGCGCTCCTCATGGCCGTCATGGTGAAGAAGGTGTTCCCGACCTTGAACGAGACCCTGGAGAAGCGCCAGCAGGCGATCCAGGGCCGTCTGACGGAGGCTGAATCCACCCGGCAGGAGGCCGAGAAGCTCCGCCGCCAGTACGAGGATCAGCTGGCCAGCGCCCGCGAGCAGGCGACCAGGATCATCGAGGACACCCGCACGCAGGCCGAGGGTCTGCGGCAGGACCTCATCAAGCGCGCTGAGGAGGAAGCGAAGCAGATCGTGGAGCGCGCACGGGCCGACCAGCGGGCCGAGCGCGGCCGCCTGATCCAGGACCTGCGCGGCCAGGTCGCTGGCCTGTCGCTGGAGATCGCGAGCAGGATCGTCGGCAAGGAGCTGGACGGGGGCCGCCACGACGAGCTGGTCGACCAGTACATCAACGAGCTGTCGAGCCTGAACTGATGGCCCACTCGGTGACCGCGCGGTACGCGGAGGCGATCGTGGGGGTGGCGCGGTCTGAAAACGCGCTCGAGCGCGTCTCGGACGAGCTGTTCCGGTTCGCCCGCGCGCTTGCGGAGCACACAGAGCTGCGCGACCGGCTGACCGATCCGGGCGTGGACATCAGCGACAAACTCGGGATCACCTCTGAGCTGCTCGCCGGCCGCGCGCACCCGCAGACGGTCGCGGCGCTGCTCTACGTGATCCAGGCCGGCAGGGCACGCCTGCTCGGCGAGATCGCCTCCCAGGTCGTGGAGCAGGCCGCCGCGATTCGCGGCCGGGGCGTCGCGGAGGTCCGCGTCGCCGCTCCCATCGACGACGATCGCCGCCGCAGGCTTGCCGCGGCGATCGAGCACGCAACCGGTAAGAAGATCGATATGAAGGTGATCGTCGACCCGGACCTCGTGGGAGGGGTCAGCGTCAGGGTCGGCGACACGGTGATCGACGGCAGCGTCGCCCGCCGGTTGGGCGAGCTGAAGGCTCGCCTGGTCGGCTCGTGAGTTATGCAACAGGAGCCAAGCCAATGACCGAGTTGTCCATCTCAGCGGACGACATCTCCCGGATCCTCTCCTCGCGTCTCGCTGACTACGACCGCCGCCTTTCCCGCGAGCAGGTCGGCAGGGTCATCCTGACCGGCGACGGCATAGCCCGTGTGTCGGGGCTGCCGGGCGCGATGGTGAACGAGCTGCTCGATTTCGGGGTGGACCCGAACGGGCGCCAGCTCTTCGGTCTCGCGCTGAACCTCGAAGAGCAGTCGATCGGCGTCGTCCTGCTGGGCGACGCGTCCGGTGTCGAGGAGGGCGACGAGGTCAAGCCGACCGGTGAGGTCCTCTCGGTGCCCGTCGGCGACGCATACCTGGGCCGGGTCGTCGACCCGCTGGGCCGCCCGATCGACGGCAAGGGTCCGCTGGACGCCGACTTGCTGGACGGCCGACGTGGCCTTGAGGTCCAAGCGGCGTCGGTGGTGCAGCGCCAGCCGGTGAAGCAGCCGCTGCAGACCGGGATCAAGGCGATCGACGCGATGACCGCGATCGGCCGAGGCCAGCGGCAGCTCATCATGGGCGACCGTCAGGTCGGCAAGAGCGCGATCGCGATTGACACGATCATCAACCAGCGCCAGTTCTGGGGCACCGACCGGGCGGTCAAGTGCATCTACGTGGCGATCGGCCAGAAGGGCTCGACGGTCGCCGAGGTCGTGACCCGCCTTGAGCAGTACGGGGCGATGGAGTACACGGTGGTCGTCGCGGCAGCCGCGTCATCGCCGGCGCCGTTCCAGTACATCGCGCCCTACGCCGGCGCCGCCATCGGCGCCTACTGGATGTACAAGGGCGAGCACGCCCTCATCGTGTACGACGACCTGTCCAAGCAGGCCGACGCGCACCGGCAGCTCTCCCTGCTGCTGCGCCGCCCGCCGGGCCGTGAGGCCTACCCGGGCGACGTGTTCTACCTGCACTCCCGTCTGCTGGAGCGCGGCGGGAAGCTGTCCGATGATCTGGGCGGCGGGTCGATGACCGCGCTGCCGATCATCGAGACGAAGGGCGGCGACGTCTCGGCGTACATCCCGACGAACGTGATCTCGATCACCGACGGGCAGATCTACCTGGAGACCGACCTGTTCTTCCAGGGCGTGCGCCCGGCGATCAACGTCGGCATCTCCGTCTCGCGGGTCGGCGGTGCCGCTCAGGTCAAGGCCATGAAGCAGGTCGCCGGCACGATGCGCATCGAACTCGCGCAGTACCGCGAGCTGGAGGCGTTCGCCCAATTCGGGTCTGGGCTGGACCAAGCCTCGCAGGCGCAGCTTGACCGCGGCGCCCGCACGGTCGAGATCCTCAAGCAGCCGCAGTTCGATCCCGTACCGGTCGAGGAGCAGATCTGTGTGATCTGGGCGGTGACGAACGGCAAGCTCGACGACCTCCCCGTCGCTGACGTTCGCAGGTTCGAGGCGGGGCTTCGTGAGTACCTCCGCGACCGCCACGGCGACCTGTTGGAGGACCTGCGCGAGGACGGCCAGCTGGGCGACGACCGCGTCGAGCGGCTGGGCAAGGCCGTGGACGACTATGCCGACTCGTTCTCGCCGTCCGAGGCCAAGGACGACCAGGACGAGGACGAAGACCTCGACACGCTGCGAGGGGACTCAGCGTAGCCCGAACTTACGTACGACGGGAGCATCAATGCCAGGAGCAGCCGAGCTCCGAGCGATCCGCCGCCGGATCCGCGGCGCCAAGTCCACCCAGAAGATCACCCGCGCCTTCGAGCTGATCGCGGCCAGCCGGATCGCCCGCGCCCGCGATGCGGTGGAGGCCGCTCGGCCGTACGCGAAGGCGATCGTGCAGGTGATCCGCGACCTCGCCGCTGAGAATGAGGTGAGCGACCACCCGCTGCTGCGCCCGCGCGATCCGGCCGAGCGGGTCGGGATTGTCGTGCTCTCCTCGGACCGGGGCCTGGCCGGCGCGTACAGCACGAACGTGCTGCGCCGGGCGCAGCGTCTTCTGGCCGACGAGCGGTCCGAGGGTCTCCAGGTGAGCGTCTACGCTTCGGGCAGGAAGTCCGAGACCTACTTCCGGTTCCGGGGCATCCCGATCACCGATAGCTGGACGGGGTTCAGCGACAGGCCGTCCTATGCGGACGCGCAGCGGATCGCTGACCGGGTGATCGATGACTACGTCGCCCAGCGCATCGACAAGGTGTGGCTCGTCTACACCGATTTCCGGTCGGCGCTCACGCAGGTGCCGAGGGCGGTGCGGATCCTCCCTGTCGACCCGACCGCGTTCGGGGGCGGGGAGGGCTTCGGGCCGCAGTTCCTGTTCGAGCCCGAGCCGGCCGAGATCCTCGAGACCCTGATCCGCCGCTACGTCGAGCACCAGTTCTTCGCCGGCCTGCTGGAGTCGGCGGCCAGCGAGCACGCCAGCCGCCAGCGCGCGATGAAAGCCGCGACGGACAACGCCGGAGAGGTCATCGAGGACCTCACCCGCCAGGCCAACGCGGCCCGCCAAGCCGCGATCACCACCGAGATCTCCGAAATCGTCGGCGGCGCCAATGCCCTGGCGAGCGCGGATGAGGGCGCCGAGCGTCCCGCTGACGTGCAGGAGCTCACCATCCCAGAGCAGAGGGAATTCGTAGGATGACCGACACCGCCACCCTGCCTGAAGGCCGGATCATCGCCGTCATCGGCCCCGTGATCGACGTGGAGTTTCCGCCTCAGGCGCTGCCCGAGATCAACTACGCGCTGAAGTTCGACCGCACGCTGGGCGACAACACGGCCACGCTGACCGCCGAGGTCGCCCAGCACCTCGGTGACCGTGTCGTTCGGGCGATCGTCATGCAGCCGACGGACGGCGTGCAGCGTGGCACCACGGTGCGCAACACGGGCGCGCCGATCCGTGTGCCGGTCGGCCAGGGCATCCTCGGACACGTCTACAACGTGCTCGGCGAGCCGCTCGACACGGCGGTGGAGAACATCTCGCCGGACACGTACTGGCCGATCCACCGGGACCCGCCGCCATTCGACGAGTTGGAGCCGCAGGCGAAGATGTTCGAGACCGGCATCAAGGTCATCGACCTGATCGAGCCGTACGTCGAGGGCGGCAAGATCGGGATGTTCGGCGGCGCCGGCGTCGGCAAGACGGTCGTCATCCAAGAGATGATCTACCGTGTCGCCGAGCAGCACGGCGGCGTGTCCATATTCGCCGGCGTCGGCGAGCGCACTCGTGAGGGCACTGACCTCATCATTGAGATGAGAGAGACAGGTGTTCTGGAGAAGGCCGCGCTCGTGTTCGGGCAGATGGACGAGCCACCAGGCGTCCGGCTGCGCGTCGCGCTCTCGGCTCTCACGATGGCCGAGTACTTCCGCGATGAGATGCGCCAGGACGTGCTGCTGTTCATCGACAACATCTTCCGCTTCGTCCAAGCCGGCTCGGAGGTCTCGACGCTGCTCGGCCGGATGCCGTCGGCGGTGGGCTACCAGCCGACGCTCGCGAACGAGATGGGCCAGCTGCAGGAGCGGATCACCTCGACGAAGGGCCGCTCGGTGACGTCGCTGCAGGCGGTGTACGTCCCCGCCGACGACATCACCGACCCAGCGCCGCACGCGACGTTCGCGCACCTCGACGCCCAGACCGTTCTGTCCCGCGGCATCGCCGAGCTGGGCATCTACCCAGCCGTCGACCCGCTCGACTCGAACAGCCGGATCCTGGACCCGAACGTGGTGGGGGAGCGCCACTACGCCGTGGCGACACGCGTCCAGGAGATCCTCCAGCGTTACAAGGATCTGCAGGACATCATCGCGATCCTCGGCGTCGACGAGCTGTCCGAGGAGGACAAGCTGATCGTGCAGAGGGCGCGGAAGGTCCAGCGGTTCTTCTCCCAGCCGTTCTACGTCGCTGAGACCTTCACCGGCCTCCCCGGCGTCACCGTGAGCCTCGCGGACACGATCGAAAGCTTCGAGGCGCTGGCCAAAGGTGACCTCGATGAGTACCCCGAGCAGGCGTTCTTCAATGTCGGCGGCATCGACGACGTCCAGGCCAAGGCCAAGAAGCTCTCAGAGGGGCGTTGAGCGTGGCCACGATGGAGGTGCAGGTGCTCTCGCCCGAGCGCGTCATGTTCTCGGGTGAGGCCAACGAGGTCTACGCCCGCTCGATGGAGGGCCAGATCGGGATCCTTCCCGGTCACGAGCCCGCGCTCCTGCAGCTCGACGTCGCCCCGGTGAAGGTGAAGGCGGGCGGCGAGGAGCGCCTCTTCGCCGTGTACGGCGGCTTCTTGGAGCTGCGCGACGACCGCCTCGTGGTCCTTGCCGACGCCGCCGAGGAGCCCGACCAGATCGATCGCCGCGCCGCCGAGTCCCTGCGCGTTGACGCCCAGGAGCGACTGCGCGCTGACCCCGCCGACGCCGACGCCCAGCACGACCTGAAGCGCGCCGACCTCGCCCTGGACCTCGCCCGCTGAGGAAAGCGTGGACGGAGTGCGGGTAGGCTCCGTGCACATGGAGACGGATGGGCTGAAGGCGGGTCAGTCGGGGTGCCAGACTCCTGCGGAGCCCGTCGCCTGGACTGGCCTGGACGCGGTCGGGGTCCTGGTGACCTGGTTCATGCTGCAGTTCGTCGTCGGCGTCTTTGCAAACTTCCTCGGGCTGCGGATGGACGACCCGTTGGTATCCGCTGGTCTGCTGCCCGTGCCGTTCGTCATGCTCATCGTCCTCACGGTTGTGTGGGTGAGGACCAAGGGCGCTGGGGCGCTGTCGCAGCTGAGGGGGAGACGCCGGCCGACCTGGGGGGACGTCGCGGCCGGGATCGTCTACGGGTTGATCGGTGCCGTCGTCATCACGTCGATCGGGCTGGGCCTGCAGCTACTGCTGGAGTCCTTCGGCCAACAGCTGCCCCCGGTGCAGGAGGGGCTGCGTGAGCTGGTCACCGGCCCCGCCGCCCCGATCGCGATCATCACCGTCACAGGGCTCGCCCCGCTGGCCGAGGAGCTGCTCTACCGCGGCATGCTCTTCCAAGGCTTGCAGGCAAGGTTCGGTTTCTGGCCAGCGGCGATGGCCTCGGGGATCGTGTTCGGCCTCGTCCACGTCGAGCTCTTGGTGGCTGTCCTCACCGCTGTCCTCGGTGTGTACCTGGCGTGGCTCTTCCGCCGGCGCGGCACGATCCTGGCGCCGATCCTCGCGCACGCCGTGTTCAACGCGATCAGCTTCGTGCTCATCCGTATGAGCCCCCCTCTGGGGTAGCCTCTTCGGTCTATGGCGCTTTATGGTTCGCAGGAGTGGCTGGAGCAGTACATGGCCACGATCAATACGTCCGAGCCGTACCGGAAGGCGGCAGCGACGTGGGAGGGCGAGTTGGCGTTGGTCATCGAGGCCGACCCTGCGCGCAGCTGGCCGGAAACCCGCGCGGCGGTGCTGGACCTGTGGCACGGCGAGTGCCGCGCCGTCCGCGTGGCCGACGAGCGGGAGGCCGACACGGTCCCCTTCTGCATACGCGGCGTCTACAGTCGCTGGAGGGACGTGATGCGCAAGGAGTTGGACCCTGTCACGGCGATCATGCAGGGCAAACTCCGCCTCCGCGGCGATATGGGCGTCTGGATGCGCTACGTCACCGCCTCGAAAGAGCTGGTCAACGCGGCCAGCGATGTGCCGACCGAATTCCCCGACGACTGAGGGCGTGTTTGAGAATTGTCGTAAGGGGTCGCGCCTCGTCGGGTTCCGCTCTTCCGTCAAGGGTGGGTG
>JBOGEA010000026.1:0-25860 GCA_050743205.1 Egibacteraceae bacterium | reverse complement strand
GGTGGGGATGGGCGTCGTGGTCGTGGTTGGCGACGGCGGGGGGGTGGGGATGGGCGTCGTGGGCGCGGCGGCGGGGGGGTGGGGATGGGCGTCGTGGTCGTGGTTGGCGACGGCGGGGGAGTGGGGATGAGGGTCGTGGGCGCGGCGGCGGGGGAGTGGGGATGAGCGTCGTGGTAGTCGGCGCGGGCGTCGGGGGGTGGGGATGAGGATTGTGGTCGTTGGCGCGGGCGTCGGTGGGCTGGCGGTCGCGGCGCGGCTGGCCGCGGGTGGGCACGAGGTGACGGTCTGTGAGCAGGCCGAACGGGTAGGCGGCAAGCTCGGGCTGTGGGAGCGGGACGGGTTCCGGTTCGACACCGGGCCGTCGCTGGTCACGATGCCGCACGTGGTGGCCGAGACGTTCGCGGCC
This sequence comes from Egibacteraceae bacterium, assembly GCA_050743205.1. Taxonomy (GTDB): domain Bacteria; phylum Actinomycetota; class Nitriliruptoria; order Euzebyales; family Egibacteraceae; genus JBOGED01. The sequence goes on along the minus strand of JBOGEA010000026.1, from coordinate 25,454 downwards.
ACGGGCGGCCAGGCCCCACGGCTGGAGCCCGTCGAGCCGATCGCCCACTACCGCTTCGCCGACGGGATCGAGCTGGACACGACGGCGGACGCTGAGGCGCTGCGCCGCGGCCTGGATGCCGCGCTCGGCGCGGGCGCGGGCGCGGACTGGGCCCGGCTGATGGGCCGCGCCGAGCGCATCTACCACGCCGTGCGCGGGCCGTTCCTGGAGTCGCCGCTGGCAGGCTGGCGGACGCTGAGACGGCTGGCGACGACCCAGCTCGGGGACCTCGCCACGGTCGCGCCGCACCGGTCGCTGCGCGGCCTCGGCCGCTCCTACCTGCGGGATCCGCGGTTGCGGATGCTGCTCGACCGCTACGCGACCTACACGGGCTCGGATCCCCGGCGGGCGCCGGCGGCGCTGGCGACCGTCCCCTATGTCGAGCAGGCGTTCGGCGCTTGGTACGCCCCGGGTGGCCTCTACCGGATCGCCGAGGCCCTGCGCGCCTGCGCCCAGGCCGCTGGCGCCGAGGTCCGCACGGGCGCCGACGTCGCCCACATCGAGCTGGCCGGCGAACGCGTCGCCGGGGTGCGCTTGGCCGGCGGCGAGCGGCTGGCCGCCGGCGCGGTGGTCGCGAACGTCGACGCGGCGCACCTGTACGGCGACCTGCTCGACGGCCCCGCCGCCGCCAGGGCCCGCCGCCGCCTGGCCCGCGCGACGCCGTCGCTGTCCGGTTTCGTGATGCTGTTGGGCGTCCGTGGCCGCACGCCGGGCCTGGCCCACCACACCGTGCTGTTCCCGGCCGACTACGACGCGGAGTTCGACGCGATCTTCGGCGCGGATCCCCGCCCGGTGGGCGACCCGACCCTGTACATCGCGGTCCCCCGCGACCCGGCGGTGGCGCCCGATGGTCATGAGGCCTGGTTCGTGCTGGTCAACGCCCCACGCCAAGGACAGGTCGATTGGACCGACGCGCTGGCCTGCCGCTACGCCGACCATCTGCTGTCCCTGCTGGCCGCCCGCGGGCTGGACCTGTCGGGCCGGGTCTGCTTCCGCGAGGTCATCTCGCCGGCCGACCTCGCCCGCCGGACCCGCGCGGTCGGCGGCGCGATCTACGGGACGTCCTCCAACGGCCCCCGCGCCGCCTTCCTCCGCCCGCCCAACTGCGGCCCGGTCCCCGGCCTGTACCTGGTCGGCGGCTCCAGCCACCCCGGCGGCGGCCTGCCCCTGGTCCTGCTCAGCGCCCGCATCGTCGCCAACCTGCTCCTCGGCCAGCCGCAATAGCACTACGGCTCACTGATAAGGGGCAGTCGTCAGCTCGGCCATGTCGACCAGGCGCCCTAACTCTGCACCCATTGTGGCCGGCAGATGGGGGGCTGTGCTCGTGTGGAAACGCCGGAGGTAGGAAATCCGCTCTATGAAGGGTCGGCGAGCGTTCCAGAAAGCGTCGGGATCGTCGGTAGCCGCGGCCCGGCCGAGAATCGACGTGAGGCTGACGATCTTGTCGGCGGCGCTGGCCCACAGCGTCCACGGATCATCCGTAGGCGCCTGCGGCTCGAGCCGCTCCGCGAGGGCTCGATGCTCCCTCTCCAGGGCACGGATCACACGAGTCACGCCAGCACCGAGCCGGGCGGTGAGGGTTGCATCCAGGTTTTCGGTGGGTGGGGCGAACTCGTGGCTGTCGTGCAGCAGGGCAGCAGCCACAAGCTCAACAGGCGCATTGGGTACGTGCTCCTCCAGTTTGAGCGCGACCTTCACGGCGTGCGCCAGCGCTGGGGCTCCGTCGATCACGTGCCCGGCGCACCAGACGCGAGCCATGCTCAGCGCTTCGCAGACCATCGGGTCCCGGGGACGCGGTAACATCGGCATTTCCTGTTTCTCCTGTGTGATCGCGCAGCGCTACCCTGTGTCGATGGCATCCAACGAGTTGGGGTCACCATCGTGCCGGGGAGATTCGGTCTGCATTGTGTGTCCTGCTCTTGTGCTTGAGTGTGGCGGCTTCGACGTCAGCGACCGGCCAGGCCCGCAGCGTCGCTATGACCCGGTCATCGGCTACCGGGTGGACTCGACCACGGGGGCGGCTGTTTGCGTACACCCCTTCCGGGTCGGGCTGCCACCGGGTCGGTACGCCAGCCGAGGCGATCCACTGCCCCCGACACCCGACGCTCCACTCCAACCGAGCGCGGCGCAGTTGGAGCTGCCGGAGGACGTGACCGATCTGGAGGCATGGTTCATTGCGACGTTGCGGGTTGCAGACCAGGAACGAATGGCCCCTGCCCTACAGAGCGCAGAGGCCATCGCGCTCAAGCGCTTTCCGTCGAAGGACGTCGTGGCGGCATTGCGCCGCGTACTGGCATCCGAACTATGCGGTCGCTGAGTCCTGTTTGAAGTCGATGTCGTGCTTGCGGCCGTCCCGGCAGATGCCGATGCTGACATACCGGTGGTTGAGGATCTTGAGGCGACGGGCTGTCTCGTCCGCATCGATCCAGTAACGCTCGTTGGGCTTACCCCATCCCGCCGCCACATAGCACCGATAGGTGTAGCCGCCTTTGCGGTAGCCGAAGCGCTCCTGATCGGTCATGTGCACGAACGTGATGCCCAAGCGCCGTGTCATTCGTACGCACAGGGTGTACTGGGCGAGGATGGCATGCACCATCTCGTCGACCGGAGCAGAGACGACCAGCTCGGCCGCAGCCTCGTCGCCGCCGGTCAGCTCGTACACCGCCGTCTTCATGCACAGCACCCGAATCCCTTCGTGGAACAGCGGCTCTGCGTCGGTGGCGAGATCCCACTGCGCGATGATCGGGTAACCGGTGAACGTCGCCCAGCAGTCTGGATACTTGCGGGTGGACTGCACCAGACGGTCGTACTCTTCGCAGCCGCGCACGAGATCGAGGATCTGTGCTGCCCGCCGGCCGCTCGCCGCTGCATCAGGTTTGGTCATCATGTTCAGTTTTCTCCTTTGTTTCGTAGAGCTGACGTCCTCTCTCGTGACCAGCGCACAGTTCGGGCGCTTCCCAAAGGCAATCCAATCACTTGTCAACGCGTACCGTATTGAGCCAGCGCGTGTGCGGGTGCTTGACCTGGTCTGTCGGGTCTGTCGGGTCTGTGAATGTTGTGGCTGGTGTGAGGTTTTGTTGCAGGTGAGGTCGGTGGTCTGCGCCGGGAGCTGGTCGGGGCGCAGGCGCTGCTGGAATTGTTCCGCCGCCAGGCGCTGCTGTCAGCCCAGCGCATCACCGAACTGGAAGAAGAAAACACCCGGTTGCGTGACGGGCTGGAGGAGGCACGTCGGGCCGGCAAGCGGCAGGCCGCACCGTTCTCCCGAGGTGAGAAGAAACCTGATCCGGCCACACCAGGCCAAACCCGGCCAGGCGTACGGGAGGAAGGCCAGGCGGCTGCCGCCTGAACCGGAACAGGTCAACGAACAGATCGAGGTGTCGCTGCCGCAGTGCTGCCCGCACTGCGGCAGCGACGTCGTGCTCGATGAGGTCGCAGAGCAGTCCAAGAAGAGGTCGTCCCCGCCCATACCCGCATCCGCCGCTACGACATCGCGTTGGGCGTCCGTGGCCGCACACCAGGCCTGGCCCACCACACCGTGCTGTTCCCGGCCGACTACGACGCAGAGTTCGACGCGATCTTCGGCGCGGATTCCCGCCCGGTGGGCGACCCGACCCTGTACATCGCGGTCCCCCGCGACCCGACGGTGGCACCCGAGGGTCATGAGGCCTGGTTCGTGCTGGTCAACGCCCCACGCCAGGGACAGGTCGATTGGACCGACGCGCTGGCCGGCCGCTACGCCGACCATCTGCTGTCCCTGCTGGCCGCCCGCGGGCTGGACCTGTCGGGCCGGGTCTGCTTCCGCGAGGTCATCTCGCCGGCCGACCTCGCCCGCCGGACCCGGGCGGTCGGCGGCGCGATCTACGGGACGTCCTCCAACGGCCCCCGCGCCGCCTTCCTCCGCCCGCCTAACCGCGGCCCGGTCCCCGGCCTGTACCTGGTCGGCGGCTCCAGCCACCCCGGCGGCGGCCTGCCCCTGGTCCTGCTCAGCGCCCGCATCGTCGCCGACCTCGTGGGCCGAAGCGGCCATTGAGCACACGTTGCACGCGCTGGGCTCGGCCACGGCGAATGAGGGCAGACAGCTGCGCGGTCATGAACCGGGTGTCAGGCGTGTCCGCGTCACCGTCGACGTCGTAGCCGGCAAGGTGCACAGCCTTGTCACCATGCGTGATTGCGACCGCTACGCCAGGCACGCCGTTTGGCCCGCATCTGTCGTGTGACGACTGGGCGGTTGCGCTCTAGCCCGGGCTCACCGGCCGTGGCCGGGGGCCAGCGGCACGGCGACGGCGCTCAGCGCTCGCTCGGCCATGCGCGGGGCTATGCTCTTGGCGAGGGGGTGGCCGTGGCCGTCGCGCACAGCATTGCGGTGATCAGCGGCAAGGGTGGTGTCGGCAAGTCGACCGTCAGCCTCAACCTCGCGCTCGCGCTGGCCGAGGCCGGGACGAGGGTCGGTCTGCTCGACGCCGATCTCTACGGCCCTGACATCCCGGTGATGGTCAACCTCACGCGCCGCACCCCACTGCGGTTCTGGGACCTGGCGTCGGCGCCTGCGCAGAAACCGATCCGGCTGGAGCCCGTCGAGCGGTTCGGCGTCAAGATCATGTCGGTGGGTTTCCTCCTCGCCGAACAGCAGGCGCTCGCGCTCCCGGGACCGATGAGCAGCCTCGTGCTCCACCAGCTCGCCACCGCGGTCGACTGGGGTGTGCTCGACTACCTGGTCATCGACTTCCCACCGGGGGCCTCCGAAGTCCAGCAACAGCTCTTGAGCCTGCTGCGCCCGTCCGGCGCGCTCATCGTCGTCAGTCCCCAGGACGTCGCGCACCTCGACGCGAAGAAGGTCCTGGACCTGCTCCAACGTCTCAGCATCCCCGTTCTCGGTGGGTTCGAGAACTTCTCCGTCATGGATTGTCCCCATTGCGGCAAGCCAGTCGAGGTCTTCCCGTCCGCCAAACCCGAGCGCTCGATCTGGTCCCTGGGCGTCGAACAGCTCGGCCGGCTGCCCATAGACCCCGCCGTCGCCCGCGCCGCCGAAACCGGCCGCCCCCTGCTGGCCGCCGACCCCGACAGCCCGCCGGCCAGGGCCTTTCGCCAGCTCGCCAGCGTGATCATCGAGGCGCTCCCCCGAGCGTAGAGCGCGCTTCGAGCCGTCCTCCAAGCGCGGTCGGTGTGCACTTCCGGGCGAATGAGCAGTTCCAGCCATATCTGTCACGATGTGCTCATCACCAGGCCGGGGACGCACGTCGCGGGGCGGCCGGCCCGACTCCGCCTCGAGCAGCATGTCTGGTTTCTCCAGCGGCTGGTCGGGACGGTAGGTCGCCCGGATGAGCACCCTTGCCTGAGCCCCGTCGCTTGCGTTGGATGCGGTTTTCCGTTGCCCACGACGGAAAACCGCATCCAAGCTGCCGCTTTGCCCGCCTGAGCCGCGGTTTTCCGCTGGATTCGGCGGAAAGCTGGGGGCCGCCCTCGCGCAGGTCCTGGATCTGCATACGCGACTGGCTGCGACAAGAGTGGCGGCGTTGTACGCGCCCGCCTGTTCCGTGGCCGAGACTGGGCGACCATGGAACTCGCAGACGCACGGTTCACCGCATGATGCGTGAGCAGCAGCCGTGACGTGGCTGCCCGCACACGACGTCCCGCCGATCGATGAGGGGGGGTGCCAGGTCTGGTGGGCCTCGCCGCTGATGTCCGACCTCTGGCACCAACGGCTGCTCGACCCAGTCGAGCGCGGTCGCCGAGAACGGCTGCGCAGGGCCGCCGACCGCGATCGTTTCACCGTTGCCGTGGCGCTGACCCGCCGTGTGCTCGGCGCGCACCTCGGCGTCGCGCCGCCGGCGGTGCGGATCGATCGGACCTGCCCGCGCTGCCAGGAGCCGCACGGCAAGCCGCGGCTCACCGACTCCCCAGCCGCGTTCGAGTTCTCGATCTCCCATTCCGGCGACCGTGTCGCGGTGGCGGTCACGGCTGGCCCGCCCGTCGGCGTGGACGTCGAGCAGCTCGCCGACCCGCGGCGCCTGGCGGGGTTGGGTCACCACGTGCTCTCCCCCGCCGAGACGCCCGAACTCGATCGCCTGGGCGCGCATGAGTACGCGCGTGGCCTCCTGCGCTACTGGACCCGCAAAGAAGCCGTCCTCAAGGCCACCGGCGACGGCCTGACCCAGGCCCTCCCCAACCTCACCGTCTCGGCCCCCGACCAGCCTCCGCGGCTGCTGCGCTGGACGACCCGGCCCGACATCCCCGCACAGCTCGCCCTCTACGACCTCAACCCCGGCAACGGCTACCTCGCCAGCCTCGCCACCCTCGACCCCACCCCGTCAGTGATCACCGAGTTTGACGCCACCGGGGTGCTCTCCGAACCCGAAAAGGATATTGGAGAATCGCGGCCTTGAGTCACGCGCGAAGCAAAGCGGAGCGCGGTTCAGGCGGCCAGGGGGTCCGGGGGAGTCCCCCGGATACAAGACCGCCTGAACCGCTCAGTTTTAATAAAACATACGACGTTTAGCGGACACAGGGGTCGCGCCTCGTCGGGTGCAGCGACCGACCACACCAACCTCCCCCACCCACCCACCCTTAAAGGAAGAGCGGAACCCGACGAGGCGCGACCCCGGGCAGAGGCTTTAGCCGAGAGCGATCAGCGTGACCGTGTCGCCGCGCTCCACCGGCTGTCCGGGTGGCGGGTCCTGTTCCACGACCACGCCGAGGCCGCCGAGGCGGAATGGGCCGATCTGCGGGAGGGCCTGCGCGGCGACGCGCACGACGAGACCCTCGGCCTCCAGCGCGGCTTTGGCCTCGCCGACCCGCCGGCCGCGCACGTCCGGCATCACAATCCTGGCCTGCCCCCTCGACAGCACGACGGTGATGGTCGTTCCCTTGTCGACGATCGTGCCGCCGTCGATCGACTGGCGGATGACCACGCCATCCGGAACGGTGGCGCTGCTCTCCTGGGTGAACGTGCCCCGCAGCTTGGCGCGGGAGAGCAGCGCTTGGGCCTCGCCCCGCGTGACGCCCGACAGGTCGGGCACCGTCACCGGCTCCTTGCCCTTCGAGACGTGGATCCCGACCTCAGAGCCGGCGCCCTCGCGGATCGGTGCGCCAGCCTCAGGCACCTGCGCATCGACGATGCCCGACGCGGCAGTGTCGCTGTAGCCCTCCTCGCTGGTCACCGTGAACCCATGGCGGGCGAGGGCTTCGCGAGCCTCCTCCTCGGCCAGCCCCAGAAGACGGGGCATCGCCACGACCGCGGGACCCGAGGACAGCGCGACCGTCACGACCTCGCCGCGTCGCAGCCGGGTGCCCGGCGGAGGCCGCTGGGACAGCACGAGGCCCTCGGGCACTTGCCGGGAGGGCTGCGCTGGGTCTTCGACCAGCGCGTAGTCAAGCCGAGTCAGGATGCGGGCAGCGTCGGTGCGCGTGAGTCCCTCAAGGCTCGGCACCGTCCGCACCGGCCCGTCGGTCAGATACAGGCCGGCCGCCAGCGCGACGAGCAGGATCAGCCCCACGGCGCGGGAGAGCGTGCCGGACCACCGCCACGACCGGCGCCTGCCCCAGCGTCTGAGCAGGTTCTGCCGCGCAGGGACGACCTTGGGATCGCTGGGCACCGCGGACCGCAACGCGGCGGCGAGCACCGACACGTCGGCGAAGCGCTCGCTGACCGAGAGGGCGGTGGCGCGGGCGACCACTCTGTCGAGCGCGGGCGGGATGTCCGGGACGAAGCGGCTGGGCGGCGGGACCGGCTCTTGCGCGTGGCGGGCGACGACCGCCATCGGCGTCTCCGCGGGCAGCGGTTTGCAGCCCGTGAGCAGCTCGAAGATCAGCACGCCGACGGCGTACTGATCGGACGCCGGGCTGGCCGGATGGCCTCGCGCCAGCTCTGGCGCCATGTAGTGGACGCTGCCGATCAGCGTCCCCGTCGTCGTGTGACGGGTGGCGCTGACCGCATGCGCGATTCCGAAGTCGGCGACCTTCGGCACCCCGCCCTCGCCGATGAGCACATTCTCCGGCTTGATGTCGCGGTGCACGACACCGGCCGCATGGGCCCGCGCGAGCGCATCGCAGATCGGCAGGACGACCGCGAGCACCTCAGCCGGCGTCAGCCGGCCCTGCCGCTGGAGCACCTCGCGCAGCGACGGCCCGTCGATCAGCTCCATCACCATGTACGGCCGGGGTGTCCCGCTCGCGCCGTTGGGCAGGGCGTCGATGCCCTGGTCATACACGGTCACAATGTGCGGGTGGACGAGGGCCGCGGCGTGGTGGGCCTCGCGGCGGAATCGCTCGCGGGTGTCATTGTCGTCGGCGAGGTGCTCGTGGATCACCTTGACGGCGACGTCGCGCTCGAGCGTGGTGTCCCAGGCGCGGTAGATCGTGGCCATCCCCCCGGCGCCTATTCGCGATCCCAACCGGTATCGGCCTGCGAGCAGGCTGTCGGTCTGGGGGTCCTCCGGCCCGGAGCGGGTAGTCGGCCGCATGCGACCACGGAGTGTAGTCCGTACCGCGTGCTCCCCGACTGTCCGGCTGTCCTGGATCCGATGACCGAACCGAGATGAATACAGCCGCGAGCGCCTCGGTATGGTGGCTGCGTGACAGATGCGTTCCACGAGGAGCTGGCCTCGCTGGGGTTCGCGCTCGCGCAGCGCGACCGGCGGGGGGTCAGCCAGTACGCGCGCAAGCCGAACCGCTATCTCACCGAGTGGGTCCACGACTACGGGGATGACGCCCTGTTCACCTGGGAGTTCGATCTCGGCACGTTCTGCGAGGACAGCGGGTGGCAGATCGGGGCGGCCGAGACGAGCTTTCAGATCCTGTACCCGCAGTTCGACGTGCGCATCGCCCGCGACCTCGAAGCCATCGCCGTTGAGGTCGGACGCCTGGAGAAACAGCTGTCCAGCCTGGACCTCGCCGACCCCGCCCTGTAGACGGCCCGGGCTTGCCCGAAAGCGGGCAGCAGACAGCTCTGTGGAAAGCGAGGATCGCCGGACCGGATATCGACCCTATGCACCTGAATCTTAACCTGCGGTTACGCCGGGGAGCGATGGCGGCTGGTTACCATAGATCCGTGGCGCCGGAAAACAGTGCAGGTGTACGGTTGCGTGGGCGGGACGTGGAGTTGGCTCGACTGGCCGAGCGTCTGCGGACGGCTGCCGTAGGACACGGTCAGACTGCGTTCGTCGAGGGGGCGGCGGGGATCGGCAAGACGCGGCTGGTAGCCGAGGTGGCCGCCCTGGCCGAAGGTCGGGGGTTGCAGATCTTCCAAGGCCGCGGGGAGGAGCTTGAGATCACGCGGCCTTTCGGTGTCCTGGCTGACGCCCTCGGCTGCCGGCGGCGATCCCCCGATCCGGCACGCTCGGCGATCGGCCGGCTGATCACAGGGGATATGGGCGGGGGCAGCGACGGTCTGCTCAGCAGCGATCCCGGCTTGCGCTACCGGGTGGTCGAGGCGTTGACAGAGTTGGTCGAAGACCTCGCGTCGGCGCAGCCGGTGGTGCTGATCTTGGAAGATCTGCACTGGGCCGACCCGTCCACTCTGCTGGCCGTACGAGCGTTAGGGCGCCGCCTGCGGTATACGCCGGTGACGCTGGTCGGAACGTTTCGCCCGACGCCTCGCCGGGGCGACCTGCAGAGCCTGGTGGAGACTCTCACCGACGATGGCGGCTTGCTTCTGCGGTTGTCACCGCTCGCCGAGCCAGCGGTGACACTGCTGGCCACCGACGTCCTAGGGGCACCTCCAGGGCTGCGGCTCCGGAATCAGCTGTCGCGTGCGGGGGGCAGCCCGCTGTTCGTGCTGGAGCTGCTCAACGCACTGCGCGACGGGGATGCGGCCGAGGGGGCAGCGCTGCCGCCTACGCTGCGGCAGACCATCCTGCGGCGGCTGGGCATTGTGTCAGACGGCACCGTCGAGCTGTTGCGCCTGGCCTCGATCCTGGGCTCGACGCTGTCGCTCGCTGACCTGGCCACCATCTGCCGCCGGCCGGTGGTGGAGCTGCTGCCGGCCCTGGACGAGGCGTTTCAAGCCGGCCTGATGGGCGAGGCGGGCGACCAGCTCGCGTTCCGCCATGACGTCGTGCGTGAGGCGGTGTATGACGATCTGTCGAACGCGGTGCGTGTCGGGCTGCACCGCGAGGCAGGCTATGCGCTTGCTGCCAAGGGCGCGCCCGCCAGTCAAGTGGCGGTCCATCTGGGCATCGGCGCGACACCGGGTGACATCGAAGCCGTGGACTGGCTGTGCCGCGCGGCCCGGGAGGTCGCGCCACGCGCGCCCGGCGTCGCTGCTGACTTCTACGGGCGCGCGGCGGCCCTGATGCCCGTAGCTGATCCTGCCCGGGACGGGATGGTGGCAGAGCAGATCTTCGCACTACTGTGGGCAGGCCGCATGGGCGAGGGTCAGGCTCTGGCCGGCCAGCTGCTGCGCCGCTGCCGGGACTCGGCCATAGAGGTTCGCCTGCGCGTTGCGCTGAGCTGGGCGCTCGCGATGCAGGGCAACCTGCGGGACGCGGTCGTCGTAAGCGACGCGAGCCCTGCGGCGTCCGCGATGAGCGAGCGGGAGCGGTTGCGGTTGCGGGCCACGAGCGCGTTGAGCCGAGCCACGCGTGGCGACGTGGACAGCGTGGGCATGGCCGCCGCGGCGCAGGCACAGGCCGAAGCGCTCGGCGATGACGTCGCCTGGTGCGCCGCGGGCAGTGCGCTGTCTCTGGCCGCTATGGCTGAAGGCCAGTTGGCCGATGCGATCACGGGCGCCACTTCGGTGATGAAGCGGGCGGGGGGCGACCCGCTGAGTGAGATGCAGCAGATGGTGTGCTGTCTCGTCCTCGTCCGGTGCCTGACTCTGGCCGACCGGCTCGGGGAGGCGGCCGAGATCCTCGACGAGGGCAGGCGCATCAGCCGCGAGCGGGGCTCAGTGTGGAACCTGCCGCTCCTGCACTATGCGGCCGGGATGAAAAGCTTCCTGGCCGGGGACTGGGACGACGCTGTCACCGAGACCGAGGCGGGTCTGGCTGCCGCCGCAGAGGTCGGGGCGCCGCTCCACGCCGTCTCCGCGCACGGCTTGCTGGCGCTGCTCGCCATCCACTGCGGCCAGCCGGCGGTGACGCGGGATCACCTGAAGTCAATCGAAGACGAGCTGGTCAGGACAGAACCGAGCCCCGGCAGGTTTTGGCTGGCCTGGGCTCAAGGGATGGGCCATGATGCGGCCGAGCGTCCCGGTCAGGCGCTGGACTGGCTCGAGCGGGCCTGGACTGAAGCCTCTGCGGCTGGCACAACCTTCTTCGCCTATCCGCTGTTGGGGCCCGACCTGATACGGCTCGCCCTGGCCGCCGGCCAGGTGGATCGCGCGCGGGGGGTGACCGCGGTGGTGGCGTCTGCCGCCGCCCGCATGGATACAGCCAGCGCCGACGCGGCAGCCCTCCGCTGTCAGGGTCTGACGGACGCCGACCCGGCTGTTCTGCTTCGCGCGGTCGGCTGCTATCGGCGCGCTCCCCGACCGTTCGAGCGGGCACGAGCCTGCGAAGACGCCGCGCTGGCGCTCGGCCGGACGGGAGGCCTGGCCGAGGCTCAGGCCCTGTTCGACGAGGCGCTTGCGATCTATGAGACGCTTGGCGCCCGACAACATGTCGTCAGGGCGACGCAAGCGGTGCGTCAGCTAGGGCTGAGCAGGCGCAGACGTCGCGGTCGCAGCCGTCCCACGGTCGGGTGGGACGCGCTGACGGAGCAGGAGCTGCGGGTGGTCGACCTGGTGGTGACGGGCTTGACGAACTCCCAGATGGGCACGCGTCTATGCATCTCCCACCACACGGTCGCGACCCATCTCGCGCACATCTTCGCCAAGCTCGGCGTGGCCTCCAAAGTCGAACTGGCCGCCCAGGCCGCCGGTCGCTCCAGCTCTCAGTGAGCGACCCGCCGCTTCTGTATCCCTTGAACGAGCGATGACAAAGCACCGCCAGCCCTGCCATTAAGGGTGTTCTTGGGCGAACATGACGCGTTACCCACAGCTAGGTGGCACATGCGAATGCTCCGCTTAAGGGATGTTGGCGCCATAGCCGCCGATGAGACCATTCTGAAAGCGACAGCCGGGACGGGAACCGCCTAACGGAGGGGCAGGCGATCCATGGCAGCCAGGGGACCGCTCAGAGTGGCGTCGACGAGTCGTCTCTGCGGAGACCCGGAGGTGGCCGCGCGAACAACGCTGGACTCGCTTGCCCGTTTCCTTGTCCGCCGTCGTTGGGTGGTGCTCTTGGCGGCGGTCGTGGCACTCGTGGCGTGCGGCGTCATCGGCAGCGGGGTCGCGGACAACCTCACCACCGGTGGCTTCGCAGACCCGAACGCGCCTTCCAGCGGTGCCGCCGAACTGCTCGACCGCGATTTCGCCCGGGGAAGCTCGAACTTCCTTCTGCTCGTCACCGCGAGAGCGGGAGTCGACGACCCTGCGGCGGCCCGAGCCGGCCTGGCGCTGACCACCGAGCTGGCCGACGAGCCGAGGATTGCCGACGTCCAGTCGTATTGGAGCCTGCAAGCGCCGCCGCTCGCGTCGGCTGACAGGACCCAGGCGCTGGTCCTGGGACGGATCCTCGGTGATGAGGACGAGGTCATGCAGCGGGTCGAGCAGCTCACCGCAGCCTTCACTCGCAGCGATGCGCTGCTCGATGTCGCGGCCGGCGGGACGGCGGAGACTCTCCGGCAGGTCGTTGACACGGTCGAGTCCGATCTCATCCGGGCGGAGTCGATCGCCTTCCCCATCACCCTTGCCCTCCTGCTGATCGTCTTCGGGTCGGTGGTCGCGGCGCTGCTCCCGCTCGCGGTCGGCGCGATCGCGGTGATCGGTACCTTTGCGGTGCTCCAACTGCTGACCGGCGTGACCGACGTGTCGATCTACGCGTTGAACCTCGCGGCTGGGCTGGGTCTGGGTCTGGCCATCGACTACAGCCTGTTCATCGTCAGCAGGTTCCGCGAAGAGCTGGCCGCTGGGGTGGATGTGGCCGATGCGGTGGTCCGCACGGTGCGCACGGCTGGCAGGACCATCGCGCTCAGTGGAGCGACAGTGGCGATCTCGCTCGCGGCGCTGCTCGTCTTCCCGCCGGTGTACCTGCGCTCGTTCGCCTACGCGGGCACCGCGGTGGTCGGGATCGCGGTCGTCGGCGCGGTCGTCGTCCTTCCCGCGCTGCTCGCGGTGCTCGGACATCGTGTGGACAGCCTCCGTGTCCTGCGACGGCGCGAGGTTCCGGAGGGCGAGGGTCGCTGGCACCGCATCGCCACTGCGGTGATGCGCCGGCCGGTTCCGATCGCAGCCGTGGTCATCACGCTCCTTCTCCTCCTCGGCGCGCCGTTCCTGGGCGTGGAGTTCGGCAGCGTCGATGACCGGGTGCTGCCGGCGGATAACCCGGCTCGCCTGGTCGCCGAGGATCTGCGCGAGAACTTCGCTGGCAATGAGTTCTCCCCAGTGACCGTCGTTGTGCCCCACCGCGGGGACGCAGCGGCCGGCGCCGCGAACATCCACGCCTACGCCGTACAGCTGTCGGCCGTGGAGGGCGTACAGCGAGTGGACGCTCTGACCGGCTCCTATAGCGGCGGGGCTCGTGTTGCTGCCGCCAACCTGACCTCAGCGCGTTTCGTGGGCGACGACGGCACCTGGCTGTCGGCCGTGCCGGCCGTCGAGCCGATCTCTCCGGCGGCGAGGACGATGGTCGCCGCCCTGCGTGCGGTCCCTGCGCCGTTCGACGGCGTGCTCATAGGGGGTCCGTCCGCCGCGTTCGTTGATGCCCAGCAGTCACTGTTCGGGCGAGTGCCCCTGGCGATCGGCATCATTGCCGTGATCACCTTCGCTCTGCTGTTCTTGATGTTCGGCTCGCTGTTCGTGCCGGCAAAGGCACTTGCGCTGAACCTGCTGAGCTTGACCGCGATGTTCGGCGCGATGGTGTGGATCTTCCAGGACGGCCATCTGTCCGGCCTGCTCGATTTCACCGCGACCGGCACGCTGGATATGACCATGCCGATCCTGATGTTCTGTCTGGCCTTCGGCGTGTCGATGGACTATGAGATCTTCCTGCTATCCCGCATCAAAGAGGCGTATGACCGTCACGGTGACAACGCCGCTGCCGTCGCCACGGGGCTGGCCAAGACCGGGCAGATCGTGACGGCCGCCGCGGTGCTGCTCGCAGTGGTCCTAGCCGCGTTCGCGACCTCGGGCATCACCCTCGTCAAGCTCTCCGGGGTCGGGCTGGCGCTGGCCGTCGTCATGGACGCCACCCTGGTCCGGGCAGCGCTGGTCCCGGCGTTCATGAAACTCGCCGGTGAGGCGAACTGGTGGCTGCCCAAACCCCTGCGGCGGATATACACCCGTTTCGGGATCAGCGAAGGCGCGGGCGCGCACGGGCGAGACGCGGTCCAGAACCCTCCGACGCCGGTCCATGCATCACCGGTGAAGGGCGCTGAGCCAGACCACACTCAGACATCATGATGCGGTCTGCTCCCTTTAACGGTTCAAACAGGCCAGGGGCTGTCGCCTATGTGCGGGCTGGAGTTCTGCGGGACGCTGATCAGAGCGGTCAGCCGCCCAAAGCCGCAAGGCCTATCAGCGTCTTCGTCTGCGACGAGCAGCCATTGGTGCGCGCGGGCCTTCGGACGTTTTTAGAACGCGAGCCGGATATCGAGGTCGCGGCGGAGTTCGACAACGGCGAAAAGGTCATGACCGCAGTGCGGCACCTGCATCCGAGGGTCGTGCTGACGGACATTCTGCTGCCCGGACTGAACGGCATCGAGTTGGCGCAGCGTTTAGGCAGCCTTCACTCTCGACAACCGGTGCACGTGGTGGTCCTGTTGACGAGCAAGGACGACGAAGCGGTGATCCGGGCATTAAAGGCAGGCGTGAGAGGGCTCCTCATCAAGACTGATCCCGCAACCGACTTCATTCGGGCTGTCAGAGCCGTCACCGCCGGAGAGGCCATGCTCGCGCCATCGATCGCGGGTCGGCTGCTGGACCGGTTCGCCGATCAGCTGCCAGTGCGTGAGGCAGAGCTGCCGGCCATATTGAGCCGCCTCACGAACCGCGAGTTGGAAGTGCTCCGACTGATGGCCAAAGGTCAATCGAACGCCCAGATCGCGTCGATGCTCTCGATTCACACAACCACCGTCAAATCGCATGTCCATCACCTGCTGCGAAAACTTGCTGTGCGAGGACGCAGTCAAGCAGTCGCCCTGGCCTATGAGACTGGGTTCATACGACCCAACCTCGCCTGAACTCGCGGCGTAGGTGAGAAGACCGAATTGGAGGAGAAATGGCAAGCTTGGCAAGGGGCACGGTCGGGACATGCTCGGCGCAGGAGGCGAACTGATGCCGTTCCCCTTTTCAGATCCCGTCGCGAGCATCTTCTTCTGGGTGAGTTGCGGTGCCTGGTCCCTGCTGGAATGGGGGCTGATCCTGCGGGACTGGCGGGCGGGCGTCAAGGCATCTACGCCGGCCGACAGAGGCAGCCTTCGCCTAACGGTCACCACCGTTTGCGTTGGGGCCTTTCTGGCCTTTGGGGCCGCGCTCTGGCTTCCGGCTCTGCGCATCACCGCCAGCGGCTGGGCTCTGCTGGTCATCGGGCTCACCCTCGTCTGGCTCGGGATGGGTCTACGGCTGTGGGCCGTGCTGACCCTCGGACGATCTTTCACGCGTGTCGTTATGGTCCAGTCGGGGCAGCAGGTTGTGTCGAGCGGTCCGTATCGAGCGGTCCGGCACCCCGCCTACACAGGGATCTTAACCACCATGCTCGGGATTGGCCTGGCCCTTAACAACCGGGCAAGCGTGGTCGCCCTCGTTTTGATTCCACTGATGGGCTTTGCCTGGCGAATCCATGTGGAGGAAAACGCGCTTGTGCAGAATCTGGGTGAGGACTACACCGCCTACGCACAGCGGACGCGCCGGCTCATCCCCGGTCTCTGGTAGGCACCAAGCCCCGTAATCGTGGCGCTTGATGCTCAACTGGGGATTTCGATGTAGCAAGTATTGATTTAGCGGGGTCGGGCTGTGACTGTTGTGGCTCCGATCGGAATCTTTGACCCGACGAGCATGGTCATGTAAAGCGAACTTCGTCGATTTGGAAGACGAACGAGCCGGGAGGCTCCGTGACAGCGAAGAACACGCCGATGACGTCGTGGCCGTCGGTGTGGAAGCTCGAAAGAGGAAACGAATGCTGCTCCCAGTCGGGACCGGCGACGATGCGCTGCCAGCGAGGGACCAGTCCGCCGGTGATGGACAAGACCGCCACGTTGACCAGGCTGCCGTCACTGCGGATCCAGAAGCTGAGCGATTCCCAGGACGAGAGGTTGGCCGGACTCCCTTGGGACGAGCCGGGGCTGAACAGGGCGCCGGCCCACATCGGCAGGTGCTCGCGGAGACAGCCGAGGACAGCCATACAGCGTCTGGTTCCGGCGGCGCCTGGCTCGACGATCTCGATGGCAGCGCTGGAGGCGCCATGCATCATCTGGTCGGTCACCACCGACCAGCCAGCGCCGAAGGCGGCGCCGAGCTGGCCATCCTCGAAGTCGCTGACGAGGCCGCTCTCGGAGCCAGGCGGGGGCGGCGCGTGGCGTTGGCGACGGGCTTTCGCGCGGCGGGCTGTGACCTGGGCGCGATAGGCGGCGCGGTCGGTCGGGACGCCGAGCTTCCACACGCCCTCGATCGCGCGGGTGGCGGCGATGTCGGTGGTGGGGTCACCTCGCACGAGCAGGAGGTCGGCACGCAGGCCTGGGGCGATCCGCCCGCGGTCGCTCAGCCCGAAGCGCGTCGCCGGTGCGGAGGTGGCGGCGGCCAGCGCCTCGACGGGGGCGAGGCCGGCGAGGACGAGCAGCTCGAGTTCCCGGTGGATGCTTACGCCGTGCATCGTCCCGAACGTGGGGGCGTCCGTGCCAGCGAGAACGGTGACGCCGGCCTCATGGAGCATCCGTACCGTGGTCTCGGCGACATCATAGGTGGGCTTGACGGAGAACGGGGAGCGCGCGCGGAGTTGAGCGATGTCCTTGTCGGTCAGGTAGGGCGCCAGGCGTGGGTCTTCGGCGAACCCCGTCTCGCCGTTCCGGAAGGCCATGCTCTCCAGGCAGCTCAACGTGGGGATTACGAACGCGTTATGGTCGGCCACGAGCCGACCGAAGCCCTCCGGCGGGAGACGGTCCATAAAGACGTGCGCGAGCGCGTCGGCCCTCGCCTCGATCGCATCGCGGGCGTGTTCCATTGTGGTGACGTGGACGATTGCGAGCCTGCCCCGGGCGTGGGCGGCGGCGATCACAGCCGTGAGCGTTTCGCGGCTGATCGTTGGCAGACGGTGCCCGAAGGCCTGCCAGTCGTCGTAGGCGATCTTGATCCAATCCGAGCCCTCGGCGATACGCGCGTCGACGAACGTCTGGGCCTGCTCTGGGCCAGTGATCGTGGGGATGCCCGGCAGAAACTGTGTCCCGTGGCCGCTGGGTGCGGTTACCAACGTCCCGGCTGAGTACAGATCGGCCCGGTCCACTGCACCGCTGGCCTCCTGCCCAGCCCTGAACTCCGCAGCCATGCGGTGGTCGGTGAACATGTCGAGGCTCGTCGTCACCCCGAAGACCAGGCTCTTCGCGAGGGCGGTTCCCTGGACGTGGGTGTGGCAGTCGATGAGCCCTGGCAGCAGCGTCCGGCCTCGCCCAGCGACGACATCGGCGCCGGGAGGAGTCGGCCCGGGCGGCCCGACCGAAGCGATACGTCCATCCTTCACCAGGACGTTCGCCTCGGGCAGCACACTGAGGCCATCGAACGTCCGCACACAGTCGAAGAGCAGCCGCATGTGCCCAGTATGCATCTCTACGAGGTCAGCCCGCCAGCCACCTCGATTACTTGACCTGTCAGGTAGCTCGCCTTGTCTGATGCAAGAAAACAGATCAGAGCAGCGACATCCTCCACGGTTCCCAGTCGCCCTGCGGGAATCAACGACTTGATGAATTTGAGTCGGCCCTCGTCCATGCCAGAGATCATGTCCGTCTCGATGAAACCGGGTGCCACCGCATTCACGCGCACACCGAATGCAGCGACCTCTTTCGACAATGCTTTGGTGAAGCCGATGACCCCTGCCTTCGACGCAGCGTAGTTAGCCTGTCCGCCGTTTCCATACATCCCGGCGATCGACGTGAGGTTGATAATGGAGCCGGTACGCTGTTTCACCAACTGCAAGACCAGGGGTTTCGTTGCGTTGTACATGCCCCCGAGATTCGTGGAGATGACTTCATCCCAGTGCTCACGGCTCATGCGAGCCAATTGGGCGTCTCTCCTGACCCCGGCATTGTTGACGAGCACATCGATTCTGCCCAGCTCCCGTGTGACCGCCTTCACCACCTCCTGCATGCCGTTGGAATCCGTGACATCACACTGCAAGGCGAGGCATCGTCGCTCGGGGTGACGAGTCGCCATTCGGTGGGACAGCTCCTGCGCCGTCTCGCAGCTCTTATGAAATGTGAAAGCGACCTCGGCGCCCTCTCGCATGGCGGCTCGGACTACTCCCGCGCCTATGCCTCGCGAGCCACCTGTTATCAATACTTTCTTTTCTTCCAGCATGCACCTGGTCCCAGCCACGGTTTTAAGGTCGTCAATACCGCTGATCATCGCGCGTTATGAAGCGCTCATCACGGGAAGTTGTACCCTCTTGACCCCGTCGACTAACCTTTGCCGCAGCTCGCGATATCGCTTCTCTGCCAGCAGCGTCTGGATCAGTGGCGTGTAAAACCCTCCGTCACCTTTGACGCAGATCTCCTCAGGAGTGACGTCGACGAATCCCCACTCCTCAAGGGCGTCCCAGACAGCGTCGAACTGGTCATACACGTCCACGCCGAAGGCTGAGCGATAAAGCCCTCGATTCAGCCTCAGCCCAAAAATACTGCGGAAGATGAGCAACATCTGCAGATCCTCGCGCTCATGGCAAAAACCGCGCTCGATCGGGAATCGACCCTGATCGATTGCCGTCTTGTACTCCTGGAGGTTTCGCCAGTTCATAAATGACCAGGCACGGCCGTCTTCCAGCGCCACATTGCCGAAGAACGTGATGGCCGCGTAGCCCACCCCCATGATGTCTGTACGGTCGAAATCCTGTGTAGCAGTCTCGATAAAAGGTCTACCCGCCTCGTCTCCAGGCTTGCGCCAATTGTAGGAGGTCAATTGCTCGTAGCCGTGGCTCTTCAGCAGGTCGCACGCGACCCTGTACATCTCGAGGTTTCTGAGCGTACTGGGCAGCTCGTGATACCGGTTGAGGGCGAAGTCAGTGGGCCCACCTACATTGAGTTCGTAATGCGTGATGTCGCACACGCCCCACGAGATTACGGTCTCGAGGTCCTTGACCATCGTCGAGACGGTCTGCTGCGGCCACCCGAAGATCAGATCGACATTGCAGGCCAGTCCGTATTCCCGAGCCCACTCGAGCGTGTGCACGACGTGCTTCGTCGTTTGCCTCCGTCCGCTCAAACTGTTGAGCCGCTCGTTGATCTGCTGCACCCCCATGCTGATCCGGTTCATCCCGGATTCCTTGATTTTGGCAATCTTGTCACGTGTGAAGAGTTGAGGAATGCCCTCGAGCGTGATGTCGGCCTCGGGCGGCACGGTGGGGAACAGCACGTGCACGAGTTCCATCAGTTCGAGGTACATCGGTGCCTTATAAAGATTCGATGTGCCGCCACCGAAGTAGACTCCAGCCAAGGTCTGGCCGCGAAGTCCCTCTCGATACATCGCAGCTTCTCTCTTAACATATGAAAAGTATGCTTCCAATTCAGCATTGCCGACGAAGTCCTCTACTGGAAAGAGGCAGTAACCGCACTTTCCTGGATCCGTCTTGAGGCAATAGGGGACGCCTATGTAGAGGTATGTTGCCGAACTCTGTCCCATCGACCGAACCTTCTCCCGGTCTTCGAGTATCTGCTCGGCTGGTACTTCAGTCTCGGTCCAGAATCGCGGTGACGGAAACCCGTGCTGAACCTTGTTCACTTGACGCTTGTCTACGTGATTCTCGATATAGCGGCGGGCGAAGTCCAAGTCAACAGAATGTGTGCTACCGATCATTAAAAACTCCCTTGCGCGCGGACTTGGGTATGGGGCGAAGGCGCGGAATCCAGCGGGCGGCTCACTCACCCGACGCCGCAGAGACCGTCGTGGCAGCACCTGCTGTCGACTCGACAACCAATACCTCGTCGAGAATATACTTCGCGAGCGAGTCGATGCTCTGATAGTCCA
Organism: Egibacteraceae bacterium; assembly: GCA_050743205.1. Lineage (GTDB taxonomy): Bacteria > Actinomycetota > Nitriliruptoria > Euzebyales > Egibacteraceae > JBOGED01. The sequence continues at coordinate 5,215 of JBOGEA010000026.1, read as the reverse complement.
GGCCCTGCATCGGCTGGAAACGAAACTCGAGTTTCTCCTGGATGCGGCGCTGGAGCTCTGTTATCAGAAGCGAATCCATACCAATCTCCAGCAGTGCCGTCGAGGGATCGATGTTGTCGAAATCGACATCAAGGTCTTCGGCCGTCTGACCCAACGTATCCTTGACCTCGGACGCGAGCCACTTTGCGACCGCATCCACGCGCTCGTCGTCGGGTAGTCCTCGTAGGCGATCCACAAGGTGATCACGCGATTCGGACCCCAGGCCACTGACCGGCTGCGCAACATTGGTGGAGAACTCACCGCCCTGTGCAAGCGGCATGAGGCTCACTTTCTGCCGCAACTCCAGTCCATCGATATGCGCAAGTACGTCCCCCTCATCGGTCAGGACACGGATATGCGCGAGAGCGGCCCGGCCGTCGCCGTTCGTGCTCACGCTGACGTGGCTCCAGACTTGAGAAGGAAGCTGAGGGCGGCACAGAATGACAGTGCGAATGGATGCTGGTACGAACGCGCGCCGGTAGTCCCTTCTATCTAACGTGCGAAGTGCGGAACCGAATACTTGCAGGCAACCGTCCAACAGCGTGGTGAGCGTGAACGGATGGTCTTTCTCTCCTTCCTCATGCAACGAGGCCGTGATACGACCGAGGGCCTCGCCGGAATCAGGCTTGCCCATCCACAGCTCGCGAATAGTCGCGAAGTTGGAGCCGTACTCCAAGCCTCCTTGCCGTAACTCACCGTAGAACGCGCCTACGGGCAGTTTTGATTCCATGCGGTCCAGCTCAGTATCGACTGCAGCTCGGTCCACGTCCTTGCTGGCGGCGCTGATCCGTCCCCTGCAGTAGACGGTGGAATCTCCGTCACCGCCTGAAGCGATCGAGAAGGCGACTTCATCGTTGCCGTTGACCGCAGCAGTCTCCAGCGTGATGCTCACCTTGCTCGGCTTCCCGTACGCAAGGACGAGGGGACGCTCGAGTTCTACGTCCCGCAGCACCACAGGTCGCCAGTCCTGCCTTGTGAATGCTGCATAACCTCGTACCGCCATTTCAAGGTAACCGGTACCCGGAAACACGGTCGCCCCCAGTACGCGATGATCTGCCCAAAGATCTGTCGCCGAAAGACTCGTCGCGAACACGGCACGGTGGGATCCAAGACTCACCACACGGCCGAGCAGAGGATGAAGGGGGACCTGAGCCTCAGGAGGCTGGAGCCGAACTCCGGCCTGATGGCTGGCCGCTGGATCGGTGTTGAACCAATGCCGATCCCGACGGAAGGGATACAGAGGCAGCGAGACACGGTGATGCGTTGGACTCGAGAAGAGGCAGTCCAGGTCGAGCGGCGCGCCAGCAACGAAAAGGGAGCCGAGAGTTTCGAGGAGATTCGAGACGTCTTGCCGATCGCGTAGAAGGGTCGGCACCCATCGCGTGTTTGGCGCATCGAAGGCAGCCGCCACCGCTGGCGTAAGCGTAGGGTGCGGTCCCACCTCGATGACAACAGCACAGTCCTGGTCGATGATCTTGGACATGCCCTGGTAAAAGAGGACCGGCTGACGCGCATGTGAGGTCCAATAGTCACCTGTGAGATCATGGTTCAGAAAGCTTCCTGTCACGTTCGAGACAAGAGGCAGCTGCGTCGGGGAGATTCGAAGAGATGCAACGACCTGTCCCAGGTCTTCGATTATCGGGTCCATCAGGGGGGAGTGGAACGCGTGGGACACCTCGAGTTCCGTGGTTCGGCGCCCCTCGGCACGTGCGAGCTGTGCCACGTCATCGACTGCTGCGGCGCTGCCGGACACGACCACGCTGGCTGGCCCGTTCACGGCTGCGAGAGAGACCTCATGCTCCTTGCCCCGGATCCACTCGTGGGCCTGCTCGGGCGTGGCGTTCACGGCGAGCATTTTGCCGTCGCGGGGCAACTGCCCCATCAGGCGACCACGCGCAACGACGAACTGCGCCGCGCTTTCGAGGTTGAGGACACCCGCGACACAGGCTGCCACGATCTCACCCACGCTGTGACCGATGACGAAGTCGGGCTTGACTCCCCAGTGACGGAGGAGGTCTGCGAGCGCATACTCGACAGCAAATATGGCTGGCTGCACATAGCGTGTGTCGTCGAGCGCCCTCCGCTGCCGCTGGCCCGAACAAGATCTCCAGCAGCGGTAAATCGAGGTCGGAGTCCATGAGCGTCGCGCATCGGTCAATGGCGGCCTTGAACGCTGGCTCTGCGTCATAGATCTGTCGTCCCATCTCAGGGTATTGAGACCCCTGACCAGTAAAGACGAAGGCGGTCTTCAACTTGCTTCGGGACGTCGTTCGACCTGCAACGAGACTTTTCGGATTACGACCCAAACGCCGCAAGTGAAGCTTGTCACTGATTTCTCCTTTGTCTCGTCCCACGACCGCCAAGCGATGGCGCATGTGCGTGCGGCCTGTCGCCGCAGTGAACGCGATATCCGGAAGCAGCGTTGACGTATCCTGCCCGAGGAAGTCGGCCCAGTTGTTGGCCAGCTCCTGCAAGCGTTCGGCCGACTTTGCCGATAAGAGGACCAAGTGCGCTAGGCGTTTCTCCGAGTCCGTGCCAGCGTCGCTGGGGAGTGGAGCTTCCTGCAAGACCGTATGGGCATTAGTCCCGCTGTAGCCGAAGGCATTGACACCCGTCATCCGGCGGCGCTTACTGCGGGGCCATGGGATGGCGGATGTCGGCACTCGCACAGGGACAGTACCGAGGTCAATCGCAGGGTTCAGCCGCTTGAAATGGATACTGGGGAATATCAGCTCCTGATCGAGCGACAAGGCGGCCTTGATGACCCCCAACAGGCCGGCACCTGCCTCGATGTGGCCGAAATTGCTCTTGGCAGAGCCAACGAAGAGCGCGTCCTGGTCTGATCTTCCAGCGCCATAGACAGTGGCGATCGCGGTCATCTCGATGGGGTCGCCGACGGGAGTTCCCGTTCCGTGCGCCTCCACGTAACCGACGTCGCTGGGCCTGACGTCCATACAGGCAAGCCCCATGCGGATGACCTTCTCTTGCGCGTGCCCGTTCGGGGTCGTGATCGCAGGCGTGCGGCCATCCTGGTTGATCGCGGTGCCGATGATGCTCGCCAGAATATGATCATTTCTTGCAATGGCGAGAGACTGCCTACGGAGTATGACTGCGACACAGCCTTCTCCACGGACGAACCCATCGGCATCCTCATCAAAGACGCTGCAGTGTCCCGAACGGGACATCATGCTCGCGCCCGTCTTCGTAGAAGCGATGTGGAAACCCGGATCAAGTATGGCGTTCACGCCTACGACAATCGCAGAGTCGCACTCACCCGCGAGCATGCTTTGCCGGGCGAGGTGCAAGGCAACCATGGATCCGGAGCAAGCGGTGTCGACCGTGAGGCACGGGCCCTCGAGGCCGAAGAAGTTCGAGATTCTGCCGGCCGTGATGCTCATCGCATCGCCTATCGAATCGGCAGCTGTGACGCCCTGCATGCCCGCGAATGCATATTTGAGCTGCTGGTAACAGTTCTGATTCATCATCGCTAGAAACACGCCGGTGTTGCTCTGCAGAAGCTCGTCGGCGGATTGTCCCGCATGTTCGAGGGCATGCCAAACGGTTTGAAGGGCCATTCGTTGCTGCGGATCCATGCGATCTGCAGCGTTGTCGATGATGCGGAAGAATGCCGCGTCGAATCGGTCGATGTCAGAAACGAATCCACCGTGCCGGACGTACGTTTTTCCAGGCGCAAGGGGGTCAGGATCATAATGAGCGGCTACGTCCCAGCGGTCTGACGGCAGCTCTGTAATGCAGTCTCGGCCGTCACGCAGGACTGTGAGGAGATCCTCCACCGTCGAAACATTTCCCGGAAGTCTGCATCCAACCCCTACGATCGCGATCGGTTCGGTGGAGTCGAGCGAGGGTGAGTTGGGTCTGTCGAGGGCCATAGCACCTGCCTTAAGATGAGCCTGGAACAGTTAGAGGTCAACAGCGGACCTAGAGGTTCCGTTGCGGGAATATGGCGCGTGCCGAGGGCTTTCCTGCACCGGACATCATTTGTGCGGGGTGAGGGCGCTTGCCTCCCCGATCGTATATAGGCGAGGTGCAACACAGAGGGCAAGAATGCCGGAGCGACCAAATTCACTGTACCGATGAGACCACACGTTAGCACCATCTAGCTGATTTGTTGCTAATCTGGCGACCTCGAGGGTTAGCATACTTCGGTACGGAATCGAATCGGCGACAATTCTCAGCGATGATAGCCAGCCACCGCGATGGCCGTCTTCCATCGAGCAGCGGATCTTTTCGGGCCGATCCTCCGCCTTCGGTTGTAGTCTTCCCTTTCGGTTCCTTCCAGAGGAGGAAGCAAGAGGGAAGACCATGATGTTTCGCCGTACCCATACCAGGCCGTTGATCCGGGTTGCGGGGTACGGTGGCGGCTGTGATGGTTCCAGAGGATTTTAGCCTGGATGTTTCACACAGTTGGCGTATGAACGGGTGAAATAGACAGGAACGCCCTGCTGGTCTGGGATAACCCGGTCTGTGAAGAGCGCCGGATCCCACAGGGCTCACCCGAAGTATGGGTCTGGGGGTGCGTGGGATGGCTCCCGCTGCGCCTCAGCCCCCACAAGAAACCGCCTCATAACGATCGATTCTTCTCTTATCAGTCATACCAGGATGAGACATCGAGGCCTAGGTACATGCAGGTCCTGCTGGTATTAGCGAAGATGTGAGGGGGATCCAATCGAGCGCAGGCTTACCCCTCGCGTGCGGACCGATCCTGAATGATTGCGGCTCCGCCGCCGTCCGACAGCATGTACCGCAAGAACGCCATCTCCTTGGCTATCGAACTTCATCCGCGATGGACCGCATTCTGTCGATTCCAGGGCTCCTGACATGGTGCGATGATTCGTGCGGTCATCCAGTGGGCTCTCCACGTATGCTCTCGCGTATCTGCGTGAGCCGATGTGCGGGAATGGGCGTATACGCCCGCCACGGCGCGTCCGGCGCCGCTGCGGGTGCCCGCCACTGGTCACGAGGTCAAGGATTTCGGCGACCGAGGAGCCAGACAGCCGCCAGCGGACAGGTCAGCTCGGCCTCGCCCGGTTTTCTGGACGTTCGGAGCGCCGGGATAAACCGGCATGGAGAAGGAGATGAGAGAGCTCTACACCGAAGGAGTAGCGACCCACGGTGACCCCGAGTCATGCGTCGTCGTTCGCGAGGGCGGAGGCGA